>DASXJW010000136.1:0-35382 GCA_036497165.1 Solirubrobacteraceae bacterium
GGCGTCGGCGTCGAGCACCGTCGCCGTCACCGGCCCCTCCGCGATCTGGGTGACCACGCCCACGTTGACGCGCGAGTAGAGCTCGTAGCGGCCGTCGCGGTAGGCGCCGTTCACGCGCGGGAACGCGCGCAGGGCGCCGGCGCAGGCTGCGACGAGCAGCGCGGCGGTGGTGCAGCCCTCCGCCTCGGCGCGGCCCAGCAGCGCGCCGGCATCCGCGTCCATGGACAGCTCGAGGTCCGGGATGGTGGCGCGGATCTCGGCGCTACGCCGCGCGATGGCCCGGCCGGCGCGCTCGGGCTCCTCGACGGTGGTCTTGCCCTTGAGCGACGCCGCGGCGACGTTGGCCGAGGGTGCGGGTGTGCCGGCGGCGTCCACGATCGATCCAACATATCGTGGCGCCGCTAGGCGTCGGAGCCCTCCCACAGGGCCAGGAACTCCTCGGCCTCCAGCCCGGCCAGGTCGGTGCGCAGCTGGCGCAGCAGCTTCGTCGCGTCCTTGGCGGGCAGCTCCCAGTAGAGCAGCAACTCCCCGTCATCGACTGACACCACCTCGATCCGGTCCACCCGTCGCCGGTCGGCCATGAACGCCGGCTCGCGGCCTCCGCGAGTGACGATGAGGTGAAAGACGCGGTTGGCCTTCATCTCACCGCCGCCCGTCAGCCTCCCGGACCCACCAGGGCGGACAGTGCGTCCGCCGCCCGCTCCAGAGCCCCGTCGCCGCAGAACACGTCGGCCCCGACCTGGATGGCGGGGAGCTCGGACACTCCGGCCTGCCGCGCCCGGTCGCCGGCGCGCTCCAGCGAGGCGGCGACCGAGCGCAGGCTCGCCCCCTTGAGCACGGCGGTGGGGTGCATCTCGCACGCGGCGGCGGCGATCAGGACCGTGCCCTCGTCGCCGAGATCGCGCCCGCCGGCGAACACCTGCCGGAATGCCGCCAGCGAGAAGGCCACCGCGCGGCCCCCGCCCTTGGCGTAGGTGGCCACGCGCATCGCCAGCTCTGAGTCGGGCGGCCACGCGGCCGGCAGGCGCAGCGGCTGCAGGTCGTGGCCGGCGATAGCCTGCGCCAGCGCGTCGGCGTCGGGCTCGGGGGGCGTCCAGCCGAGGTCCGGGCCGTGGACCGGCTCCCATTCGGGGACCACAGGAAGCGCGGCCATGATCCGCTCGGCCGTCATGTAGCAGCCGGGGTCGCCCAGGTCGTAGTAGAAGACGGGCTGTGCGGGCTCCGACGCCACGCGCGGGCCGCAGCTACCCGTGGATCAGCCAGCCGTCGGCGGCGCGAGCGGCTTCCATGACCGCCTCGGACATCGTCGGATGCCCGTGGATGAGGCGCGCCACCTCGGGATAGCCGCCCTCCAGTGCCCGAGCGTTAACCAGTTCCTGGATCAGCTCGGTTGCCTTGGCGCCGATGATGTGGCCGCCCAGCAGCTCGCCGTACTTCGTCTCGCCCACGATCTTGACCAGGCCGGTCCGGTCGCCGTAGACGGTGCCGGCGCCCACCGCGCCGTACTGGACCTTCCCGACCACGACGTCGTAACCCTGGTCGCGCGCCTGCGCCTCGGTCAGCCCGAAGCTGGCCACGTTCGGGGTGCAGAAGGTGGCACGCGGGATGTCGATGTACTCGATCGGGTGAGTGGTCATCCCGGCGGCGTCCTCGACGGCGATGACGCCCTCGTCAGACGCCTTGTGGGCGAGCGCCGGACCGGGGACGAGATCGCCGATGGCGTAGATGCCCTCCGCGCTCGTGTGCATCGCGCCGTCGACCTCGACGAGGCCATTGTCGGCGAGCTTGACCCCCGCGGCGTCCAGGCCGAGCGCCTCGACGTCGGGGCCGCGCCCCGCGGCGATCACGAGCCAGTCCACCTCGCCGGCGTCGTCGCCGTGCTTGAAGGTGACACTGCTCGCCGCCGACGCGATGTCCGTGACCAGCGTGTTGGTGTGCACGGTGATGCCCTGGCGCTTGAAGCCGCGCTCCGCGAGCTTGGAGATGTCGGCGTCCTCGGTCGGGAGGACGCGGTCGAGCGCCTCGAACAGCGTCACCTCGACGCCCAGGCGGGCGTAGCCCGAGGCGATCTCGGACCCCGAGGCCCCGGCGCCGACGACCGCCATCGACCCGGGGAGCTCGTCCAGGGCCCATGCCTCCTCGGTGCCGATGACGCGCCCGCCGAAGGTCGCGCCCGGGATCGGCCGCTTGACCGAGCCGGTGGCGAGGACGATCGTCTTGGCCGAGATCTCCTGGCCGCCGACGCTGAGCGTGCCCTTCCCGGTCAGGGTGCCCTCCCCCTCGATGACGTCGACCTTGTTCTTCTTGAGCAGCCCGCCGACCCCGCCGGTGAGCGTCGAGACCACCTTGTTGCGCCGTTCCGAGACGCCCGCGTAGTCGATCTCCGGGTCAGACACCTTGATCCCGAACTCGCTCGCCTCGCGGATCTCGGACAGCACGTCGGCGACGCGCAGCACGGCCTTGGCAGGAATGCAGGCGTAGTTGAGGCAGCGCCCGCCGACACGGTCCTTCTCGACCACGGCGGTCTTCATCCCGAGCTGAGCGGCGCGGATGGCGGTGACATAGCCACCGGGCCCCGAGCCGATGACCACGCAGTCGTAACTGGATTCAGGCATTGATACGAGCCTATCCCAGTGGGTGTCTCAGGGACGTCCCGGTGGGCCGTCCCGCCCGCGGGGCTCAGCCGCCCGGGCGCTGCGGCATCTGGATCCGGCTGAGCACGCGGACGAGCTTGAAGAATAGATAGCCCGCGCCCGCGATGATGATCGGCGCCACGATGAAGCCCAGGGCATTGCTGGCCTCGACCAGGTACAGCGAGAACAGGGTTCCGATGATCGCCAGCAGCGCCATGAAGCCCAGCACAGCGCCGTACCACATGCGCCAGAGGCCGAGCGCGCAGACCAGCATGACGCCGGAGAAGAGCAGGATGCCCCCCGCCGCCGGATGCTTGCCGCCGATCTTGTCACCGGCCAGCCACGCCACGAGGTTGGCGAGGCCGAGGAGCCCCGCGAGCACCGCGGAGACGCGGATCGCCATCGGGCGCTCACCGGGCGCCAGCGGCTCGAGGTTGGCGCGCGCCTCGGCGTCGCGACGCTGAGAGCGGCTCACCTCCTCGACGCTGGGGGCGAACCACTGGGTGCGTGGGGGCTTTGCGGGCGGGGGCGCCGTGACCTTGGCGGGGGATCGCGCGGCCACCGTCGGCGTGGCGGGCGCGCTCGCCCGCGCGGTGGGCTTGCCCCGCCGCCCCCGCTTGCGGCTACGTTGCGCCAACGCCGGCCTCGCTCCCGGAGCGCAGCGCGCGCGCCGCCGCCTCGGGGTCCGCGGCGTCAGTGATGGCCCGCACCACTGCGATGCGGATGGCACCCGCGCCGCGGACCGCCGCCACGTTGCCTACGTCGATGCCGCCGATGGCGAAGAACGGCGTGGCGGCATTGACCGCGGCGTAGCGCACGAGGTCCAGTCCGACCGCGGGGCGGCCCGGCTTGGTGGGCGTACTGTGCACCGGCCCCACGCCGATGTAGTCCACCTCGGGCTCGCCGGCCGCCGTGTCGATCTGGGCCGGTGAATGGGTGGAGAGGCCGATGAGACGATCGGGGCCGACGAGCTCGCGCGCCTGGGCCACGGACATGTCGTCCTGGCCCACGTGAACGCCGTCGGCGCCGGACTCGGCCACCAAGTCGGGGCGGTCGTTGAGGATGAGGGGAACCCCCCGGGGGGCGCAGAGCGCGCGGATGCGCCGGGCCACGCCCACGAGCTCTCCGTCGGCGGCGTCCTTGATCCGCAGTTGCACGACGTCCACGCCGCCGCGCAGCGCCCGCTCGAGGAACGCGTCGGGGCGGGCGTCGCAGACGAGGTACAGCTTGGCGGCCGAGATGGCGTGACGCAGGTCGGGCACCCCCTCAGTCTGCCACCCTCGAGCCGCTACGATGTTTGATACGGGAGCCCCACCGTTGGGCTGAGAGGGCGGACGCCGATCCGCCGACCGTCAGGACCTGACCGGGTAATGCCGGCGCAGGGAGGTTCATTGTCCAAGCATCCAGTCCCAGCAGATGTGGTCGTTGTCGGAGGCGGGGCGATCGGCCTGTCGATCGCGTGGCGCGCGGCCCAGAGGGGCGTGGGCGTCGTCGTGCTCGAGCGCGATCGGGTCGGCCGCGGCACGTCCTACTACGCCGCCGGCATGCTCGCCCCTGTCGCTGAGGTCACGCCCGGGGAGGAGCCCCTGCTGGAGCTGGGACTGCGCAGCGCACGGCGGTATCCGCGATTCGTGGCGGAGCTGCTCGAGCTCTCGGGCGTCGGCGATGTGGGCTACACCCCGTGCGGCACCCTCCTGGTGGCGCGCGACGGCGACGAGGCCGAGGCCCTGGAGCGCGAGCTGGCCCTGCGCCACCGCTTTGGTCTGGCGGTGGAGCGTCTGCGCGCCTCCGAGGCGCGGCGTCGCGAGCCCGGGCTGGCCCCGGCGCTGCGCCTGGCCCTCGATGTCCCCGATGATCACGCCATCGACCCCCGCAAGCTCCTGCCGGCGCTGGCCGGCGCCGTGACGGCAGCGGGCGGCAAGGTGCGCGAGGACGTGACGGTGGCCGGCCTCGACGTCCGCGGTGACCGCGTGCGCGGCGTCCTTCTCGGCGACGGCTCGGCCGTCGGTGCCGAGCAGGTGGTGATCGCCGCGGGCGTGTGGTCGCCGCAGCTCGCCGGCCTCCCCGAGCGCGACCGCATCCCCGTGCGTCCGGTCAAGGGTCAGATCATGCGCCTGCACGACCCGGCGGGCCCCGGTCTACTGCACCGCATCATCCGGATGGGCCCGTCCTACATCACCCCTCGCGGCGACGGGCGCTACGTGCTCGGCGCCACCTCGGAGGAGCGCGGCTTTGACACCACGGTGACCGCGGGCGCCGCCTTCGAGCTGCTGCGGGATGCCGCCGAGCTCGTTCCCGGGATCTCCGAGCTGGTGGTCGACGAGTTCGCCGCCGGACTGCGCCCGGGCACTCCGGACAACCTGCCGGTGATCGGGCCCGGCTCGGTGGACGGCCTGCACTGGGCGACGGGGCACCGCCGCGGCGGCATCCTGCTGGCGCCCGTCACCGCCGATCTGGTGACCGGCGCCCTGACCGGCGAACCGGCGTCGCCGTACGCGGACGCATTCGCGCCCGCGCGCTTCACTCCCGCGCCGATGGGCAGCGGCCTGTGAAGGTCACCGTCAACGGCCGGCCGCGCGAGCTCAGCGCCGGCGCTACTGTCGCGAGCGTTGTGGAGATGCTCGATGTTGCACCCGGCGCGCGCGGCGTCGCCATCGCGCTGGACGGTGAGGTGGTGTCACGCGGCCGCTGGGCCGAGACCGAGCTGCGCGAGGGCTCCCTGGTGGAGATCGTCGCCGCCATTGGAGGAGGATGAACATCATGTCCGCTGACCAGCTTCAGATCGCCGGCCGCACGTTCGACTCGCGGCTCATCCTCGGCACCGGCGGCTTTGCCAACCACGAGCTGCTCGCTCAGGCCTGCCGCGCCGCGGGCGCGGAGCTGTGCACCGTCGCCCTGCGCCGGCTCGATCCGACGGCGCGGGGATCGATCCTCGACGTCCTCGAGGAGGTGGGCGTGCAGGTGCTTCCCAACACCGCGGGCTGCTTCACCGCCCGGGACGCGGTGACCACCGCCCAACTCGCGCGCGAGGCGTTCCAGACCGACTGGATCAAGCTCGAGGTCATCGGTGACGACCGCACGCTGCTCCCCGACGCCGTCGAGCTGGTGGCCGCGGCCGAGGAGCTGGTGGACGCCGGCTTCGTCGTCCTGCCCTACACCACCGACGACCCGGTGCTGGCCCGGCGCCTGGAGGACGTTGGCTGTGCCGCGGTCATGCCCCTGGGCTCGCCGATCGGGAGCGGCATGGGCATCTGCAACCCCTACAACCTGTCGATCATCATCGAGCGTGCCGGCGTGCCGGTCATCCTCGACGCTGGCGTCGGCACCGCGTCGGACGCGGCCCTGGCGATGGAGCACGGATGCGACGCCGTGCTCTGCGCGAGCGCGATCTCCCGCGCGCACGACCCGGCGGCGATGGCGCGAGCCGTGAGCCTCGGCGTGCAGGCGGGGCGGCTCGCCCACGGGGCCGGCCGGATCGCGCGCCGGCGCTACGCCCAGGCCTCGACGCCGGAGGAAGGCATGCCGGCCTTCGACGTCCAGGGCGTCGCGCGGTGACTCCCGACGAGCTGATCGACGGCTGGCAGGCGGCCTGGTCGGGCAAGGACCCCGCCGCCTTCGCCGAGGTCTGCGCCTCGGGGATCCAGTACGAGGATCCCCTCACCGGCGAGCCGCTGGACGGCCTCGATGCGCTGGCCGAGCACGCCGCCAGGCTGTGGGCGGGCTTTCCCGACGCGCGGCTGGAGCGCACCGGCGAGCGGCTGTCCAACGAGCGCTTCGTGGCCGCACCGTGCAAGGTCCTGGGCACCCACCGCGCGGCGCTGGCCGGGCTCCCCGCCACCAACCGGTTCGTGGTGGTGCACTGCGTCTTTTACTGCGAGCTCCAGCACGAGCTGCTGCGCCGCGTGCGCGGCTTCTTCGACGTCTATGAGGCGGCCACGCAGCTGGGCGTCCTGCCCGCGCGCGGCACCATGGGGGAGAAGGCGCTGCTCATGCTGCGCGGCTTCGGGCTGCGCGCCGCGCGCGGCTGAGCGCGCCGCAGGCTGCCGCTACGGTCCCGGAGTTTGCTGACGCGCAACCAGCGGCGGGTCGGTTCGCGTCGGGCGGCGCTCGGTTTCCGAGCAGGCCCGGACCCGATCGCCCCGCCGGTCGGGATCGTGTCGGGAAACTCCCGGGCGCGGGGGCGCGGGGGCGCGGGGGCGCGGGGGCGGGAGCGCGGGACCGGAGCGACCCCGCTACGCCCGGGCTGCGCGCCGCGCGCGGCTGAGAGCCTCGCGCGCCGGCGGCGCCAGGTGCGGGCGCAGCCGGCGGCGGGCGCCGCTGAAGGTGAGGTTGGCCACGGTGGCGAAGCCGGCCTCGTCGGCGCGCAGCGCGAGCAGCAGATGGGCGACCCGGTCGGCCGAGGGCAGCTCGGCGTCGGCCACCCGGACGCAGTAGCACTGCACCCGCCGCCCACCGGGCCGCACCAGGAGAGCGCCCGCAGGACCGACCACCCACGCGCCGAACCGCCCGCGCTCCACCGCCAGCCCGGTGCGGGCGCACAGCTCCCGGGCGTCGTGGCCGACGAGATCGCCGAGCAGACCGAGCGCGCGCTCCTCGGCCGGGAGGCTCATGCCCGGGCGCCGGCGCGGCGGGCGCATCACGCCCGCGCCCCGCGCGGCATAGAGCGCGGGGATCACCCACGCGAAGAGCAGCGCGAACACGGACACGATCGCCAGCACCGGCGCGAGCAGCGGCAGCACGGCCGCAGTGATCAGGAACGGCACCTCGTGAGCGACGGTGCTCAGGGTCCAGAGACGATCGGCGCGTCGCAGCGCGGACTCGTCGACGCGACGGCGCCAGTGGACGTTGCGCAGCTCGGGCAGCGCCCCCGAGACCGGCAGGTCGCCCAGCGCGCTGTCCATCACCCTCCGGCGATCGGGCGGCGCAGGAAGACGAGCTCGGCCTCGAGGGGGAGGTCGCGGACCGCGGTGGCGGACCCGTCGGGCTCGGAGGCCACCGCCAGGTAGCCACGCTCGAGCTCGGCCTGGAGCGCGGCCCGGGCCGCCTCGGTCCCGGCGAGGTCGTCCGGACTCCAGCGCGCCAGCACCGTGTGTCCGGTCCGGTCCATACGGATGAGTTGTGACATGCGGCTGTCCTCCGATCCGGGTGGAGCTCCCATCATACGTCCGCGCCGTGCCCGGTCTCGCCGATGCTCAGGCAGACGTCCGCCGCCACCGGCGCGTGATCGGACAGCGCCCCGCGGTCGGGCACCTCGGCGGCCCCGGCGGCCGCCAGGCCGCCCGCGATGAAGATGTGATCCACGTCGTGGCCGGCCACTCGCTCAAAGCCCGGCCACCGCGGATCGCGCAGGTTGAAGTCCCCGCCCAGGACCACCGGCCCACCGGCGGCCCAGGCCCGCGCGGCGTCTGCCGCCGTCGCGCCGTCACGCTGCGCTGCCGCGGTGTCGTGAGCGGTGGCGTGCAGGTTGACGACCCAGACTCCGCACCCGAGCAGCACCCCGTGCGCGACACGCCGTTCGGGGCGGCGACACAACTGCTGGACGCGGTCGCGCACGACCCGGTCGCGGCGGACGAGGATCGCGTTGGCCCCGCCGCCCTGCGACTTCATGACGTCGGGCCAGCGTCGCGTCAGCGCGCGGCGCAGCCGCGGCACGGCGTTGCGCGAGGTGAGCGCCTGCCGGTACTCCGCGCGCAGATGCCGGCCCAGCGGCTCGGGCCACCACGGCGGTACCTCCTGCAGCAGCGCCACATCCCACTCCCACCCCTCGAGCGCCTCGGCGAACGCCTCGAAGAGGTCGCGCCGGGCGGGCGGCACCGAGCGGCCGTGCAGGAGGTTCCAGGTGAGGACGCGCAGGTGCACACGGCCCAACGTACACTGCCGCCCGTGCCCCGCCACTTTCTCACCGGCGCCGAGCTGCGCCCCGACGAGCTCAGCGCTCTCCTGGACCGCGCCGCCGCGCTGAAGGCCGCGCCCCTGAGCTCCGATGTGCTGACGCGGCGCTCGGTGGCACTCATCTTCCAGGCGGCCTCCACCCGCACCCGGACGTCATTCGAGGCCGGCATCGTCGAGATGGGCGGTCACCCGATGGTGTTGCGCCCGGGCGAGCTGCAGCTCAGTCGCGGCGAGTCGCTGCGCGACACCGCGTACATCCTGTCGCGCAACGCGCATGCCATCGGGATCCGCACCGGTCCCGACGAGGAGGCGGAGGAACTGGCGCGCCATGCCGGCGTGCCGGTTATCAACATGCTCACTGCCCGGCACCATCCGTGTCAGGCGCTCGCCGACCTGCTGACCCTGCGCGAAGCGTTCGGATCACTGGAGGGACTGACACTGGCCTATGTCGGCGATGGCAACAACGTCGCACGTTCACTGGCGATCGTCGGTGCACTGGCCGGAGTTCACCTGCGCGTGGCCGCGCCCGACGGCTATCAGCTCGAACCGTTGCCGGGAGTGGAGTTGACGAGTGATCCGCGCGCCGCGGCGCATGGCGCCGACGCCGTGTACACCGACGTGTGGGTGAGCATGAGTGACGATCCCGCTTCTGCCGACGCGCGTCGCCGCGCGCTCGCGCCCTACCGCATCGACGACGCCCTGCTCGATCTCGCGGCGCCGCACGCGATTGCGCTTCATTGCCTGCCCGCGCACCCCGGTGATGAGATCACTGCAGAGGTCCTGTACGGAGATCGCCAGCGCATCTGGGACCAAGCGGAGAACCGCCGTCACGCACAGAAGGCATTGCTCGAGCTCCTCGTGAGCTGAAACCTCGCGCCCGTCACGCGCACGTCGTGCGCAACTGGGGTAGATTCGCGGCAGCCCTCACGTCAATAAGGAGCAGAGCTCAGGCATGCCACCCGCCAAGCGTTCGTCGTCCGGTCGTTCAACTTCATCGTCCTCGTCGCGATCCGGAGGCAACCGCGCGGGCTCGGGCACGCGCGGCACCGGTGCGCGGAGCACGCAGGCCGCTGCGCGCAGCGGCGCCAAGTCCACCGCCACAAGCGCGCGCAAGGCAGCCGGGCGCACGTCGACCCAGGCGAAGTCCGGGACGACGGCGACGCGCAGCTCGGCCAGGTCCGGCGCGGCCAAGACAAGCCGCGCTGCACGGTCCACCGCTCGGTCTGCCGCCACCACCGCGAAGACGGCCGGCGCCGCCGCCACCGGCACCGCCAAGTCCGCTCGCGCGGGAGCCAAGGGCACCGCCACCGCCGCCACGGCCGGCGCCAAGAACACCAGGTCCAGGGCCAAGGCGGCCGGGACCAGCACGGGTCGCACCAGCGGCGGCGGTGTGATGTCCGTCGCCGATCAGCTGGCCCAGGGTGTCGTCAAGCCGCGCGATCTCGTGATGCTCACGCGCAGTCACATTCAGGAGGCACTTGACGACGCCGCCTCGCGCGGACGCGTGACTCGCAAGGACGCCAACGACCTCGTGTCCGATCTCGTGCGCCGCGGACGCGGCGGCAGCAACGATCTGGTCAAGGAGATCGAGGCGCTGATGGGTCGCGCCGGCGCCGCCACCAAGCGCGCGCGCAACTCGGACTCCGTCGACCGAATCGTGCGCGGCGCCGACCGTGCGCGCCGCGCCGCCGGCGTCGGCCCGTCGTTTCCCATCGTCGGCTATGACGAGCTCAACGCGTCGCAGGTGCAGAGCCGGATCAAGGAGCTCCGCAAGCCCGAGCTGCGCAAGGTCCTCACCTACGAGCGCAAGCACGCCAACCGCAAGACGGTGGTGGGCGCGCTCGAGAAGTCGCTCGCCTGAGCACACGCCTCCCGCCGCGGGCCATGCCGTTCCACGCCGGCGCTTTGCCGCGCCGGCGTGGGCACCATGGCCCAGCGTGCTAGTTGTGTAGGGCCATGTCCACCGTCCCCAGCACACCGAGCCGGCCGCAGCGAGGCGACGAGCTCGAACTGACCGTCGACACGCTGGCGTTCGGCGGGGCGGGGGTGGCCCGTACCGAGGGCTACGTCGTCTTCGTCACCGGCGCGGTGCCCGGCGACCGCGTCCGCGCCGTCATCGGCAAACGCAAGCGGGCCTATGCCGAGGCGCGGGCGGTTGAGATCCTCGAGCCGAGCCCCGACCGGATCGAGCCGCTGGCCGATCATCCCGGAGCTCCGTGGCAGGTGCTGTCCTACGAGCGTCAGCTGGAGGTCAAGCAGGCGCAGGTGCAGGATGCGCTGCGGCGCATCGGCAAGCTTGACGCCTTCGCGCTCGAGCCGATCGTGCCGGCGGTGTCGCAGTGGCGGTATCGCAACAAGCTCGAGTACTCGTTCGGCAGCGACGCCTCGGGCGCGCTCGTGTGCGGCTTTCACGCCCCCGGGCGCTGGGACGAGATCGTTCCCATCGCCGATTGCCTGCTCGCCTCCGAGCCGGCCAACGCCGCGCGCGAGCGGATCGTGTCGTGGTGCCGGGCGCAGGGCCTGACCGCGTATGACCGGCGCAGCGGCGAGGGCTTGCTGCGCAACCTCGTCGTGCGCGAGGGACGTCGCACGGGCGCCCTCCAGGTGCGGCTGGTGACCGGCCCGGGCGCGGTGGATCGCGATGGCCTCAGCCGTGCCGGGGAGGGGCTCGAGGGGTTGCTGTGGACGCGCCTGGACAGCGTCGGCGAGACGACCCAGGGGGGCGAGACCGAGCTGCTGATGGGCTCCGATCGCTTCGAGGAGGAGCTGGCCGGCATGCGCTTTGAGATCTCGTCCGGCGCGTTCTTTCAGACCAACACCGAGATGGCCGAGCGGCTGTATCAGGTCGCCGTCGAGTACGCCGCCCCGGTCGGCTTCGAGCGTGTGTATGACCTGTACTGCGGCATCGGGACCATCGGCCTGCTCATGTCGCCGCGCGTCGCCGAGGTGTGGGGACTGGAGCTCGTGCCCGAGGCCATCTCCGATGCCATGGCCAACGCGCGCGCCAACGAGATCGACAACGCCCACTTCTTCGCCGGCGACGTGCGCCTCGCGCTGCGCGAGCTGACCGAGCGCGCGGGACGCCCCGACGTGCTCGTCCTCGACCCGCCCCGCGCCGGCCTCTCGCAGAAGGTGGTGCGGCGCGTCATCGAGGCCGCGCCCTCGCGCATCGTCTACGTCTCGTGCAACCCGACGACGCTCGCGCCCAACGCCGCGCAGCTCGTCGAGGCCGGGTATGAGCTGGTGCGCGTGCGCCCCGTCGACATGTTCCCCCAGACTCCGCACATCGAATGCGTCGCCGAGCTCGTGCGCCGCGGGTAGCGTGACCGGGCACGATGCGCGCCGTCACCATCAAGGACAAGCAGCTCGTCGTCGAGGAGCGTCCCGACCCCGTACCGGGAGCGGGCGAGGTGCTCGTGCGGGTGCACGCCGCCGGGCTCAACGGGGCCGACATGCATCAGCTCGCCGGTCATTACCCGGCGCCGCCGGGAGCCCCGCAGGACATCCCGGGCCTCGAGCTGGCCGGTGAGGTCATCGATCGCGGCCCGGGCGCGGAGCGCTTCGCCGTGGGCGACCGGGTGATGGGGATCGTCGGGGGTGGCGGCCAGGCGGAGCTCGCGGTCGTCCACGAGCGGATCCTCATGCCGGTGCCAGGCAACCTGTCATGGGTCGAGGCGGGCGGCCTCCCGGAGGTGTTCACCACGGCCCACGACGCCGTCTTCACCCAGGCCGGACTGGTCGTGGGCGAGCGGCTGCTGGTCCATGGCGCCGCCGGCGGCGTCGGCTGCGCGGCGGTTCAGCTCGGGCGGGCCGCCGGCGCGAGCGTCACCGCCACCGTGCGCAACCCCGACCTGCGCGGGCGCGTCGGCGAGATCGGCGCCCGCGTCGTCGAGCCCGAGGGCTTCGGCGAGCATGGGCCGTTTCACGTGATCCTCGAGCTGGTCGGCGCCCCCAACCTCATGGACAACCTCAAGAGCCTGGCTCCCGCCGGCCGGATCGCGGTGATCGGCACGGGCGCCGGCGCCACCGGCGAGATCAACCTTGGCCTGCTCATGATGAAGCGCGCGCGGATCTACGGCTCCACCCTGCGAGCGCGGCCGCTGGAGCAGAAGGCGCTCACCGCCCGGGCGATGGAGCGCTCCGTGCTGCCCCTGTTCGAGGCCGGCACGGTCATGGTGCCGGTCGCCGAGACCTATCCGCTCGACCAGGCGACCGCCGCCTATGACCACTTCAAGGCGGGCGGCAAGCTGGGCAAGATCGTCCTCACGATGGGTTGATCGGGGCCTAGTACGGGGGGAGGTCCTCCCACCACCGTCCCAGGACGCGGAAAGCGGACCAGAAGTCGCGCTTGGCGCCGTCCTCGTCCAGCGACTCGTCGATGTTGGGGACGAACAGAGCTTCGATCGAGGGCGTGAACCGCTGCAGCTCTCCGGGCGCGGGCGCCAGGTCGCGCGACAGCGGGACCTCGAGCTCGTTGACGACGGCGAGCGCGTCCTCGCCCATGACGACCACGATCTTGGGTGCGACGATCGCCAGCTCCTCCAGCAGCCGGCCGATGCAGCCCGGATCGGCCATGGCCGGGTCGGCCACGGGGCACTTGACGCACAGCGTGCCGTACACCGCCAGCGGATCGATGTTGAGACGCTTGAGCGACTTCATGAGCGCGTTGCCGGTCCGCCCGTAGAAGGCGACGCCCTCCTCCACCTCCGACGGCCTCGCCGCGTACTTGACGAGGAAGATGTCGGCCTGGGGATGACCGGACCCGAGAACCGGCATCAGCTGGCCGCGCGGGCAGTGCGAGCACTCCCCGAGCCGGCGGGCGAATGCGTTGAGCTCGCGGATCGCGCGCTCAAGGTACTTCTCTCGGATTTCGTCATCGGTGGCCGGCACCCCAGTCGGATTGGACGGAGGGCGGGCTTGTCCTTGCGGCTGCATCAGGACTTGCGGCCGGTGGCCCTCCGTACCCGCCGCTCGCGCCGGGCCCGCCGGGCGGCGCCGGGCGTCGCTTTGGTCTGCAGGAACTTGAGCGCCTGGACATAGAGAAGGCTGGCCGGGTTGCGGATGATGTCGGCGTCGCGCAGCGACTCCAGGAACTCGTCGGGGCCGTCGAAGTCGCGCATCCGGATCCGGACCGAGCCCAGGCCCTGGGGAACATGGGCGTCGGATCCGGCGCCCGCCGGGATGCGGTACTTGGCGGCGAAGCGCACCGCCTCCTCGTTGAACTCGGAGATCGCGATGCGGGGGTTGAACACCTCGATGGCGTCGACGTCGTCGATCACCGGCAGCAGGTGCTCGTAGTCGGGGACCGCGTGCATGCGGTCAAACGGGTGCGGGACGTACACGATGCCCCCCTGGCGCTTGATCTCGGCGATCGTCTCCTGGAGCGTCAGGCCGCGCGGGATCTTCTCCTCGATGAACAGGCCGATGACCTCGCCCTGCTCCTTGGTCTTGACCTCCTCGCCCACGATCACCTTGACCCCGTTGGCCTTGGCGCGGGCGTCGAGCGCGCCCGAGATCTCGTTGTGGTCGGTGACGGCGATCGCACCCAGGCCGCGGGCACGGGCCTGGGCCAGCAGGACCTCCACGGGCGTGGCGCAGTCGTTGGAGTGATCGGTGTGCATGTGCAGGTCCACATCGATGAGGGGCCGCGAGGCCAGGCGTGTCCGCAGCCCCACATTGACCGCGCCGTCGCGGCGGCGGCTGGCCAGCTCGAGGTAGATCGCCTCCAGCTCCCCGGCGACCCGGTCCCATCCCAGCGACCGGCGCAGCCGCTCTGACTCGCGCGCGGCCCGGCGGCGCAGGTCGGGCTCGGCCACCAGGCGCTCGAGGTGCGCGACCAGGGTGGCGGTCTCCCCGGGCTCGAACATGAAGCCGCACTCGCCGTCGCCCAATGCCTCCTCGTAGGCGGGCAGGCGGGAGGCCACCGGCACCGCGCCCGCGCCCAGGGCGCGCACGATCGTCCCCGGGGTGGCGCGGTCGCCCTCGGAGGCGAAGACGGCGACGTCCGCGTTGAGGAGCAGCTCCGCTGCGTCACGCTCAGAGGCCTCGACGAACGTGACGCGCTCGCGCAGGAGCCGGGTGAGGGTCGCGGGCGGAGCGGTCGGCCGCGGGTACCACACCGTGGCGTGCCATTCGGGGGCGGGCGGCAGCGCGCGCAGCGCCCGCAGGAACGTCCGCACGGCGGCACGCTCCTCGGTGGCGATCAACACGATCTCCGGGATCGCGGCGGGCGCCCGCTCGGGCGCGACGTCGGCGCCGGGTCCGATCACGGTGTAGTCACCGCCGAAGTAGCTCTGCAGCAGGTTGCGCGTGGCCGCGTAGCTGGCGGTGCGCGCATCCATGCGCCCGAACAGCAGACGCGACAGGGGCCCGGTGAGCTGGGTGGACAGGACGCGCTCGGTGGGCGCGTGGAAGCTGCCCACGTTCAGCGCGCGCGAGTGGCGCAGGGCCGCGCTCGACGCGCTGGGCGCGAACGGCTCGTGGACGTTGACGACGTCCAGGGCAAGGACGCTCAGCGCCTCCTCGATCGTGCGCGCCACGTCGACCGGCAGCGATGCGGCGCGCCGGCGCGCGGGCGCGAACGGCAGCACCTCGCCGACGCCCAGGACGCGAACCGCGCCATCGGTGTCCTCGAGCAGCGTCTCGGGTCGGCTGCGCAGCGCCCGGCGCGTGTCCCTCACCAGCGCGGCGGAGTCCGACGGCGCGATGATGAGGATGCGGTGGCCGCGGCCGGCGAGCTCGTCGGAGACCCGAGCCACGTACTCGTTGACCTCGTTGGCCGCCTCCCACGCAAACGGGGTCACCTGCGCGACGGCCAGTCGCTGGGGCGCGGGCACGGCACACATGTTATTGACCGCGCCCGCCTGGCCGGAGCCCGCATGTGTATGTCCAGGGCCCGCGGGTAACGGTCGGCAATGAGCAGATTCGGCTACACGATGATGTGCGAGCAGTCGCCTCCGGACCAGCTCGTGCGCGATCTCCAGAAGGCGGAGGCGTCGGGGTTCGACTTCTCCGTGATCTCAGACCACTACCAGCCCTGGCTCGAGGAGCAGGGCCACTCGGGATACGCGTGGTCCATCCTCGGCGCCGCCGCTCAGGCGACGAGCACGATCGGGCTGATGACCTACGTGACCTGTCCCACCCGGCGCTACCACCCGGCGGTGGTCGCCCAGAAGGCGGCCACCGTCCAGATCCTCTCGGGCAACCGCTTCCGGTTGGGCCTGGGCGCCGGCGAGAACCTCAACGAGCACGTGGTGGGAGGCGGCTGGCCCGCGGTGGGGGTGCGCCACGAGATGCTGTCGGAGGCCGTCGATCTCATCGCGGCGCTGTTTGACGCCGACGATGGCCGCGTGAACTATCGCGGACGCCACTTCGACGTCGAGCAGGCCAGGCTGTGGGACCTTCCGACCGAGCGCGTGCCCATCGGCGTTGCGGTGTCGGGGGAGAGCTCCTGCCGGCTGGCCGGCCACAAGGCCGACATCATGGTGGCGGTCGAGCCCAAGGCCGAGCTCGTGCAGATGTTCGAGAGCGCAGGGGGGCAGGGCAAGCCGAAGGTGGGGCAGATCGCGCTCGCCTACGACCCAGACCGAGACGCGGCCGTCCAGCGCGCGCACGAGCAGTTCCGCTGGTTCGGCCTCGGCTGGAAGGTCAACGCCGACCTGCCCAACCCCGAGTCGTTTGACTCCGCCACCCAATTCGTGACGCCCGACCAGGTCGCCGAGGCGCTCGGCTGCGGCCCCGATGTCGACGAGCACGTGGAGAAGATCAAGCCGTTCATCGACGCCGGGTTCGACGAGGTCGCCCTCGTCCAGATCGGCTCGGACCACCAGGACGCCTTCATCGAGTGGGCCGAGCGCGAGCTGCTGCCGGCGCTGCGCTCGATGTAGCGCGGCGCCGCGTCCGGCCCGCGGACCGCATCTGGCCGCGGCATCCGGCACAGTCCCGCCGGTGTCCCGCCAAGCGCAGAGGCTGACCGCCGCGGCGGCGCGCCGCATCGCCCTGGCCGCCCAGGGGTTCGGGCACCCGCGCCCGGCCACGCCCCCGGGGACGAGGCAGATCCGCGAGCTCGTGGCCCGGCTCGGGGTGCTGCAGCTGGACTCGGTCAACGTGTTCAGCCGCGCGCACTACATGCCCGTGTTCTCGCGGCTCGGCCCGTACGACCGGTCGCTGCTGGACCGCCTCGCCGCTCACGACGCCCGCCGCCCGGTGCGGCGACTGGTCGAGTACTGGGCCCACGAGGCCTCGCTCATCCCCGTCGAGAACCATCCTCTGTTCCGCTGGCGGATGGCGGCCGTGGACGGCGAGGCCTGGGGGTCGATCAGCCGGGTCATCCGCGAGCGCCCCGACCTCGTGGCCGACACGCTCGAGCTCGTCGTGGAGCGGGGACCCATCCGCGCCAGCGCCACCGGGATCCCGCGCCCCGATCCGCGGCCCGGGCACATGTGGAACTGGCACGACGGCAAGGTGGCGCTCGAGTATCTGTTCTTCACCGGCCAGGTGGCCGCCGCCGGGCGGGTCAACTTCGAGCGACTCTACGACCTGCCCGAGCGGGTGCTGCCCGCCGAGGTCCTCGCCGCCGCCACTCCCCCCGCCGCCGAGGCCCAGCGTGAGCTGATCCGGATCGCCGCCGCCGCGCTCGGCGTGGGCACCGAGCCCGACCTGGGCGACTACTTCCGCCTGCCCCGCGCCGACTCCAAGGCGCGGGTGGCCGAGCTGTTGGCCGCCGGCGAGCTGACCGAGGTGGCGGTGGAGGGCTGGGACGCACTCGCCTACCTATGGCCGGCGGCGCGTCGCCCGCGGCGACTCGAGGCGCGCGCGCTCCTGTCGCCGTTTGACTCGCTGATCTGGTTCCGGCCCCGGGCCGAGCGGCTCTTCGGCTTTCGCTATCGCATCGAGATCTACGTGCCGGCGGCCAAGCGCGTGCACGGCTACTACGTGCTGCCCTTCCTGCTCGGCGACACGCTGGTGGCGAGGGTCGATCTGAAATCCGACCGGCAGGCCGGCTCGCTGCGCGTCCAGGCGGCGTTCGCCGAGGACCACGCCGATCCGGAGCACGTCGCCGCCGAGCTGGCGGCCGAGCTGCGCCTGACCGCGGCGTGGCTCGGCCTCGACGACGTCATCGTCCGCCGGCGCGGGGACCTCGCCCCCGCGCTGCAGCGGGCGATCTGATGCTAGGCCGCGGCGGTGGCCTTTGCCTTGCTCTTGGCCTTGGCCGCCGCGGGGAGCGGCTTGCGCGAGTACTTGGCGATGAAGGCCTCGGTCATCTCCTGCGCCTCGGAGTCCGGTCGCTGGTGCATCGGGCTCTTCATCAGGTAGGAGCTGGGCCCGTCGAGCTGGCCGGCGAGTCCGTTGTTGAGCGCCAGCTTGCAGCAGCGCACCGCGTCGGTGACGATGCCCGCCGAGTTGGGGGAGTCCCACACCTCCAGCTTGAGCTCGGCGGTGAGCGGCACGTCGCCGAAGGCCTGGCCCTCGAGGCGGATGTGGGCCCACTTGCGGTCGGTCAGCCACGGCACGTAGTCAGAGGGGCCGACATGGACGTCGTCGGCGGGCAGCTCGTGGCCCATGATCGAGGTCACCGCGTTGGTCTTGGAGATCTTCTTGGACTCCAGGCGATCGCGCTCGAGCATGTTGTAGAAGTCCATGTTGCCGCCGACGTTGAGCTGTGAGGTGCGCATCAGCTTGACGCCGCGATCGTGGAACAGCCGGGCCAGCGCGCGGTGCACGATCGTCGCGCCCACCTGGGACTTGATGTCGTCGCCGATGATCGGCAGGCCGGCCTTCTTGAAGCGCTTGTTCCAGTAGTCCTCGCGCGCGATGAACACGGGAATGCAGTTCACAAAGCCGCAGCCCGCCTCGAGGATCTGCTCGACATACCACTTGGTGGCCTGCTCGGAGCCGACCGGCAGATAGGAGACGACGACGTCGGTGCGCGTGTCCTTGAGCACCTCGACGATGTCGGCGGTCGGCCCCGGGGCCTTGGTGATCTTCTCCTTGAGGTAGCGCCCGAGGCCGTCGTGGGTCATGCCGCGCATGACCTCGACACCGAGCTTGGGCACATCATCGCCCAGCTTGAGCGTGTTGTTCTGGCCGGCGAAGATCGCCTCGCTCAGGTCCTTGCCGACCTTGTCGGCGTCGATGTCGAAGGCGGCGGAGAACTCGATGTCGCGCACGTGATAGCCGCCGAGGTCGACGTGCATGAGCCCGGGCACCTGCGCCGTCGGGTCCGCGTCCCTGTAGTACTGGACGCCCTGGACGAAGGAGCTCGCGCAGTTGCCGACGCCGATGATGGCCACGCGCACCTTCTCGTGCTGGTGGCGGGCGGCGCCGTTGGCGGAGCCGTTGGTGGTGCTCACGAAAGCCTGTCCCTTCTCGGAGTTTGCGGGCCCGCTCGTCGTCGGCGGGCATCGTCAGATGTACGCCGTGGGGCGCGCCACGTTACACCGCAGAAGTACACCGATCGGTTCACACGAGGGTGCATAGCGTCCGCCCAACCCAGCAGCAGTAAACTCATAGGTTTAGTCCATAGCGGCGCTGAGCAGCGCGGCCGCCTGGGCCTGCGCCTCGGCGGCGGGGGCCGGATCGTCGTAGAGAGCGACCTGCGCCGCCGCGCCGTCGTAGAGCAGCGCGAGTCGCTGGCCCATCCGCTCGGCGTTGCGGGCGCCGGCCGTCCGCGCGAGCGCCGCCAGCCGTCCGGCGAATTCACGCTTGTAGCCGGCGGCCACACGGCGCCCGGGGTGGGATGGGTCGGTGAGCTCGATGCCCGCGTTGACGAACGGGCAGCCACGCAGGGGGCGCGTGCCGACGGCCAGCGTGCCGTAGAGCTCGAGCAGCCGAGCGCGCGGTGCGAGGTCGCTCCGGGTCAGGATCGCGGTGGGCGCGTATGCGGGATCGGCCGCGACCTCCGCCAGGTACTCCGCCACGAGCTCGTCCTTGCCCGCGAAGTGCTGGTACAGCGTCCGCTTGGACACGTGTGCGGCCGCGCACAGCTCCGCCACTCCGGTGGCGTTGATGCCGTGCTGGTGAAAGAGGTGGCGGGCGGCGGAGAGGATCCGCCTCCGGGCACCCCGCCCCCCGAAGCTGCTCGGCCGGTGATCGGCGGCGCTCACGCCGCCGACCTCACCCCTCGGTGGCGGCGGGGAGGCTCAGCTGCTTGCGCACGTAGAGGATGCGCTGGAGCACGGTGAAGGCGCTGAGCGCGGCGAGCACGTACACGGCGGGCGCGAGCAGCTCGAAGTGGCCCAGTGACGCGCCCTTGGCGAAGACGATGCCGATCGAGAGGATCACCACACGAACGGGCCGCGTGGCCAGACCGACCTTGCAGGCGACCCCCAGCGCCTCGGCGCGGGCGCGCGTGTAGGAGACCATCAGCGAGGCCAGCACGGCCACGACCACCGCGGCCACCGCGGCCTGGTTGTGACGGCTGGCGAAATACGCGGCGATCGCGGTGAGCACAATGCCCTCCTCGAGCCGGTCGAGCGTGGAGTCCAGGAACGCTCCGAACGGGGTCCCCTTGCCGGACATGCGGCTGTAGCGGCCATCGAGCGTGTCCATGATCGAACCGACGATGAAGGCGATGCCGGCGAGGAAGAACAGCCGCCCGACGATCAGCGCGGCCGCGGCCAGGTTGAGCGTAAAGCCGGTCAGGGAGATGGCATTGGGCGTCAGGCGGCTCTCGATCAGCCGCTCGCGCATGAGCTCCTGGGTCGTCGGACCCTCCCGGCGAGAGCGGGGACGGCGCTGCCGCGGCGGGGGCGGCACGGGGGGCGAGCTTTGCGAGGCCATCCGCTGGCCTACAGGCTAGATGCTTTACGCGGTCGCCTGCCCGAACGCCCACGCGTCGGGCCGGGCGCGGGCCAGCAGCTGGCCGGCCAGCACCGCCGAGGTCAGCGCGGTCAGGCCCCCCAGGACGACGTCGGTCAGGTAGTGGTTGCCGGTGGCGATGACCACGAAGCAGATGAACAGCGGATAGACGGCCCAGGCCACCGACGCGGCACGATGCTTGACCAGCCGGGCCATCGGCCAGCCGATCATGAGCGAGAAGCAGACGTGCATCGAGGGGATCGCGGCGTACAGGTTCAGCAGCGCGCTGGACGGACCGTGCTCGACGGTGATCCCCGTGAACTGCTGGATCGAATCGGTGAAGCCCCACTCCGGCATCAGCCGCGGCGGCGCCGTGGGGTACAGCGCGTAGCCCACCAGCGCGAAGGCCATCGCGACCATGAACATGTTGCGCACGAAGTAGAACGACGTGTTGCGGCGCAGGTAGATGAACGTCAGCGCGCCGATCGTCACCACGTAGTGCGCGTTGAGGTAGGTCCAGTCCGCGATGTCCATCAGCCAGCGACGGTTGAGCACCCACGCCTGGACGTGGGGCTCGATGAACACGTGCAACGTGCGCTCGAGGTTGATGACCCTGGTCGCGTTCCACGACGCCTTGGCCACGTCGTTGCCGTCGACCAGGCCGCGCACGATCTGGTAGCCCAGATAGGCGCCGACGAACAGCGACAGCTGCCGGATCACGTCCGACCACCCGCGCGGAAGCACGCGGGCCTCGATCTCTCTGAGTCGCCGCTGCATGGGCCGCCGCCCATCCTATAAGGGCGTTTGTCTGCTTCCGGTTAGGCGGCCGGCGGCGCCGAAGTCACGCGCAACGAGGCGAGCGCGCCCCGATCCGGCCCACCGCGAACCGGGTCACCAGCCGCACCGGGCCGCCCCGGCGCAGGGTCAGCCGGGTGCCATCGCCGTCGGGGGCCACGCACCCCGAACCGGTGCCCAGGGCCCAGTAGGGCGTGAAGCGCACGTGAAGCGTCACCGCCCCGGGACGGCGCGCCCACAGCTCGATCCACCCGGGACCCATCGCGCTGAGGGTGGCGGCGCCCTGAGCGATGGGGGTGGCATCCGTGACGGCGTAGACGCGCCAGTGGGCCGAGCGCATCACCGGGCGCAGGTAGGGGAGCCCGGCGCGGATGAGCGCCGCCTCCCGCCGGGCCGAGTAGTCAAGCGCGGCGTCGGGGAGCGCCACGAAGCGCACGGCGGTGCGGTGCAGCCAGCGGTCATAGGTCGCGGCGGAGAGGCGCCCGTCATAGAACAGCGCGTTGTCGGCGACATCCAGCTGGCGCTCCCAGCCGCGCGCCAGGGGAAACCGCGTCGCCACCCGGTCGGCCTCCCAGTGGGACTCGGTGAAGGGGATCTCGATACGGAACCGGCGCTGGCGGGCGCCGGGCTGCGCGTCCAGGAAACGCAGGAGCGGCTGGTAGTAGGCGGCGCTGGTGGAGGGGTCGCCGACGAGGTCCGCGACGTCGCGGACCGGCGCCTGCCAGCCGATGTAGAGCAGCGGCCCCGCCGCGAGCGCGAGCAGCACGGGGCGTCGCCCCCACCACAGGAGCGCCGCGACCGGCGCAGCAAGCAGCGTGCCCAGGCGTGCGATGTTGCTCCCCACGGGCGAGGGGACGAGGTAGGCGGCGACGGCGGCCAGGGCGTAGACGGCGAGCCCCGCCCGCAGCGCGGCGGCGGCGCGCGGAGCCGTCAGCAGCCCACCGGCGCATACGGCCAGGACCGGGAGCAGGGTGGCCATCTGGAAGGGCTCGGTGCCGCCCTCGGGGAAGGCGATGGCCAGCGCCGTGACCGGCGCCAGCGCGGCCGCGGCGACGGTCGCGCCCGGGAGCGCCGAGCGCACGTCGCGCTGCGCGACGGCGCCGGCCACGGCGTAACCGGCCGCGGCCAGCGCGGCGAACAGGGCGGCGACCGGACTGCACAGCGCTGCCAGGAAGGCGAGGGCGGCGGCGGGGAGGACGCGCCCGCGATCCAGCGCGGCGAGGGCGCCCAGCGCCGGCAGCGCCCCGAAGGCGAGCGGCAGCCGCCCGGTGTAGAGGTTGATGGCGGTGGCGGCGCCGAACACGGCCGCGCCCAGCCAGGCCCGCTCGCCGAAATGCCGGCGCGCGAACGGCGTGAACACGGCCGCGGTGGCGGTGGCGGCCAGGGCGGCGGCCAGCTGGGGGGTGAGCAGGGCCGAGACCGCGGGGAAGAGGACGCTGTAGCCGGGCACGTGGTGGCCGGCGTACCAGTAGTCGTTCCAGAGCCCGAAGCCCTGCCGGCTGAACAGGTGCGCGCGGAACAGGTGCGCCGCCAGGTCCTGGGTGGGGGGCGAGATCAGCACGTAGGCGGCGGCCAGCAGCGCCGCGACCACGACGGGAACGACCGGCTGCCACCTGCGCGCCCGCACGGCCGTGCCTGAGACGGGCGACCGCGACGACACGGGGGGGCGAGCGGCGGTCGCCGTCATCCGGCCGCGAACTCCGCCAGGTGCCGGCCCAGTTCCGCGTCCTCGAGCCAGGGCCAGTGCCCGGCAGCGGAGATGTGCTCGACGGTCGCGTGGGGCAGGCGGCGCCCGTAGGCGTCCGCGAACGCCGGCGCCAGCCATGGGTCGTCGTCGCCCCACACGACGAGCGCCGGCACGTCGAGGGTCTCCAGCTGCGCACCCGCCGCGACCAGCGCGGGCTCGTCGACGGAGCGGTGCAGGCGCAGGATCGCACGCTGGGTGCCCTGATCGAACTGGTCCCACACGGCATCGACACGGGCGTCGGGCCAGGCGGCGGGGTCGGTGCTGCCGCGTCGCAGCAGACGCGCCAGCAGCCAGCGGTTCACCGACCCCATCAGCAGCTCTCCGATGCCGGGCCGCCGCCACCAGCGAGCGATGGCCGGCCACTCGAACCCCTCCAGCAGCGGGACGGCATCGACGATGGCCAGCCGGACCACCCGATCGGGATGGGCCTGGGCGAAGATCAGTCCCGCTGCCGCTCCCCAGCCATGGCCGACCAGGGCCACCCGATCCAGGGCGAGGGCGTCGAGGAAGTGCTCGACGAACGTGGCGTAGGCGGCCAGCGCGTAGTCCAGGTTGCCGGCCTTGGTCGTCCGCCCAAAGCCGGGTAGGTCCGGGGCCACGCCGCCCGACAGCGCCAGCGTAGCCAGCCAATCATCCGAGCTGGTCGGCACGCTGTGCAGGTACAGGACCTCGGTGTCGTGCGCCGGGGCGCGGCGGTAGAAGACGGAGGCTCCGGCGACTTCGATCGTGTGCTCGTCGACGCCCACGCCCGCCCGAGGATAACGTCCCGCGGCGTGACCGATCCCGCGTGGAAACGGCCCGCCGCCCGCCGCGTGCGCTCGATCCGCGATCGTCTGCGCCTCGTGTACGGGGTTCCCGGGTGGGGCGCCCACGGCCACCCCATCGCCGAGCTGATGCTCACGGTGCTCTCGCAGTCGACCAACGACCGCAATCGCGACGTCGCCTACCTGCGCCTGCGCGAGCGCCTCCCGCTCTGGGAGGACGTGCGCGACGCGCCGGTGGACGAGATCGAGGAGGCCATCCGGCCGGGGGGCATCTCCAAGGTCAAGTCCGCGCGGATCAAGGACATCCTGAAGGCGATCGAGCCGGCCAGGGCGGTCTCGCTCGACGGCCTGGCGCAGATGAGCGTGCCCGAGGCGCAGGCCTACCTCACCGGGTTGCCGGGCGTGGGGCGCAAGACCGCCGCCTGCGTGCTGCTCTTCGCGCTGGGGATGCGCGACGTGCCCGTCGACACCCACGTCTCGCGCGTGGGCACGCGCCTCGGGCTGTTCCGGCCCCGGGCGCCCTTCGAGGAGATGCACGACGAGATGCTCGCCCTCACCCCGCGAGGTCAGGAGCTCGAGTTCCACATCAACCTCCTGCGCCACGGGCGCCGGACGTGTCACGCGCGCAAGCCGCAGTGCGGGGCCTGCGCGCTGCAGCGGATGTGCCCGAGCGCCTTCTCGTTCTAGATCGCGGCGACGACGGGGATTCTCCCAGATCTGCTAGCCTCTCACTCAGATTTTTGTAACCGCAAGGGAGTAGACAAGAACATGGGAAAGACGATCGGAATCGACCTCGGCACGACCAACTCCTGTATGGCCGTGCTTGAGGGTGGCGAACCGACGGTGGTCGAGAACGCCGAGGGTGGGCGTACGACCCCGTCGGTGGTCGCGTTCACCAGCGGTGGTGAGCGCCTCGTCGGCACCGTCGCCAAGCGACAGGCCGTGACCAACCCGCAGAACACGGTGTTCTCCATCAAGCGCTTCATGGGCCGCAAGGAGGCCGAGGTGCGCGAGGAGGAGGCCATCGTGCCGTACAAGGTCGTGTCGGGCCCGGGCGGCGACGCCCGCGTTGAGGCCGGCGACAAGCAGTACTCCCCGCCGGAGATCTCGGCGATGATCCTGGGCAAGCTGAAGGCCGACGCCGAGGCCTATCTCGGCGAGACGGTCGACAGTGCCGTCATCACCGTCCCCGCGTACTTCAACGACGACCAGCGCCAGGCCACCAAGGATGCCGGCAAGGTCGCCGGACTGGATGTCAAGCGCATCATCAACGAGCCGACCGCGGCCTCGCTGGCCTACGGGCTCGACAAGGAGACCGACCAGACGATCCTCATCTTCGATCTCGGCGGCGGCACGTTCGACGTGTCGGTGCTGGAGATCGGCGACGGCGTGTTCGAGGTCAAGGCCACCGCAGGTGACAACCATCTCGGCGGCGACAACTTCGACAAGGCGCTCGTGGACTGGCTGGTCAAGGAGTTCAAGGCGTCTCAGGGCATCGACCTGGCCGCCGACCCGATGGCGCTGCAGCGGCTGTACGAGGCCGCTGAGAAGGCCAAGATCGAGCTCTCCACCACCCAGGAGACGCAGATCAACCTGCCCTTCATCACCGCGGACGCCAGCGGGCCCAAGCACCTCGACACCCGCCTCACCCGGGCCAAGCTCAACGAGCTGACCGCCGACCTGCTCGACCGCACGGTCGCTCCGGTCCGCCAGGCCCTGGATGACGCCAAGGAGAAGGGCGCGGGCACGATCGACCACGTGGTCCTCGTCGGCGGCATGACCCGCATGCCCGCCGTGCAGGAGAAGGTCAAGGAGCTGACCGGCAAGGAGCCCCACCGGGGCGTCAACCCCGATGAGGTCGTCGCCGTCGGCGCCGCCATCCAGGCCGGCGTGCTGGCCGGGGACGTCAAGGATGTCCTCCTCCTCGACGTGACCCCGCTGACCCTCGGCATTGAGACCAAGGGCGGCGTGATGACCAAGCTCATCGAGCGCAACACCACCATCCCCACGCGCAAGTCGGAGGTGTTCAGCACCGCCGAGGACAACCAGCCCAGCGTGGAGATCCACGTCCTGCAGGGCGAGCGCGAGATGGCGACCTACAACAAGTCGCTGGGCAAGTTCCAGCTGACCGGCATCCCGCCGGCGCCGCGGGGCATCCCGCAGATCGAGGTGGCCTTCGACATCGACGCCAACGGCATCCTCAACGTCTCGGCCAAGGACCTGGGCACGAGCAAAGAGCAGAAGATCGAGATCCGCTCGGGCTCCGGCCTCTCCGAGGACGAGATCAAGCGGATGGTCTCCGACGCCGAGTCCCACGCCGAGGATGACAAGCGCCAGCGCGAGCTCGCCGAGGCCCGCAACAACGGCGAGAACGCGGCCTACCAGGCCGAGCGCCAGCTCAAGGAGCTCGACGAGCAGGTCGACTCCTCCTCCAAGGAGGAGATCGAGGCCGCCATCAAGGCCGTGCGCGAGTCGCTGACCTCGACCGATGCGGCCGAGATCAACGCCAAGACCGAGGCGCTGCAGTCCGCGTTCCACAAGGTCTCTGAGGCGATGTACCAGCGCGCTCAGGAGCAGGCCACCGCGTCCGGTGCCGACGGCACCGGGACCAACGGGGCCACCTCCGAGAACGGCGCGAGCGCCGAGGAGGACGTGGTCGACGCCGAGGTTGTGGACGAAGGGAAGTAGTCGATGAGCTACTCCGACCCCACGAAGGCGCCCAAGGCTCACCCGCAGGCGCCTGAGGCCGAGCTGCCTCAGGCGCCGCCGGGCGCCCCCGAGGGCCACGACGCGTCGCCGGCGCAGGCCGACCGGCCGCAACCCGATCCCGAGGTTGCGGCCCAGCCGGCGTCGCCGGGAGGCATCGACTCCGGGCCCCCGGCCTCCGCGCCGGGTCCGGAGGTCCCCGCCGCGGCGGGGACCGACGTCGAGGCGCTCGCTGCCCAGGCCGAGAAGGCCGCCGAGTACCTGGCGCTGGCCCAGCGGACCCAGGCCGACTTCGAGAACTACCGCAAGCGCGCCACGCGCGATGCCAAGGCCGCGCAGGAGCGCGGGGCGGTCAAGCTCGCCCTGGCCCTGCTGCCCGCGATCGACAACCTCGACCGCGCGCTGGCTCACGCCGACGACGTGGTCGGCGACGGTGCCGGCAACGGCGCCGCGTCGCTGGTGGCCGGCCTCAAGCACGTGCACGCCGACGTCATCGCCGCCCTGGGCAATGTCGGGATCGAGCGCTACTCGCCCGAGGGCGAGCCGTTTGACCCGCAATACCACGAGGCGGTCGCGCAGCAGCCCGTCGAGGGCGCCCAGGCGGGCGTCGTCGTCGAGGTCTTCCAGCGCGGCTACCGCATGGGCGACAACGTGGTGCGTCCCGCGCGCGTCGTCGTCGCCGGGTGAAGGGGGCGGTGACAGACCGTGGCTGACCGGCCCGACTACTACAAGATCCTCGGGGTCGGCAAGAACGCCTCCGAGGACGAGATCAAGAAGGCGTACCGCAAGCTCGCCCGCCAGTACCACCCCGACACCAACCACGGTGACAAGAAGGCCGAGGAGCGCTTCAAGGAGATCTCGCAGGCCCACGACGTCCTGTCCGATCCCGAGAAGCGCAAGGCCTATGACCGCGGCGGGCTGCTGGGCGGCCTCGGTGGGATGGGCGGGACCGGCGGCTTCGACCCGGGCGCCTTCACCGGCGGCTTCTCCGACATCCTCTCCAACCTGTTCGGCGGAGGAGGCGGCGGCGCCGGAACGGCGGGCGGCCGCACCGGCGGCACGCGGGCGCGCACACGGCCGGCGCGAGGCCGCGATCTCGAGACCGAGGTGTCGCTGACCTTCGAGCAGGCCGTCAATGGCACCCAGGTGCCTCTGGCGGTCCCGACCTCCCAGCCGTGTCCCACATGCAAGGGCTCGGGCGCCAAGCCGGGGACCGCGCCGCGGGTGTGCCCCGTGTGCGACGGCCGCGGCCTGGAGTCCCAGAGCCAGGGCATCTTCTCGATGTCCCAGCCGTGCTCCAACTGCCATGGCTCCGGCACCGTGATTGACGATCCGTGCCCCACCTGCCAGGGCTCCGGGGCGCAGCGATCGGTCAAGCGGATGCGCGTCAACATCCCGGCCGGCGTGCGTGACGGCAGCCGGATCCGGCTGGCTGGAAAGGGCGAGCCCGCCTTCGGCCCGGGAGCCGACGCCGCCCCCGGAGACCTCTACGTGATCACGCGCGTGGGCGAGTCCTCGGTGTTCAAGCGCAACGGCGACAACCTCGACGTCGAGGTGCCCCTGACGATCCCCGAGGCGCTCCAGGGCGCGGTCATCGAGGTGCCGACCCTCAACGGCTCAAAGCGCCTGCGCGTGCCCGCCGGGACCAGGCACGGCACCGTGCAGCGCCTGCGCGGCGAGGGCCCGGCGCGCCTGGGCGGCAAGGGTCGCGGTGACATCCACTACCGGTTCGTCCTCGAGGTGCCCACGTCGCTGTCGCCGGAGCAGTCCGAGGCGGTCGACAGGCTGTCCAAGGTGATGAACGGCAACCCGCGCCGGCGCCTGTTCACGGAATCCGAACCCGCCTCCCACGCCCAGTGATGGCCTCCCGCCGAGTTCGCACCACCACGCGCGTCGAGGTCTCCTCCGATCGCGGCGTGTTCATGATCTCGGTGGCGGCCGAGCTGGCCGAGATGCACCCCCAGACCCTGCGCATGTACGAGTCGCGGGGGCTCATCGAGCCCAAGCGCTCGCCCAAGGGCACCCGCCTGTACTCCCAGAAGGACGTGGACCGGCTGCGCCGCATCCAGGCGATGACGGCGGAGCTGGGCATGAATCTCGCCGGCGTGGAGCGGGTGTTCGAGCTCGAGGGGCAGCTGGCGGCGATGTCGCGCAAGGTCGCCGCCCTGCAGAGGCGCGCCGACCAGCTGGGCGCCGAGGTCGAGCGCCTGGAGGCGCTGCGGCGCGAGCTGCGCGCCGAGATCGTCCCCTACGCGCGCGGCGGGCAGCTCATCCGCCACGCCGATCTGCGCGGACTGGACTTCCGAGTCCCCGCCGCCGATAACCCTGGTACCGATCCTTAGAGCCGGCTGAGAGCGGGTACCACCAAGCGCTCCGATCCTGGATCCGGCGTGTTGGGGTGTGCAACCATCTGCCGGCCGCCGCCGGGCAGCGCCGTCTGCCGGTCAGACAACCACGGAGTCAGCACGTCATGGGTATGAGAAGCACGGGAGTGACGCCGCAACCGGGCCGCGCCCCTATCGCCGGCCTGGTGGCGCTGTGCGTCCTGTGCGCATGCGCGCTCTGGGCCGGGCCGGCGTCGGCCGCGACGGCGGGGGGCTCGACCTGGCTGGGCTCCGCCCCGGCCGGTGGCGCGGTGTCGCTGGCCTTCCCGCTCAAGGCCGACCTCGATGGGCTGACCCGCTTCGCCACCGCGGTCTCCGATCCTCGCTCTCCCCGATACGGGCAGTACGAGTCGGTCGCGAACCTATCCCGCCGGTTCGGCGCGCCGGCGTCGGTGCGCTCGCGCGTCATGAGCTACCTCAAGCGCGCCGGAGCGACCGGCGTCAAGGTCGACGTCACCGGCCTGTTCGTCGATGCCACCCTCAAGGTCCGGCAGGCCCAGGGCCTGTTCGCCACCACGCTGGGGAGCTTCCGCGCCGCCGGCGCCGCCCCCCGCGGGGCCACGTTCATGGCGCCCGAGAACGGCGTGCGCGTGCCGGCGCCCCTGCGAGGCGACGTGACCGGCGTGGTGGGGCTCGACACCCACCCCCTGTTCGGTTCCTCCACCGCGGAGACGCGCGGCCGGGCCGCGTGGCCGCATGCCGCCGCGTCGCCGGCGTCTGAGGCCAAGGACGACGAGTCGGGCTACCTGCAGCGAACCGGTACCGCCGCGGGGTGCGCAGCCGCGGTGTCGCAGTCGGGCTTCACCCCCAACCAGTACCTGACGGCCTACAACTTCGCGCCGCTGCAGAGCGCGGGCTTTCAGGGGCAGGGCGAGCGCGTCGCGCTGATCGAGATCGACGGCTTCCGCTATTCGGACCTGCGCAGCTTCTCCAAGTGCTTCGGGTTGGCCACGCCGGCCATCAACGGCTTCGGGGTGGGCCTGCGCAATCCCCTTGCGCCGGGCGGCGAATCCACCCTGGACCTCGAGGTGCTCGACGCGGCCGCCCCCAAGCTCAAGGCCGTCGACGTCTACGAGTCGCGGCCAGACGCCGTGGACGTACTGCACTCGCTGACCGCCCCGCTGAGCAACTCGGGCAGCAAGCCGGACGTCATCTCGGCCTCGCTGGGATCCTGCGAGGAGGCCACCGAGCTGACCATCGGCAAGTCCGGCCTGCGCCACGTCGAGGGGGCGCTGGCCCTGGCGGCCGCGAGCGGCATCTCCGTGCTCGCCTCCAGCGGCGACGACGGCTCCTCGGCGTGCCTGACGCCGGACGGCCGGCCGCTGCCGGGCCTGGCCGTCAGCTACCCGGCGTCCTCGCCGTTCGTCACCGGGGTGGGCGGAACGAACATCTCGCTGAACCCCGCCAACCAGATCGTCTCCCAGCAGGTGTGGAACGACTCGCCGCTGGTCACCGCGTCGGGCGGTGGCGGCTTCAGCACCCTGTTCAAGCGCCCGACCTACCAGAACTCCTTCACGGGGGCGTCCCACCGGGTCGTGCCCGATGTCTCGATGCTGGCTGACGTGGCCCCGGGCTATGAGATCTTCTGCACGGCCAAGGGCGACTGCGTCGACAAGACCCACACCAACCCGTGGACCCAGGTGGGCGGCACGAGCGCGGCGGCGCCGCTGCTGGCCGGCGGCCTGGCACTCGTCGACCAGGCGCTGCGCAAGAGCCATCACCAGGACATCGGACTGGCCAACCCGCTGCTCTACGGGATCGCGCACTCGACGAGCGCCCCCAACGTCATCTCCGACGTCATCGCCAACGACAACGACCTCGGCGGCGGGCTGATCGGCCGCCCCTTCGGCTGTTGCACGGCGACGGTGGGTTTCGACGCGGCCTCCGGCCTGGGCAGCATCAACCTGTCGGGGCTCACGCTCGACGCCGCCTCGATCGTGCCGCACATCGTCAACGTCGGCGTGTCGGTGCCCGCCCAGCGCCATCCCGTGGCCAGCAAGCACGTGCTGGCGCGGGTCAGCTGCTCCGGTCATTGTCTGATGGGCGCCTATACCCGGATCAGGATCGGGCGCGCGCGCAAGCTCATCACCAAGTACTCCAGCGTCTACCTGCTCAACAGAGGCGGGCACAAGACGATCAAGATCGGGCTGGACTCAAAGACGGTCGGCAAGCTGCGCACGGGCCTTCGCCGGAGGCAGCGGATCACCGCCACGGTCTGGGGGGCGATCCTCGATCCCAGCGGCAACGTCGAGTCGCACAGCCGCGGCAAGGAGATGCGGGTCCGGGGGTAGCCCCGCCTCTGGGCGGCTGGCGGCTGGCGGCTGGCGGGCTGGGCGGCTGGCGGGCGACCTGCGCTGTCAGGGGCGCAAACGTCCCGCGGCCGTGGCCGCCGGAGGGCCCGGGGACGTTGACCGCCGTCACGGGGGCGAACGTCCCGCGCTCCTCTGCGCAGCCGGTGGGGTGGGACGTTGACCGCCGTCACGGGCGTCAACGTCCTTGGCTCGGCTGAGGGGCCGCCCGGTGGGACGTTGACCGCGGCCACGCACGGCTGGTTTTCCGCGTGGCGGCCCGACCCGTCTGGCGCCCCACCCCTCCTGGGCGATCGACCAGCCCCCGGGCCCCCACCCGACCCGCCCCGGTGCCTCACCGCTTGAATACTTCCAACTTTCGTGCGATAATCTTAGTCCTACAGACTTAGATTTCACCTCTGAGAACATGGAATCCCATATGCAACCAGACCGTTTCACAATCAAGTCGCAGGAGGCGCTTCAGGCCGCCCAGCGGCTTGCCGACGACCGTCGCAATCCGCAGACGACTCCTGAGCACCTACTCGCCGTCCTGCTGGAGCAGGAGGGCGGGGTCGTGGCGCCGGTGCTGCGCAAGCTCGGGGCCGAGCCGGCCGCGGTGCGCCAGGCGCTCGGGTCACGGCTCGACGCGCTGCCCAAGCTGACCACGGGCGGCGCCGCCGCCGAGCCGGCCGGCGGATCGACCGAGCTCGTCCAGATCCTGCGCACGGCCGAGACCGAGATGCGCGACCTCACGGACGAATACGTCTCCACCGAGCACCTCCTGCTGGCCCTGGCCGCCCATCCCGGCGGCGCCGGCGAGGCGCTGCGCGCCAACGGGGCCACGCGCGACGCCCTGATCAAGGCCCTGAGCGAGGTGCGCGGCTCCCACCGTGTCACCGACGAGAACCCCGAGGACAAGTTCCGCGCCCTCGAGAAGTACGGCCGCGACCTCACCGAAGCGGCCGCCCAGGGCAAGCTTGACCCCGTCATCGGCCGCGACGACGAGATCCGCCGCGTCATCCAGGTCCTGTCCCGGCGCACCAAGAACAACCCGGTGCTGATCGGCGAGCCCGGCGTGGGCAAGACCGCGATCGCCGAGGGCCTGGCCCAGCGCATCGTCTCCGGCGACGTGCCGGAGGGCCTGCGCGACCGTCGGGTCGTCGCGCTGGACATCGGCGCGCTCATCGCGGGCTCCAAGTACCGCGGCGAGTTCGAGGACCGGCTCAAGGCCGTCCTCAAGGAGATCGCCGACGCGGGTGGCACGGTCATCCTCTTCATCGACGAGCTGCACACCATCGTCGGCGCCGGCGCCGCCGAGGGGGCGGTGGACGCCGCCAACCTGCTCAAGCCGATGCTGGCCCGCGGCGAGCTGCGCGCGGTCGGGGCCACCACGCTTGACGAGTACCGCAAGCACATCGAGAAGGACGCAGCGCTGGAGCGCCGCTTCCAGCCGGTGTACGTGGGCGAGCCCAGCGTCGAGGACACCATCGCCATCCTGCGCGGGCTCAAGGAGCGCTACCAGGTCCACCACAAGGTCCGGATCCAGGACTCGGCGCTCGTCGCCGCGGCCACCCTGAGCCAGCGCTACATCGCCGACCGCTTCCTGCCCGACAAGGCCATCGACCTCGTCGACGAGGCCGCCTCGCGCATCCGGATGGAGATCGACTCCAAGCCAACGGAGATCGATGAGGTCGACCGGCACATCATGCAGCTGGAGATCGAGCTCCAGTCGCTGGGCGACGACGACGACCCCGGCACGGCGGCCCGCCGCGAGCAGCTCGAGCGCACCCTGGCCGAGGAGCGCGAGCGCTCGGACGCCATGCACGCCGAGTGGCAGCGCGAGAAGGAGACGCTGGGTGCGGTGGCCGAGATCCAGGAGCGCCTGGAGGAGGCCAGGATCGAGCTCGAGCGCGCCCAGCGAGAGGCCGATCTCGGCCGGGCCGCCGAGCTGCAGTACGGGACGATCCCCGAGCTCACCAAGAAGCTCGAGGAGGCCGAGATGGCCGAGCAGGAGGCCGCCGCCGGCACCGCCAGCGGTCCGCGCTTCCTCAAGGACGTCGTCGACGCAGACGACGTCGCCGAGATCGTGTCCAAGTGGACCGGCGTGCCGGTCTCGCGCCTGCTGGAGGGCGAGATCGAGAAGCTCGTGCACATGGAGGAGCGCCTGCACCGCCGCGTGATCGGCCAGGAGGAGGCCGTGAGCGCGGTCTCGACGGCATTGCGCCGTTCGCGGGCGGGCCTGTCGGATCCCAACCGGCCGATCGGCACCTTCCTCTTCCTGGGCCCGACCGGTGTCGGCAAGACCGAGCTGGCGCGAGCCCTGGCCGAGTTCATGTTCGACAGCCAGGACGCGATGGTGCGCATCGACATGTCGGAGTACATGGAGAAGCACGCGGTCAGCCGGTTGGTGGGAGCGCCCCCCGGCTACATCGGCTACGAGGAGGGAGGCCAGCTGACCGAGGCGGTCCGCCGCCGCCCCTACTCGGTGGTGCTGCTCGACGAGATCGAGAAGGCGCACCCGGACGTGTTCAACACGCTGCTGCAGGTGATGGACGACGGCCGCCTCACCGATGGCCAGGGACGGACCGTCTCGTTCAAGAACGTCGTGCTCATCATGACGTCCAACATCCCGGGCGGCCGGGCGGGCGTCGAGGCGAACTTCAAGCCCGAGTTCATCAACCGCCTCGATGACATCGTCGAGTTCGAGCCGCTCAGCCGCGAGCAGATCGGCGAGATCGTCGACCTCCAGGTTGCGGTGCTCATCCGGCGCGTCCGCGAGCGTGAGGTTGAGGTTGAGCTCTCGGACGCGGCACGCACGCTGATCGGCAATCTGGGCTACGACCCCACCTACGGCGCGCGCCCGCTCAAGCGGGTCATTCAGAAGCGCCTCGTCGATCCGCTGGCGCTCGCGATCCTCGAGGGCCGGTTCGGCCCGGGGGACACGGTCGAAGTCGACGCCGCCGACGGCGAGCTCGTCCTGGAGCGGGCCGTCGGCGTCGACGCTCCCAAGGCCACCGTCTGATCGTTCTCGCCGCACGGGGCCGGCGCCTCGTCACTCCTCTCCGAGGCGCTGCCCCCAGGCGAAGACGTTCTTCTCGGTGCGCAGGTGCATGAAGGTCTGCATCTCGCGCACCTCCTCCATCGAGCGGATGTCGTCGTTGATGACGCCGAGCAGCTCCTCCTCACTGGCGCAGACGAGTTCGGCGATGACGTCAAAGGCACCGGCGGTCACCACGACGTACTCGATCTCCGGGATCTGAGCGAGCCGCGCCGCCGCGACGCGGGTGTCCCCGCTGACCCGCAGGCCGAGCGTGGCCACCACGCCCCGCCCCAGGGCGACGGGGTCGGTGACCGCCACGATGCGCATTAGCCCGGCGTCTCGCAGCCGGTTGACGCGCTGGCGCGCAGCCGCTTCGGACAGACCGACCGCCGCTCCGATCTCGCCGTAAGGCCGACGGCCGTCCTCCTGGAGCAAGGCGACGATCGCGGCGTCCGTCTCGTCCAGGCTGTTCGGAGACGACGGCATTCAGCGATCTCTCGACCTAGAGAGTAGTAGGAGTCGCACTTCGCGACTATTTTAGCTGTGTGAACAACGGATAACAGCCATGATGCTCGACCCACGGTCTCGAGGGCGGGGCGGCCGGCTCCGAACACGCGGCAGCCCACTGCGGCAACGCCACCGACAGGTATCCGGTACAAGTGCGCTGAGCACCGCAAGCCCACAGGAGGGAGCGCCATGCCGACCTACGTCATGCTCACCACACTGACGCCCGACGGAGTCCAGACGATCAAGAACAACCCGGGCCGCATCAAAGAGGTCAACCGGGAGGTCGAGCAGCTCGGCGCCACCGTCAAGGCCCAGTGGGCGACCCTCGGCCAGTTCGACTTCGTCAACGTGATCGAGGCTCCCGACGAGCAGACGATCACCCGGATCTCGCTCGAGCTCGGGTCCCGCGGGACCGGCCGCTACGAGACCCTGACCGCCATCCCCATCGACGACTTCATCGGACTCATCTAGATGGTCCACGTGGTGGTCACTCGGTGACCGAGACCGTCCTCGTCCTCGGCTCCGGGGCGCGCGAGCACGCCATCGTCCAGGCGCTGGCGCGCTCTCCGCGCAGGCCACGGCTGGTGTGCGCGCCCGGCAACCCCGGGATCGCCCGCGATGCCGAGATCCGCCCGCTGGATCTCGCGGATCCCGGAGCGGTGCTCGGCGCGGCCCGGGACATCGCCCCCGACCTCGTGGTCGTCGGGCCCGAGGCGCCCCTGGTGGCGGGCGTCGTCGACGCGCTCGCCGACGCCGGGATCCGCTGCTTCGGGCCCAGCAGTCAGGCGGCGCGCCTGGAGGGCTCCAAGGCGTTCTGCAAGGAGATC
>DASXJW010000137.1:0-13160 GCA_036497165.1 Solirubrobacteraceae bacterium
GTCAACCTGCTCCTGAGCCGGACGTTCTTCGCACTTCAGCGGCCCTGGATTCCGACCAAGCTGGCGGCGCTGAACATGATCGTCGACGTGATCGTGTCGATCGCGCTCTACAAGCCGTTGGGCATCGCCGGGCTGGTGATCGGCACCGTCGCCGCCAACGTCGTCATGACCGTCCTGCAGCTGCGGCGGTTGCGGATCGGATTCAACGGCCGCCTCGAGGGCGCGCAGACGACGATGATCACGGTCCGCATCCTGGTCGCCGCGGTGCTCACCGCCGCTCTCGGCTACTTCGTGCACCAGGGCCTGGAGAACCTGCTGGGGCTCTCGCTCGTCGCGCAGATCCTGTCGGTGGGGATCGCCCTGGCCTTGGCCGGCGTCCTCTACGCGTGGCTCGTGCTGCGCATGCGGATCCCCGAGGCACGGCAGATCGAGCAGCTCGTGCTCAGCCGCTTCCCCAGGCGCACCGGCGCCGGCTGACGCGGCCGGAGCCGTGAGCGCCTCGGCGCTTCGTACCCTTCAGTACGGCACATGGCAGACCAGGCCCACATCCGCAACTTCTCGATCATCGCCCACATCGACCACGGCAAGTCGACGCTGGCCGACCGCATCCTCGAGCTCACCCACACCGTCGACCCGCGGTCCATGCGCGCGCAGTTGCTCGACTCGATGGACCTCGAACGCGAGCGCGGGATCACCATCAAGGCCCAGGCCGTGCGCGTCTTTTATACGGATTCGCGCGGCCAGACCTACCAGCTGCAGCTCATCGACACACCCGGGCACGTTGACTTCACCTATGAGGTATCGCGCTCGCTGGCGGCCTGCGAGGGCGCGCTGCTCGTCGTCGACGCCTCCCAGGGCGTGGAGGCCCAGACGGTGGCCAACACCTATCTGGCGGTGGAGTCGGGGCTCGAGCTGATCCCGTGCCTGAACAAGGTGGACCTGCCCGGCGCCGAGCCCGAGCGTGTGGCCGAGGAGGTCGCCGACCTCCTGGGCGAGCCCGCCGACCAGGTGCGGCGGATCAGCGCCAAGACGGGGGAGGGGATCACCGATGTGCTCGATGAGCTCATCGCCCGCGTCCCACCGCCCGGCGGCGATCCCGACGCGCCCCCGCGGGCGCTCATCTTCGACTCCGAGTTCGACCAGTACCGCGGCGTGATCGCCTACATCCGCGTCGTCGACGGCACGTTCACCAAGGGCGAGGCGATCCGCGCCATGCAGGCCGGCACCGAGGCCGAGATCGACGACATCGGCTTCTTCACGCCGCAGATGACCCCGGCCAAGGCGCTGCACGCCGGCGAGGTGGGCTTCCTCATCACCGGCATCAAGGACGTGAGCGCGCTGCGCGTCGGCGACACCCTCACCACCAAGCTGGGTGGCGCCACCGAGCCGCTGCCGGGCTACCGCGAGGTCAAGCCGATGGTGTTCTGCGGGCTGTTCCCGATCGAGTCAGACGACTATCCCGACCTGCGCGACGCGCTGGAGAAGCTCACCCTCAACGACGCGGCGCTCAGCTGGGAGCCTGAGACCTCCGAGGCGCTGGGCTTCGGGTTTCGCTGCGGGTTCCTCGGGTTGCTGCACATGGACATCGTGCGCGAGCGCCTGGAGCGCGAGTACGACCTGGAGCTGCTGGCCACCATGCCCAGCGTCGAGTACGAGGTCACCCTCACCGACGGCAGCGTGCTTCCCATCCACAGCCCCAACGACTTCCCGGATCCGGCGCGGGTGGCCGAGGTCCGTGAACCGTTCATCCGCGCCTCCATCCTCAGCCCCAAGGAGTTCGTGGGCCAGATCATGGAGCTCTGCCAGGACCGTCGCGGCGAGCATGCCGGGATGCACTACCTGTCGGCCGAGCGCGTGCAGCTCACCTACGACCTGCCGCTGGCCGAGATCGTGCTCGACTTCTTCGACCAGCTCAAGTCCCGCACCCGCGGCTACGCCTCGCTGGACTACGAGCTGATCGGGCTGCGCGAATCGGACCTGGTCAAGCTCGACATCCTGCTCGCCGGGGATCCCATCGACGCCCTGTCCATGCTCGTGCACCGCTCCAAGGCCCAGGCGGCGGGGCGGACCCTCACCGAGAAGCTGCGCGAGAAGATCCCCCGCCAGCAGTACGACGTGCCCATTCAGGCCGCGATCGGCAGCCGTATCGTGGCCCGCGAGACGATCAAGGCCTACCGCAAGGACGTCATCGCCAAGTGTTACGGCGGCGACATCACGCGCAAGCGCAAGCTGCTCGAGCAGCAGAAGCGCGGCAAGCAGCGGATGAAGCAGGTGGGCCGCATCGAGGTGCCCCAGGAGGCGTTCCTGGCGGTGCTCGAGCTCGGGGACAAGAGCTGAGCCCGGGCGCAGCGATGGGCTCCTTCTCCGCCGAGCTGGCCGAGCAGTCCGATCCGGAGATCGGCCGCGAGCTCATCCGTGTCCGTCACGATGACGGCCGGGTCGAGGAGCTGCGCCTGCACGAGTACGAGCGGCTCTACGCGCTGCCCGGCGTCTACGAGCAGATCGTCCAGGACCGTCTGGGCTGCCGCTCACCGGCGCAGCTCGCCGGGATGCTGGCCGCCGCCGTCGACGGCGCGGGGTGGACGCGTGCGGAGGCCCGCGTGCTCGACATCGCCGCCGGCAACGGGGTCTCGGGTGAGGCCCTGGCCGCCGCCGGCCTGCGTCCGGTGCTGGGCACCGACATCGTTCAAGCGGCGCGCACCGCCGCCCTGCGTGACCGGCCTGGCCTCTATGACGACTACCTCACGCTCGACCTCCTGGCGCTGACGGCCGACCAGCGGGCCACGCTGTCAGCGCTGGGCGCCAATGCCCTGAGCTGCGTAGCCCCGGTGGGCGACCACAGCTCCGAGCTGCCGCCGGCGGTGCTCATCGCGGCCGCGAACCTGCTCGCCCCGGACGCCCTCGTGGTCTACATGCACGATCCCCAGCGCGGCGTCCCCGACGCCGTCACCGCCGAACTGTGGCGAGAGGGCCTCGGCGGGGCCGGCACCGATGCGCAAGAGGTCGAGCGCCGCCGCTACGTACACCGCTACACGGTCAACGGCGCGCCGTTCGAGATGGATGGCGTGGTGTGGCGACTGCGCCGCAGCGCCTGAGCGCTCAGGCCCAGTAGCTGCGCGGACCGCGCCGCGGCGGGCCGTAGCCGCGACCGCGCCGGGTGTACATCCAGGGTCCCATGGGCGGGCGCCGGCGGCCGCGGCCAACCACCATCACGGTGACCATCAGCACGGCCCAGATGACCGTCGCCGCGATGACCATCGCCACCGTCACGGCGACGACCGGGATCGCGAACAGAATGAGGATCGGGTTGGCGCGGACGGTCGCCACCGCCCAGCCGCCGGCCGTCCGGCGGGCCGGCTTGCGCGTGGGGCGCCGGGCCCGGCCGCCGGGCAGATCGGCCACGGTGGACTCGAGCTCTCCGTAGGTGCGCGCCTTCAGCGCGGTCGAGACCCGCTGCTCGAGCTCCTCGGCGGCGATGCGCCCCTCGGTCGCGGCCTTGTGCAACAGCGACACGGTGTAATCGCGATCGGCGTCGGAGGCCCTCAGATTTGCGCGCTTTTCCACCGTAGAGAGGCTACAGGGCGCCGAGCCCGGCCGCAATGGACTCGACGGATGTATCCCGGCGTACACCGGAGGATGTAGACGGGTGTCTCAGCGCGTCCGCCGGACGCCCACCTCGTCGAGGTGGGCCAGCAGGTCGGCTGGGTCCTCGAACACGCGGTAGGCGCCTGAGTAGACCAGCTCCTCGCGCCCGTATCCACCCGACAGCAGCCCGATGCCGAGCGCCCGCGCCCGCTGGGCCGCCAGCAGGTCCCAGACGCTGTCCCCGACGACCAGACTCTGGGTGATGTCCACGCCGATCTGCCGCGCGGCGGTCAGGAACAGGTCGGGGTCCGGCTTGGCGTAACGGACCTGATCACGGGTGATCATCGGGGTGTCCTCGGGGATCTGCAGCAGGTCTCGGGCGAGGCCGGCGTAACGCTCGGGCCCGCTCGTGGCGATCGCCCACGGAACCTCGTATGCGGTCAGCGTGCTCAGCAGCTCGCGCGCTCCCGGCAGAGCCTGCACGGAGTCATAGCGCCGGATGAACGCGTCGCCGTGCAGCCCTGGCAGGGCGGCCAGCGTCTTGGCATCCAGGGGCGTCTCCAGCTCGCGGGCGAGCGCGTTGACGAACAGCCCGCCGCTCATTCCGATCCGGCGATGGATCTTCCACACGCTGAGGCTCACGCCGACGCTCTGCAGCGCCTCGCGCCAGGCCAGCACGTGCTGGTAGACGCTGTCGATCAGCGTGCCGTCGAGGTCGAACAGGAACGCGGTGTGGTGGCCGGGGCTGTCGGGAAGCTCGTCCATGGCAAGAAGCGGATTCTGACGGCCTGTCGCGGCCGACAGGCGCCGAGCGCCCTCAGCCCTCCTCAGCCAGCGCCCGCGGGACGATGGCGGCGAACCCGACGATGATGAACCCGAACAGGGCGAACACCCCGATGACATGAGCCCAGGGCGCATCGGCGGCGTTGAGGAAGCCGATGCCGATGATGAGCAGTGCCACCGCGATGCGAGCCTGCAGCGGCGTCGAGCGAGGCGCGGCCCCCGTCGGGGCCTGGCCCGCCTGGCCGGCAGTGGCTCCGCCCTGGTCGCCCAGCCGGCCGCGCAGGAGCAGCGTGAAGAGCAGACCCAGCGACGGGAACAGGATCGCCCCGCCCGCGAGTACGACCACCACCACGGCCACCAGCGTGTCGTGGGGCGCGGCGGCCTCAGAGACGGTGAGCCCGGGGAGCAGCACGGGGTAGCGGGCGAAGGCCCACGCCGCGATGACCGCGGCCACCGCCAGCGCGGCCACGTAACGGGCGGGCTCGAAGCGGCGGAGGGCCACCAGGATCAGAGCGGCGGTCCCGGCGATGAGGGACACGATCAGCACCGCCAGCGCGGCTCCGTGCAGCAGCTCGGTGTACAGCGAATGTGCGTCGGCGTGCAGCACGACGAGCCCGGCGATGGCCACCGCGCCCGCCGTGATCCCGGCGCCCAGCGCGCGCACGCGAAACGCCTCCGCCAGCTCGTCGTCGCCGTGACGCACGGCGTCGGCGGCCAGGTAGACGGCGGCAAGGTAGGCCGAGAAGAGCACCGCCAGGACGCCGATGAGGATGGAGACGGGCCCCGTCCAGCTGGACCAGAGGCCGCCCGCGGCGTTGCCCACGGGCACGCGCTCGGCCGCGATCGCGCCGGCCATCGCCCCGAGCGCGAACGGCGTCACCAGCGACGCCACCGCAAAGGCGCCGTCGACCAGCTGCAGCTCGCGCCCCGGGCTCGCCGTCGAGCGCAGGGCGTAGCCGGCGCCACGCATGATGATCCCGAGCGCGGCGATGAAGAACGGCACCGCCAGCGTGGAGGCGACCGAGCCCACGAACGTCGGATAGGCGGTCCAGGCCACCGTCAGCACGAAGATGAGCCACACGTGGTTGGCCTCCCACACCGGCCCCATCGAGTGGTGGGCGTGGTCGCGGATTCGCGCGCCGCGCTCGCCGGGACCGGACAGCGGCCGCCACAGGCCCGCCCCGAAGTCCGCGCCGGCCAGCGCCGTGTAGAGGACCAGCCCGGCGAGCATGAACACAAGGGGCAGGGTCTTGAGGAACATCAGGCCGGATGCATGGTCGTGTCCGGCGGCGCGTCCGCGCCGGCCAGGTGCAGCGGCGCCCGGGCCAGGCGGCGCAGGATCCACACCAACGCCGCGGCGACGGCCAGATAGGCGATCACGAGCGCCGCGTAGCCCACCGGGATCCCGCCGGCCCCCGTCACCGACTGCGTGGTCGTCATCACGCGGTAGACCGTCCAGGGCTGGCGGCCGACCTCGGTGGTCACCCACCCGGCGATCAGCGCCACCGTGGCGGCCGGGCCCGCGATCACCAGCGCCCAATGGAACCATGGCCACGTGGGCAGGCTGCCGCGGCGGATGCGGACGATGAGGTACACCACCCCCAGCAGCGCCAGCAGGGTCCCGATCCCGACCATGGTCTGAAACGACAGCCGGGTGACGTTGATCGGCGGACGGTCGCTTGGGGGGACCGACTGCAGCCCGGTCACCTTGGCGTTCCAGCTGTGGAAGGAGAGCAGCGAGAGCAGGTGGGGGATCCCGATCCCGAATTTGATCTGGCCGTTGGTGTACCAGCCGAGCACGTGCTCGGAGGCACCCCGGGTCGTGCGGGCCAGCCCTTCGATCGCCGCCAGCTTGATCGGCTGCTCGATGGCGATGACCCGGGCGATCCAGTCGCCCACCAGAACCTGGACGGGCGCCGCCAGGCAGGCGATGGTGAGCGGGATCGTCATCGCCACCCGCTCATAGCGCGTCCAGCGGCCCCGCAGGCGGCAGACCGCGTAGGCGCCGGCCATGCAGAAGCCGGTGACCATGTAGCCCGCGATGTACATGTGAACGAGCTCAGACCACAGCAGCGAGTTGCCGAACAGCGCCGACCACGGGTTGACGTCCACGACCCTGCCCGCGACCAGGCGAAAGCCGCCCGGGTGGTTCATCCAGGCGTTGACCGAGATGACGGTGAGCGATCCGGTGAACCCGGTGATGACGATGGGGACGCCGCTGAGCCAGTGCAGCCGGGGGGACAGGCGGTCCCAGCCGTAGGCGTAGATCCCGATGAAGATCGCCTCCATGAAGAAGGAGAACCCCTCGATTGCAAACCCCAGGCCGAACACGCTCCCGAAGGTGGCGGTGAAGTTGGGCCACAGCAGCCCCATCTCGAAGCTGAGGATCGTGCCCGTGATCACCCCCACCGCGAACAGCGCGAGCACGATCCGGCTCCACCGACGGGCCACCATGGTGTAGACCGGGTCGCCGGTGCGCATGCCCATCCACTCGGCGAAGAGGACCATCGCCGGAAAGGCAATGCCGAAGCACACCAGCGGGATGTGCACCGCGAACGACAGCGCCTGCATCTGGCGGGCCTCCAGCAGATACTGCTGGTGGACCGGGGCGAGGGCCGCAGCCAGGAGGTTCATGCCACCTGGGCAGGGTACCCGGGCGCCCGTGACGAAACCAGGAGCGATTTCCCGCGACTCATCACGGCTGCGACTGGAAGAATTGCGGCCCCATGGACCTCGGCCTCACCGATCGCGCCTGCATCGTCACCGGCGGCTCCCGCGGGATCGGACTCGAGGTGACGCGCCGCCTGCTGGGCGAGGGAGCGCGGGTCCTGATGGTCGGGCGACACGAGGAGGCGCTGCGGGCGGCGGCTCAGGCGACGGCGAGCGACGCGCGCACCGTCTCCTGGCTGGCGCTGGACGTCACCGCGCCCGACGCCGGCGAGCGCGCGGTGGCGGCGTGCCGGGAGCGCTTCGAGACGGTGGACGTCCTCGTCAACGGGGCCGGCATGAGCGCGGTGCGCTCCATCGACGCGATCACCGACGAGGAGTGGCAGAGGATGTGGGAGATTCACGTCATGGCGCCGATGCGGCTCATGCGCGCGGCGATCCCGGAGATGGCCGGGCGTGGGTGGGGGAGGATCGTCAACGTGTCCTCGTCCTCGGGCAAGCGGCCGGGGCAGCGCAACGTCGCCTACTCGGTGACCAAGGCGGCGGAGCTGTCGCTCTCGCGCGCCTACGCCGACGCCTATGCCCGCCAGGGCGTGCTCGTCAACGCCGTCACGCCGGGACCGGTGGCCAGCGAGCTGTGGCTCGAGCCCGGGGGGCTGGCGGACCAGACGGTCGCCGCCCGCGGCGGGACGCGCCAGGAGGTGCTCGACGCGGCGGCCGGCGGGCTGCCGATCCAGCGCCTCGCCGGTCCCGAGGAGATCGCCGCGGTAGTCGTCTTCCTGTGCTCGGAGCAGGCGTCCAACGTGGTCGGCGCCGCCTGGTCGGTGGACGGCGGCGCGGTGCCGGTGATCATCTAGGCTCCACCGCGATGGCCGTCAACACGGACGCGATCGGCAGGACCTATCCCGCCACCGTCTACGCGGTCGGGCGCGAGAAGATCCGCGAGTACGCCTCCGCCGTCGGGGAGCACAACGCGATCCACCTCGATCCCGACGTCGCCCGCGCCGCCGGCTTCGCCGACGTCGTCGCTCCGCCCATGTTCGCCGTCGTCTACAGCAACGCGGCGGTCCTGCCGGGGCTGTTCGATCCCGACCTGGACATCGACTTCGCGCACATGGTCCACGGCTCCCAGGAGTTCCGCTGGGGCCCGCTCGTGATCGCCGGCGACGAGATCACCACCACCGCCACCGTCAAGGACGTCTCCGAGCGCGGCGGCATGGGCTTCTACGTGTTCGAGACCGACAGCCGCAACCAGGGCGGCGACACCGTCTGCATCGGCACCTGGACCAACATCGTGCGGGCCGGCTGAGCGCGATGCAGCCCGGCGACACCTTCGAGCTCCGAGTCACTCCGGACCGCTACCTCACCGTCCGCTACGCGGGGGCGTCCGGCGACTTCAACCCCATTCACATCGACGAGGACTTCGCCAAGCAGGTGGGGCTGCCCGGGCGCATCCTCCACGGTCTGTGGACCATGGCCCAGGTCGCCCGCGCCCACACCGAGGCGCTGGGCGGACCCGACAAGCTCGAGCGCCTGTCGGTGCAGTTCCGGGGCATGGGCGTCATGGAGCAGGAGATCGTGGTCAGCGGCACGGTGCGCGAGGTGGACGGCGATCGGGCGCTGGTCCAGTCCGAGGCCACCCAGAACGGCAAGCGGATCATCCGCAGCGGCGAGGCCGAGATCCGCGCGTAGCCCCCCGGCGGGCGAGCCGGCGGATGAGCGTGCGCGCGGCGAAGTAGCTGGGGCGGGGGGTGACGCGAGGATCGGCGGTGAGCGGATCCGGCGTCTGCAGGATGCCTTCGCTGGCGTAGGACCCGGCCAGCGCGTCTCGCTCGGTGAGGAAGACCATCGAGGCGCCCGCGTCGAGCATCGCCGGGACGGCGGTCGCCACCCAGCGGGCCTGCCCGGCGGCCCCGTCGCGGTAGCCGGGGGTGGTCTGCCATCTCGGGTCCGCGGGGTAGCCGGTCTCGGTGACCCACAGCGGCCCGTGAAAGCCCACGCGGGCGAGGTGGCGCCGCCAGCCGGCGACGATTCCCGCGGCCTGGCCGGGCGGGGCGCGGACATGGATGTTGGCGATGTCGAAGTGATGCAGCGCATCGGCGCCCGCGGTCGCCAGCACCTCGTCCAGCCAGGCGTGGCCGCCGACGTCCATCAGTCCCCCCAGCACGACGCAGGCGTCGGGAACGGCCGCGTGGATCGCCATGGACGACGCCGCAAGGACGCGCGCGTACTGCTGCGGGGTGCCGTAGAACGACCAGCCACCGTCTGGCTCGTTGATGATCTCGAAGTCATCGATCACTCCGTGGGTGTGGGCGGCGATCCGCCCCGCGTCGCGCCCCCACGCGGCCGGATCGGACGGCGGGCAGCGGTAGCTGAGCGCCTCCTGGGCCGGGGTGGCGCAGTCAGCCATGTACCACGGGGTGGCCAGCAGGTCGGCGAGCACGCGGAGGTGGTAGCGCCGCGCCAGCAGCATGTACTGGTCCACGCCGCTCCAGTCCGGCGGGCCGGCCGGGGTGGGGAATACGCCAGAGAGCGCCACGTCGAGCCGGATCGTGGAGGCGCCCAGCGCCGCGGCTGCCCGGAACATCGCCGCCTTGGCGCCGAACGGGTGATCCAGGTACAGCATCGAGTGCACTCCGATCGGCGAGACCGGCGCCGGAGCCGCGACCGCTGCCGGGGTCGCGACCGAGGACGCCGCGAGCGTCGCGCACAGCAGGGCGATGAGCGAGGGGGTGCGGATCGTGACGATGGCGCCGACGGTCGCCCGCGCCGATCACGCCCCCCTCATCTCGGGTAACCCTCGCCTCACATGGGTTACCGGAGCTGCTCATGAGACCTGCCAGGCCCTACCTACAATCTCGGAGGATGCTGACCGAACGCCAAGAGCTCGTCCTGCGGCGCCTCGTCCAGGACTACCTCGACGAGGGTGCGCCCGTGGGGTCCAAGGCGCTGAGCGCCGCGTTTGAGTGGGGACCGTCCACGATCCGTCACGAGCTGGCCAACCTCGAGGAGCTGGGGCTGCTCGCCCATCCGCACACGTCGGCCGGCCGCGTGCCCACCGAGGCGGGGTACCGCTACTTCGTCGACCGCCTGCTGCCCGACTCACCATCGGGCCCGTCGCTGTCGCTGTCGCTGGTACGCCGCGAGCTCGACGACGCGATGCGCGTCGCCACCGAGACCCTGAGCCAGGTGACCAACCTCCTGGCGATCGTGACCGCGCCCCCGATCGAGACGTCGACGATTCGTCACGTCGAGGTGCTGCCGCTGCAGCCCCAGGTGCTCATGGTCGTGGTCATCACCTCCACCGGCGGCGTCACCAGGCGCCTGTTCACCTTCCCGCAGCCGGTCGACACCGGTCTCGCAGACTGGGCTGCCAGCTATCTCAACGAGCGGCTCGTCGGCCTGGGGCTGGGGGCGCGGATGCTCCACCAGCGCCTGCACGATCCGGAGCTCTCGGGCACCGAGACGGCCTTCCTGGACGCCCTGGCCCCCGTCTTCACCGATCTCGAGGAGTCCGCGCAGGACACCCTGTACGTCGACGGGACCGCCAAGCTGCTGACCATGGGGCGGGGGGGCGACGTGTCGGAGCTCAACCTGCTCATGGAGATGCTCGAGCGTCGCGTCGCGCTGCTCGAGATCCTGCGCTCGGCCCTGTCGGCCGGCCACAGCGTCGCCGTGCGCATCGGGGCCGAGAACGAGGTACCGGCGCTGCGCTCCCTGGCGCTGGTGGCGGCCGGCTACGGCCTGCCCCAGCGCACCCTGGGCACGGTGTCGGTCATCGGCCCCCTGCGCATGGACTACGGGCACGCCATCCGCACCGTGCGTGAGGCCGCGGCCCAGCTCTCCACTTTCGTCTCCGACGTCTACGACGAGCGATGAGCGCAGCGCAGACGCCACGCGACTACTACGAGGTCCTGGGCATCGCCCGCGGCGCCGACGACGCTGAGATCAAGAAGGCCTTCCGGCGGCTGGCCCGCGAGCTGCATCCCGACGTCAACTCAGAGCCCGACGCCGAGGAGCGCTTCAAGGAGGCCGCCGAGGCCTATGAGGTCCTCTCTGACGCCGATCGCCGCGCCACCTATGACCGCTACGGCCACGAGGGCCTGCGCCAGGGCGGCTATGCCCCCAACTTCGAAGGCTTCGGCTCGGTGGCCGACATCTTCGAGGCGTTCTTCGGGGGCGGCGGCTTCGGTGGAAGCGCCTTCGGCAGCGGGATATTCGGCGGCGGGCGTGGGGGCGGCGCCGTCCAGGGCGGCGATGTCGCCGTCGGCGCCGAGATCACCCTCGTCCAGGCCGCCCAGGGCGCGCCGGTCGAGGTCTCCTACGACGCCGTCTCGACGTGCGAGCACTGCCGCGGCAACGGCGCCGAGCCGGGCACCCCCATCACGACCTGCACGAACTGCGACGGGACCGGCCAGCTCCGCGTCGTCTCGCGCACCCCGTTCGGTCAGATGGTGCGCGCCGCCGTGTGCGACGTGTGCCAGGGAGAGGGCAAGATCCCCGAGACCCCGTGCCACGAGTGCGGCGGGCGCGGGCGCAAGGTCGAGCGCGCCAAGGTCTCGGTCGACGTGCCCGCCGGCATCGACGACGGCCAGCGGATCCGCATCACCGGCCGCGGGCACGCCGGCGAGCGGGGCGGCCCCCCCGGCGACCTCTACGTCCAGATCCGCGTCAAGGCCGATCCGCGCTTCGTCCGCCACGACGACGAGCTGGTGACGGTCGTCGACGTCGCCGCGCCGCTCGCGGCCCTGGGGACGACGGTCGAGGTGCCCACCCTCGAAGGGGCCACCGAGCTCGAGATCCCGGCCGGGATCCAGCCCCACGAGTCGATCACGATTCGCGGCCAGGGCATGCCGGCGCTGCGGGGCCGTCGTCGCGGCGACATGCGCGTGATCGTCAACGTCGTCATCCCGCGGCATCTGAAGAAGGAGCAGAAGGAGCTGCTCGAGCAGCTGTCCGAGAGCCTCACCGAGCATAACCTGCGCACCGACGAGGGTGTGCTGGGCAAGCTCAAGCGCGCCTTCGGCGGCTGAGCGCGGCCGGGGGGCCCCTGAGATCGTGATCCGGCTCGCCGTCCGCGTCCATCGACGCCAGGCCGAGCTCGTCCTGGCCGAGCTGCTCGAGCTCGCGCCCGGTGGCGTGGAGGAGGTGGAGGTGAGCCCCGAGGTGATCGAGTACGCGGTCTACGGAGCGCCCGGCGAGCTGCCCGCCGTGCCCGACCTGCGCGCCGCGGCCGGCGGCGCCTACGTGGACGTCTCGACCCGCGAGATCGCCGACGACTGGGCCGAGCGGTGGCGCAGCTTCCACCACCCGCTGGTGATCGGCGACCGGTTGACCGTGCGCCCGCCCTGGGAGCCCCCGGCAGCCACCGCGCTCGACGTCGTCGTCGATCCCGGGCAGGCGTTCGGGACCGGGGCCCATGCCACCACCCGCCTGTGCCTCGAGCTCATGCTCGACCTCGACCTCGACCCGTCCGCGCGCTCGTTCGTCGACGTCGGCTGCGGCTCGGGGGTGCTGGCGATCGTCGCCGCCAAGCTGGGCTTCGCGCCCGTGATCGCGCTCGACCACGACCGCGCCGCCACCGCCGCCGCGCGCGAGAACGCGGAGCGCAATGGCGTCGGGCTGGACGTTCGCGAGTTCGACCTGCGCGGCGACCAGGTCCCGCGTGCTGATTGTGGGGCGGCAAACGTGCTCTCCGGGCCACTGGTCACCTGGGCCGAGTCCCAGCGTGAGCTGCCGCCGGTGCTCATCCTCAGCGGCCTGCTGACCGCCGAGGCCGACCGCGTCGCCGAGGCGTACGCCGCACGCGGCCACCTCGAGCGCGAGCGTCGAGTCGCGGGGGAATGGGCCGCGCTGGTGGTCGCCCGCGCCTGAGACGGGCGCGCGCGTGGACATCGCCTCGCGCCGAATCTTGTCCACGGGGCCGATGGCGTACGCGCCGCCACAGCGCATCCTTCCAAGCGTCGCTTGTGATCTCAAAACAGACTGAAGGAGGTGAACAGTTGCCAAACCCACTCGCGTTCGGAGTGACTCTCGGTGGCCTACTCCTGGACATCGTTGCGCCACGGCCCAAGCCTCGGGCTGGACTACCGCAAGAGCCCTCTCTCCTCTCGAAGCGCGCCGTC
>DASXJW010000138.1:0-1961 GCA_036497165.1 Solirubrobacteraceae bacterium
CGGGCAGCTCCTGCGGCATCCCAGCCGCTCAGCGGGACCGACCTGCTGTTGGATGGCCTGGCCCTGCTGGTCACCCAGGGTTACCCGGCGGCGGCGCCGACACTCAAGCGGGCGCTGGGCGCCTTCTCCAGCAAAGAGACGTCCGCCGAGGAAGCGCTGCGCTGGCTGTGGTGCGCCTGCCCCACCGCGGTAAGACTGTGGGACGACGAGAGCTGGGATCTGCTCTCGACCCGTTTCGTTCGACTCGCCCGGGAGACCGGCGCGCTCGGCGTTCTGCCGATCGCGCTCAATCAACGCGCAGGATTGCACTTGTTTCACGGGGACTTCGCCGCCGCCGCTGCGCTGATCGAGGAGGCCGGCCCGATCACCGAGGCGACGGGCAGCCGCCTTCCGCCCTACTCCTCCCTGTTTCTTGCCGCGTTCCGCGGCGATGAGGGTGAGCTTTCCGAGCTCATCGAGGCCAGCACCACCGAGGCGGTGCGACGCGGAGACGGAGTGGGCCTGATCGCGTTTGACTGGGCGACCGCGGTGCTCGACAACGGCGTCGGCCGCTACCAGGACGCGCTGGCCGCGGCGCACCGAGCCGCCGAAGACCCCGTTGCGCTGGTGTTCCCGCCGTGGGCGACGGTCGAGCTGATCGAGGCGGCCGCCCGATGTGGTGTGCCCGAGCAGGCGGCCCGCGCCCTCGAGCGCCTCTCGGAGGCCACTCGTGCCAGCGGCGGCGACTGGGCGCTCGGCGTCTACGCCTACGGGCGAGCGCTGCTGAGCGACGGCGGCCAGAGCGCCGAGCGCCTCTACCGCGAGGCGATCGACCGCCTCGGCCGCACCAGCATTCGCACGTCGCTGGCGCGTGCTCACCTGCTCTACGGCGAATGGCTGCGACGTGAGAACCGCCGCATCGACGCGCGCGAACAGCTGCGCACCGCCCACCAGATGTTCGTCACCATGGGCGCCGTTGGGTTCGCCGAGCGCACCCGACGCGAGCTGCTGGCCACCGGCGAAACCGCCCGCACACGCGCCACCGGGGCCGGCAGCCAGCTCACGGCCCAGGAGACCCAAGTCGCCGAGCTCGCCCGCCAGGGCCTGTCGAACTCCGAGATCGGCGCGAGGCTGTTCATCAGCCCGCGCACCGTCGAGTACCACCTGCACAAGGTCTTCACCAAGCTCGGCGTCAACTCCCGCCTGCAGCTGCATCGAGTGCTCCCGATCAACCCGAGCGTGACCTAGCACGGCCCAGGGGGCCTGCCGCCAGGGGAGCCCGGCTAGGGAAACGACGGACGCGAACGCGCGGCTCCCCGGCGGATCGTTGCATCGCGTAGGTCTCATCCAGCCAGCCGAGAAGCAGGAGATGATTTCCCATGGTCCACCAGCTATCAAAAACCCCAGGCACCGATGAAAAAGCCCCGAAGGCAACGCCTCAGCCGCCGACTTCGGGCCGACCGGTTGACCCAGGCCTGTTGTTCATCGACGGCGCCTGGCGGGAAGCGTCAGATGGCGCGACCGCGCCGACGATCACCCCGATCGATGAGTCAGAGATCACGACGGTTGCGCAGGCAACCGAGAGCGATGTCGAGTCGGCCGTCGCGGCTGCCCGCACCGCGTTCGATGAGGGCCCCTGGCCAAGCCTCAATGTCCACGCCCGGGCACAGGTTCTGCGCCGCATAGCGGAACTCGTCGAACAGAACCTCGACGAACTCGCCTACCTCGAGACCATCGACATGGGCAAACCAATCGCGATGTCGAGGGCGATCGACGCTCCGATGACAGCGCAGATATTTCACTACTACGCCGGAATGGCAACGCAACTAGAGGGATCCACGCGCGGCGGCTCGTCACCAACCACTCATCCGTTTCCAGCGGCCGGTCTGAATTACACCGAGCGCGAACCACTGGGTGTGGTGGCGGCAATCACGCCGTTCAACTTCCCGCTCCTGTTGTCTGCATCCAAGATCGCCCCTGCC
>DASXJW010000139.1:0-26202 GCA_036497165.1 Solirubrobacteraceae bacterium
CCGAGCATGTCGCGAGCCTCGGCGCAGATCTGGCGGGTCTTGCGGGTGTTGTTGAGCTTGGCCAGTCCCGCGATGGTGTCGGTGAGCTGGCCGCGTTCGGCGAGGCGCCCAATCTGCAGGCAGTACAGCTGCATGCCGGTCACCTCGGCGAGCATTCTCACCAGCCGGTCTTGGATCATCTGAAAACTCGCCAGCGGTTTTCCGAACTGCGTCCGGCGTTTGGCATACGTGAGAGCGGTCTCGTAGGCGGCGACGCCGTGCCCCAGCGCCGCCCAGGCGCACGTGCTCCTCGTTCCCGCAAGGACGCGCGCGGTGTCCTTGAACGTCCGGGCCCCGGGCAGCCGGTTCTCCGCGGGCACGATCACGTCGGTCAGCTCGATGTGGGCCTGCCAGACCGCGCGCAGGGAGCCCTTGCCCTCGATTACACGGGCGTCGTAGCCAGGCGTGTCCCTTTCCACCAGGAAGCCCTCGACCTGGCCGTCTTCGTTTCGGGCCCACACCACGATGACGTCAGCGATGCTGCCGTTGCCGATCCAGCGCTTGGTCCCATTGATCACGAACACGTCGTCCTCGCGGCGCACCGAGGCCTCGAGCGCCACCGAATCAGACCCGTGGTCGGGCTCGGTCAGCGCGAACGCGCCGAGCTTCTGCAGCCGGGCCATCTCGGGCAGCCATCGCTGCTTCTGTTCCTCGGAGCCGAACATCGCGATCGACTTCATGGCGAGGCCGGACTGCACGCCGAGCAGCGTTCCGAGGCTCCCGTCGCCGCGGTTGAGCTCCATGTGCACGAGTCCGCACGCGATCGGGCTGAGGCCGGGGCATCCATAGCCGGCGATCTCCTCGCCGACGATGCCGAGCTCGCCGAGCCGGCCGATGAGCGGCCACGGCAGCTCGGCGCGCTCCCAGTAGCCGCCGATCACCGGCAGCACCTCGTCGTCGACGAACGTGCGGACCCGGCGCAGCACGGCGAGCTCGGCCTCGGTGAGCTGCTCGCGCAGGAAGAAGTAGTCGGTGGATAGTGCGTGGCCCAGGTTCTCGAACAGCGGTGGGATGGGAGCGGCGGTGCTCGACATGCAATCGGCCCTCTTTTGATCGGTTATGGAGCAGCCGGCTCGGGCGCGGCGAGCGCGGCGGCGATGGCGCGGTATGTCTTGCGGTTGAAGATGAGCCCGACATGGCTGCCGGTCACCTCGACGCAGTCGGCGTCGGAGGCGAGCGCTGCCTGCCAGCGCACCACTCCATCGCCCTTGGAGTAGATGCTGGTCAGGCGCACCAGATCGGTCGGGAACTGCTGAGCGAAGTCGCGAGCGAACGCGCAGTCGCAGCCTTCGGTCAGGCAGCGAAGCGAGCGGGCTCCACGCGTTCGGCGCTGCAGATCACGTGCGACGGCGACCGCCGCCTCGGTGGGGTAGCTGATCGCCAGCATCTCTCGCAGCCCCGCGCCCATCGACACGGCGTGGGACACCAGGTCGGGGCGCCGGCTGGCCAGCGCACGGGCGTAGTGTCCGCCACGGCTGTGGCCGATGAGCGCCACCCGCCGCCCGTGGCGCCGGTGCACCCGCTCGACGTGTCGCTCGACTCGCTCGACGGCGCGGTCCGAGCACTGCACATTGACCACGAACCCGCAGGTGGAGGGGCTGTAGCCGATGCGCCGCAACCACGCTGCGAGCACGAGCAGGGTCTGGTCGCCCGCCAGGAAGCCCGGCAACAGCACCACCGCGCGGCCATCGCCGCGCGCCACTCCGCGGCCCCGCAGCACCGGGTCGACGAGCAGTCTGGCCAGCTCGAGCTGCCACCGGGTCTCGGCCAGCGGCCGGCCCCACCACCCATGATCGGCAGGCAGCGCCGGAAGGTCAGTTCGCGAGGACATAGCTTCCCGGAGCCTTGGCCTGGGCGCGAAAACGCCGGTTGCCCAACGCCCGCGGCGCCCGGCGCATGTCGCCGGATCGCGCGGCCAGCCAGGCGTCCCAGTCCGGCCACCAGCTTCCGCGCACCTTCGGCGTCTCGGCGGCGAACGTTTCGGCGTCGCTCGAGACGTCGTCGGCGACGCGGTAGGTGGCTCGGGTCTCGGTCCCCTCGCGGGCGGGCGGGTTGACCAGGGCCTGGATGTGGCCGCTGCGAGCGAGCGCGAACCGGCGGCTGCCGCCGAACAGCTGGGTGCTGCGGTAGGCGTTCTCCCACGGGACGATGTGGTCGCTGAGGCCGGCGACGGCGTAGACATCGACATCGACAGCCGACATGTCGACCGGCGTCCCGAGCACTTCGAGCGCTCCAGGCTCGGTGAAGGAGTTCTCCAGCCCGATGTGGATGAAGTCCCGGTGCAGGCCGGCCGCCATCCGCACGGTGTCCTGGTTCCAGTACAGGATGTCGAACGCGGGCGGTTCCTTGCCGAGCAGGTAGTTGTTGACGACGTATGACCAGACGAGGTCGTTGGGGCGCAGCCAGGTGAACACGCCGGCCAGCGCCTGCCCGTCGACGTAGCCCTTGCGTGCGGACTCAGCGACGGCCGCGGCGGCGAGGTCGCGGGTGGCGAGTGCCGAGACCGTTCCCGCTTGGGCGTTGTCCAGCGCGCACACCATGAGGGTGAGGCTGGTGACATCGCGCAGCCGGCCGGAGCCGGCGAGGTGCCCCAGCAGGCCGGCGGTGACGATCCCGCCCGAGCACGCGGCGGCCAGATGGACCGTGTCCACCCCGGAGATGCCCGCGACCGCGTCGCGCGCCTCGCTGATCGCCCGGGCGTAGGTGTCGAGATCGAAGTGGCCTTGTTCCTGATCTGGGTTGCGCCACGAGATCGCGAACACCTGCTGACCCTGGGCCACGAGATACTCGCTGAGGCTGCGGCCGGGGGCGAGGTCGAGGATGTAGTACTTGTTGATCGTCGGGGGAACGACGAGCAGGGGCGTCTCGCGCACATGGTCGGTCTGGGGCTGGTAGTGGATCAGCTCCAGCACCTCGTTGCGCAGCACCACCGCGCCCGGGGTCGCCGCCAGGTTGCCGCCCACCTCGAAGCGGCTCGTGTCGACGGTCGCGGGTAGCCGGGGCGACGTGGATAGGTCCCGGGCCAGTCGGCGCAGTCCGTTGGCGAGATTGGCTCCGCCGGTGTTGACGATCTCCCTGAGCACGGCGGGGTTGGACCACGGGCAGTTGGTGGGCGCCAGCGCGTCCATCACGTTCCCGGCAGCCAGGCGCGCCTGGCGCTCGGTGCGCCAATCCACACCGGCGTCATCGATGAGCCCGTCCACCGCCTGACTCACGGCGAGGTAGGCCTGGAGCAGGTCGCGGAGCAGCCAGTTCTCCTGCCAGGCGGGGTCGACGAACCGGCGGTCCCCCCCACCCGGCGCAAGCTGCGAGCGGCCGGTGACGGCACGCGCCAGCTCCGTCGTGAGCCCTGCCGCGCGTCGGGCGACGCCACGAGGACTGCGAGCGAGACCCCCGGCGACCTTGACCGCGGGCCCGGGTGCGAAGAACCTCGGCGTACCGGCGACCGCTTCGGCGAGCATCACGTCCAGCCCGGAGCGGAGCGCCTCCCCACCGCGCTGAGCCTGTTGCTTGACGTCGGCGGCCATCACGCCCTCCCCTCGGTCGCGCTCAACTCAGCGGGCGGCGTGATCTCGCGCTTGAGGATCTTGCCCGTCGGGCCCTTCGGCAGCGCGTCGACCAGCCACACCCGCCTCGGGTACTTGTAGGCGGCGACCTGGCTCTTGACGTATGCCCGCAGCTCCCCGGGAGTGGCCTCCGCGCCGGGCTTGAGCGCAACCGCGGCACCCACCTCCTCACCCAGCGAGGGATGAGGGAGCCCGATCACGGCGCACTCGTGCACAGCGGGATGCTCGTAGAGGACCTCCTCGATTTCCCTGGGGTAGACGTTGTAGCCGCCGCGGATGATCAGCTCCTTCTTGCGGTCGACGATGAAGTAGTAACCCTCGTCATCCATGCGCGCGAGGTCGCCGCTGCGAAACCACCCGTCGGCGGAGATGGCCTCCGCCGAGGCGTCCGGGCGCTGCCAGTAGGACTTCATGATGTTGTGCCCGCGGATGGCGATCTCGCCGACCTCACCGGGCGCGACCTCGTCGCCGTTCTCATCCACGAGCTTCATCTCCACGCCCTTGATGGGGGTCCCGATCGAACCGGGCTTGCGCTCGCGGTCGGGATGGTTGAAGGACGCTACCGGCGAGGTCTCGGAGAGGCCGTAGCCCTCGAGCACGATGCAGCCGAACGCCGCCTCGAACGCGCGTAGAACCTCCACCGGCAGCGCGGCTCCGCCCGACACACAGAATCGCAGGCAGTCGATGTTGTAGTCCCGAGCGTGCGGGTGCGCGAGCAGGGCCGAGTACATCGTGGGCACGCCCTCGAACACGTTGACTCGATCACGCGCGATGATCTCCAGCGCGGTACCCGCGTCAAAGCGCGCGATGAGCGACAAGCAGGCGCCGGCCGCGAGCGCCGCGTTCAGACCGCAGGTCTGGCCAAACGCATGAAACAGCGGGAGCGCACCGAGCAGCACGTCGTCGGGTCCGAGGGAGAAGAGGTCCGTCATCGCCTCGACGTTGCGCCGTAGGTTGGCGTGGGTGAGCTCGGCTCCCTTGGGCCGTCCGGTCGTCCCCGAGGTGTAGAGGATCACCGCGGTGTCGCTGCCGACCTTGGCGGCGACCTCGCGCACCGGCGTGGCTGCGGCCAGGGTGTGCTCGAACTCGCCGGGCGTCACGATGATGCATTCGGCGCCGGCCTCCTTCGCCCCGGCCCTCGCCTCGTCGGCGAACTCATGCCAGGCGAGGACGACTCGCGAGTCCGGGTCGCCCAGGTAGAAGGCGACCTCTCGCCGCTTGAGGAGCACGTTCATCGGCACCACGATCCCGCCGGCACGCAGAACGCCGTAGTAGGCGACGGCGAACTGCGGCACGTTGGGGAGCATGATGCCGACGCGGTCGCCGGCCTGCACGCCGTGCTCGCGCAGGAGCCCGGCCAGCTTGGCCGTGAGATCGTCGAGGGTGCCGTAGGACAGCACCGTGTCATCGAGGCGGACGGCCGGCAGCTGGGCGCCGCGCTGTGCGCTGTCGATCAGGTTGAGGGCAAGGTTCTCGCTCATCGCTTCCGTCCCGGTGGGGGTGGCTGGGTCATGCTGCCGATACAGCGTCCCGCTTCGCTCGCCCCGGCTCATCGGCTCCGCACACCAATCCTGCGACCGCCCCTTGTGCGCGGCATACAATTCGGGATCGGAGAGGGCCCCACAGTGACCGTGACCCGGGCGCAGACCCCGCAAAGCTCACAAAGCGTCGTTCCGGATGCACCCGTGGCGGCGATCGCTGCGCTGCGGGATACGCTTGCCGGCCGGCTGGGCGAGCTCGCCGACGCAGCGACCCAGCTCATCCTGGCCGAGATCCCGGCCTACCGCGACGCGACGACGGCACTGCGCGACGATGTGCGAGAGCACGTCCTCTCCCACCTGCGCATCAGCCTGGCCACATTCAGTGAGGCGCGAGCGGTCACCCGCGAGGAGCTCCTGTTCGTCCGCGGGCATGCCGCCCGTCGGGTCGGCCACGTCCCCATCGCCGAGTTCGTCAACGCCTTCTACGTCGGAGAGCGCGTCATGTGGGAGGAGGCGCTCGCCTCGGCGCGGGACGAGGACTCCCGTCGCGCCGCTCTGGTCTTCGCGTCACACCTGCCGCGCTACTTCGAGGTGGCCACCACCCATGCCGCCGAGGTCTACATCGAGGCCGAGGAGCAGCTGGCGGCCACTGGCGAGCGCATCCGCCGCGACCTGCTCGAGGATCTTGTCGGCGGCCTGCCGGTGGCGGCCGGCCCGCGCATGGATGCCGCCCGGGCCGCAGGGTTGGAACCCGGATCCGCATGTCTGGTGGTCTCGGCGGTCGCCACGCCAAGTCCGGACGACGAGTCCTTGCTGCGCAGCGCCGCCGCGACGCTCGCCCGTGCCGTCGGCGGGGTGCTCGCCCCGCTCACCGTCGTGAGGCACGGCAAGATCGACCTGGTGGTCAGAGCTCCGGATCACGGCGCCGACGAGGTCCGGCAGCGCCTGGAGCGAACGCAACGGAGGCTCGAGGATGGCGGCCTGTCGCTGGCGATCGGGGTGAGCACGGTGGTCAGCGGGCTCAACGCGATCGCCGACGCGTATCGCGAGGCGGAGCTCGCGCGGGCGTCACTCGACTCCTCGCCCGGGGTCGTCGCCCTGAGCGGGACGAGCGCATTCGAGTACCTGACCCTGCGGCGAGATCCCACCGCGAGCCGCCTCATCCGCGATCCGATCCGAGACTTCGTCCGCGACGACGCCCGGCAGGGCGGCGCGCTCATCGCCACCCTCAGCGAGTACGTGGCCTCCGACCTCAACGCCCGTCGCGCCGCCGAGCGGCTGCACATCCACGTCAACACCGCGCACTACCGCCTGGGCAGGATCGCCGAGCGCACCGGCTGCGACCTGCACCGCGTTGCCGACCTCGTCGAGATCCTCATCGCCGCCCGGTTCGCCGCGCCCCGCTGATTGAGGGAGGACGGCAGGGCGTGCAGCCCCCCTGCCCTCGTTTGACGCCTCCCGGTAGAAGTCCGGGATGACGTGCTTGTGAAGGTCGACAGTAAGGCTCATGCCGCCGGCGGCTAGTGTCTTGAGTTGTTAATTCGTGAGCAGTCTCGGGAGTGGCTGGGCGTGGCTGGCGGGGGGCGACGACCTAACTCGTACTGGTGGTCCGGCGTGGTCGTCGCCTCCCGTCAGGCGCGTCCAGACGCCGCGAGGCTGCCACCGAATTAGCGACTCACGACACTAGCCCTGGCTTTAGATGATCCCGGCGAGCACGAGCGCGCCGATGATCACCAGCACCAGGGCGGTCACCGCGTTACCCCATCGGTCCAGCCACTCTCCCTGGATCTGATAGCCGCCCCGGGCCGCGCCCAGCGTCAGCCCGACGATCGTGCCGATGGTGACCGATCCGAAGATGACCACCGACCCCACCGCGGTGGCGGCCCCGACGGTGGTGGCGGCCAGGAACACGGGCAGGATCGTCAGGTCAGGCGAGGCAGCAGCCCCGAAGGGCACCATGATCGCGGCCAGGCTCCGGATCCCGCGGCCGTCCCCGAGGTCTGCGTCGATGCGGCCGTGGCGGTGGGCATGGTCCTGGTGGTGGTCGGCGGGACCATGGTGATGATCGTGATCGTGATCGTGGTGATGACCGTGGCCGCTCGCCTGGAGCACGGCGAAGCCCACCCCCGTGGCGATCAGCAGACAGCCGATGATCGTGTCCTGCGCGCTGGCCACGGCATGGCGGAACTGAAGCCCCACGGCGATGATCACCGCCCCCAGAACGATCGACAACAGCACATGCGCCACTCCGGCGAGCCCCGAGAGCCGCGCGATCTTCGTGAGCGGGTAGCGTCGCGCTCGGCCGAGCACCGCCAGCGGTACCCAGTGGTCGGGCAGGACGGCGTGCCCGAAGCCGACTCCAGCGGCGGCGGCGAAGAGCGCGGGCGTGGTGGCGCTCATGCCGTCAGTGCATCCGCCGCCGGACTGGCCGCCAGACCGAGACGGAGGTGCTCGGTGTGGGAGACGGCCTCGCTGAGCAGCGCGCGGACGTGCTCGTCGTGCAGAGCGTAGATGACCTGACGGCCGTCGCGCGCACCCACCACCAGCCCCAGATGGCGCAGCACGCGCAGCTGCTGGGAGACCGCGGACTGCTCCATGACGATGTGGCGGGCCAGCTCCCCAACCGAGCAGGGGCCGGCGGCCAAACGGCTGAGGATGCGGACCCGGCTGGGCGCCGCGAGCGCGTGCATCGTCTCGGCCACGGAGCGCGCGGTCTCCGCGTCGAGGAAGCTCAGGTCGGGCTCGATGCCGTGACTCATGCACGCATTATCGCATGAACAGGCGTGCATATATCTCCGCCCACCAACCGTGGACCGCGCGTTTGGTGTAGAACGCCCCCAGCGCAGCGCAGAGGCTGCCCGACGCGAACCCGGAGGTGGAGAGATGGCAGGCGCAGGCGATCCGATCCGTACCACGCACGCGGGCAGCCTCCCGCGGCCCGACGAGGTGGTGGACATGATCTGGGGCCGGCTCGAGGGCAAGGAGGTTGACGCGCAGGCGCTGGGGGATCGAATCGACGGCGCTGTGGCGGAGGTGGTGGCCAAGCAGAGGGAGGTCGGTCTGGACGTCATCAGCGATGGGGAGATGAGCAAGACCGGGTTCAGCACCTACGTCAACGAGCGCTTCTCAGGCTTCGACGGCCGCTCGGAGTTCCAGGCTGACGACGTGGCGGACTTCCCCGACCTCGCCATGCGTCTGTTCAACACGCCCTCGATGGCGCACATCGTCTTCTCCAACTGCGTGGGCCCGGTGGAGCTCTCCGACAAGGACGCCGTCCACCAGGACATCGCCCGTCTGAAGGCGGCGATGGGAGATGCCGACCCCGGCACCGCGTTCATGGGCGCGATCAGCCCGGGCCAGATCGCCTTCAACTACCCCGACCAGCACTACGGCTCACACGAGACCTACCTGGCCGCCCTGGCCGATGCGCTCTCCTATGAGTACAGGGCGATCGCCGATGCCGGGTTCATGCTGCAGATCGACTCGCCGGACATGGCCATGGCCGCGCACTGCCGCTCGGTCGGCTCAAGCGTGGGCGACTGGCACACGCACCTGCCGCTGGCGGTCGAGGCGCTCAATGCAGCGCTGGACGGGATTCCTCGGGAGCAGGTCCGCCTGCACGTCTGCTGGGGCAACTACGCGGGCCCGCATCACAAGGACGTCCCGCTGGCCGACATCGTCTCCGACGTGCTCAAGGTCAACGCCGGGACGATCTACGTCGAAGGCGGTAACCCGCGCCATGAGCACGAGTGGCGCGTGTTCCAGGATGTCGAGCTTCCGGACGACACGTCGGTCATCCTCGGCGTCGTGGACGTCAAGTCAAATCACGTCGAGCATCCACTGGTCATCGCCGACCGCCTGACCCGCCTGGGCAGGATCATCGGCAAGGAGCGCCTCCTGGCCGGCACCGACTGCGGGTTTGACACCTTCATCCGCTTCTCGCAGGTTGACCCCCAGGTCGCATGGCTCAAGCTGGGGTCGCTCGTCGAGGGCGCCGAGATCGCATCGGCGCAGCTCTGACCTTTTCGCCCGCGCCGCCGGAGGGGCGTCGTGGGCGCTCCGGGACTACCTTTGAAAACATGGATGTGAGCCACCGCGATCGCGTGGAGGCGCTGTTGGCCGACGCCGCCGCCGAGCACGCCAGCCTGATGTCGCGCCTGCCCCCGGATCTGGCGGCATCCCTGCCCGTGGATGCCCAGGGGGTGACCCAGGCGATCGATCATCTGGCGACGGCGGCCGGTCTCTCCGCCGGCGAGCGTCGCGCGCTCATCCGGCCCCACGCGGTCAATCCTGCGGTCCTGCACGCCCGCGTCTTCGGGGCGGCGCCGCTGGCCCGCGAGACGGTGATCGGCTCTTTCGTAGACGGGGCACGGGTGCGGGCAGACGCGCTGACGGCGCTGGCCGACGCCGTGGGAGGCAAGCCGCTGGGCGAGGCGGTGCGCCAGTTGCTGATCGCCCACCCGCTCCCGACGCCCACCGACGAACCCGGCGTCGTGGACGCGCTGCGCGCCACCTATGACGCGCACGAGCGTGCGGCGCTGCTGATCGCCGCCCGGCTCGACGCCGAGTAGCCCGCCCGGCGCTGCTTGTGACAGCGCGTCAATCCCCGGCCTGCGGGCCCGTTGTATGGATGGGACCGACAGTCGCTCGAAAGGATTCGATCGATCGTGCCAGCCGGGATGACAACGGAGGAACTCGGGTCGGGGCTTGACCGCGAGCTCGTCGCTGGCCCCGTCCGGCCCAGGTGGGTGCAGGACCCCAGACGCGATGCACTCACCGCGCGCCGGCGCCGGGGCGATGTGCACCGTATCGTCGCGTGCGCACTCGCCGTGCTGGCCCTGGTCGGCTGTGTCACCGCCGTCCTCGTGCTGGCGATCGCACCGACCGAGGCGCGCCTGGACGCCGACATCGCCTCGCTCAACACCCGGCTCACCTCCACGCAGAGCCAGCTCGCCGCGCTGCAGACGATGGCGGCCCACACCGCGTCCCGGGGCTCACGGTTGACCAGGCGCGTCAGGGTCCTGGGCCACCACGTCGCCGGCCTCTCGCGCACCGTGCACGGCCTCCAGGGCGACTCGACGCTGATGCGAGAGCAGGCCGACGGGCTGCGGGCATGCTTCGGCGAGCTCCAGCAGGAGCTCAGCGGGCTCACCCTGCAGACGCGCAGGGTGCACGGCAAGCTGAGAAGCGTCGGCTTGAGCGATGCGGCCGGGCTCTCGCCGGCCTGCGGGGCCGCGTTCGCCCACGGATAGGCGGCGTGCCCTTCCGGGCGGGAGGTGTCGATCGCTTCGAGGACTCGGTGGACTTCGCGGACGCGCGCCACGTGCAATAGCGTCCTCGAGCGAACGTTACGACCGAGGAGGCCCTGATGACCGACGAGCAGTCACTGGACCGGCTGCGACAGATCAAGCACATCGTCGTGGTGATGATGGAGAACCGCTCGTTTGACCACATGCTCGGGTACCTGAGCCTCCCGGGACCCGACGGCGTGGTTCCCAACTCGGAGGTCGAAGGGCTGACGGGTCCTGATGTGAACTTCAACGTCGGCCCGAACGGCACGACCTCGGTCCCCATCACGCGGTTTGACGCCGACGGCGACGCGTTGCAGCGCAAAGGCGAGGCGCTGCGCAAGAGCCTCGATCCCGACCACTCGCCCCGCGGTGTCGCCATCCAGATCGGCGAGCGACACGGCGACATCTATCCCATGGACGGGTTCGTACGGGCATTCGTGGCGTCCCGCAAACCCGACGATCACATCGGAGAGGACCTGTGGATGGTGCCCATGGGTTACTACACCGCAAAGGACCTGCCGGCATACGACTTCCTCGCGCGGCACTACTGCGTCTGCGACCACTGGCACGCCTCGATCCCCGGCGACACGTGGCCCAACCGCCTCTACTCCCTGGCGGCGACCGACGCCGAGTCCCAGCACAAGGACTTCTTCGACCGCATCAAGGAGCGCCTCGGGGGCACGCCTGCCGGGAACGCCCCCATCTTCGACGTCCCGGCCTTCACCCATCACCTCGAGGACGCCCAATGGCGCTGGTACTCCCACGACCCGGCCACGCTGCGGGCGGCCGATGGCTTCTACCGCGACCTCACCAACGGTCTGATGCGCGACAACTTCGCGTACTTCGACCGCAAGAAGATCAAGTTCGTCACCGAGGCGTTGGAGTCCGCGATCGTCGGCCACGACAGCTTTCTCGATGACGCCGCCAAGGGCGAGCTGCGCGACGTGTCGTGGATCGACCCGAACTTCATCGACCTCAGCATCCTCGACCCCAACTCCAACGATGACCACCCGCCGACGGACATCCGTGCCGGGCAGGCCTTCATCCTTGAGATCTACGACGCGCTCGTGCGCAGCCCCAACTGGGAGGACACCCTCCTGGCGATCGTCTACGACGAGCACGGCGGCTTCTATGACCACGTCTCCCCTCCCCCGGTCGACGACGGCTCGGGCTACCCCTCCTTCGGCGTGCGCGTGCCGGCGATCATGGTCGGGCCTCGCGTGGGCAACGCCGTCTGCCACGATCAGCTCGACCACACGGTGCTGATCAAGACGATCCTCACCCGGTTCGCTCCCCAGCCTGAGCGGTCGATTCAGGAGATGGGGACTCGGGTGCAGAACGCGCGGCATCTGGGGGTCGTACTCGGGGGCGCGCCGCGCCGCGACATCCCGTCTCACGAGGAGGTGCGCGGCGCCGTGGACGCGTGGCGCACCCGCGCCCGGGCCGATCGCCGCGCCGCGACCGACCAGGCGCCGTCGCCCGCTCCCGATGGCGCCGGCAGACCGCTGGTCCTCCATGACTTCCAGGAGGAGTTCGGACGCTTCGCGCTCGGGATGCGCCATCTGTTGCCGCCCAGCCAGCCGTAGCTGCCCTCATCCCAACCAGGTGATGCCGGGCCGGCCGGGCCCCGGTTGACTGCGCTGTGCACGTTCCAGCCCGCCTACGGGGGTCAAGTCAGGTGTCCGACATCGGCGACAGCGTCTTTCACAAGGGCCAGGCGATCTGGGTCCTTGGCCCCGATGGGTCGTCGCGGCCCGCGCAATACGTCGGGGAGGGAGAGCTGTCGAGCTGGTTCGGCGGTGCCCAGACGGTCATCGTCGTCTATACCGACACACGCAGCGGCGAGGCCGTCGAGGTCGATCGCGTCATCGCCCGCGACGAGGACTGAATCGGGGCGGGCCCCGAGTCCGCCGCGCGGGCAGGGCTCCTGGCGTCACGCGGTCACGGCCGCGGGGCAACGGCCTTGCGGCGACGGCACTACGGAGCGTCGTGTCGACATAGCATGTACGGCATGTCGGCCGGCGAGCACGCCTTCTGGCTGCGGGCACCCGGCGCTGGGGAGATCCGGCCGGTCACGCTGCCCCAGCCGGAGTGCAACGACGTGCGTGTGCGCACGGTGCGATCCGGCGTCAGCCGTGGCACGGAGACGCTGGTGTTCCGGGGCGGTGTGCCGCCCGCTCAATACGCCACGATGCGCGCGCCGTTTCAGGAGGGCGACTTCCCGGGACCTGTCAAGTACGGCTACCTCAACGTCGGTGTCGTGGAGGAAGGGCCGGCGGAGCTGCGCGGTCGCACCGTCTTCTGCCTGTACCCGCACCAGACCGCTTACGTGGTGCCGGCCGGCGCGGTGACCGTCGTGCCCGAGGACGTGCCGGCCGCACGCGCCGTTCTCGCCGGCACGGTCGAGACCGCGGTCAACGCGCTGTGGGACGCTGCGCCCATGCTCGGCGACCGGGTCACCGTCGTCGGCGCGGGCATGGTGGGCTGCTGCGTCGCCCGCCTGTTGAGCCGCTTCCCGGCGATGCAGGTCACGCTGGTCGACATCGATCCGGGCCGCGCGGAGGTGGCGGCCCGTCTCGGCGTCGACTTCGCGCCGCCGGCGGAGGCGGTCGGTGGCCGCGACCTCGTCGTGCACACCAGCGCCACGTCCGCCGGGCTTCAGCGGTCGCTCGACCTACTCGCGACCGAGGGCACGGTCATCGACCTCAGCTGGTACGGCGATCGAGAGGTCCAGCTCTCGCTGGGTGGGGCGTTTCACTCTCGTCGTCTCGGCCTCCGGGCCAGCCAGGTGGGCACCCTCTCCCCGGCCCGGCGCGGCCGGAGCACGAATGCCGACCGGCTGGGGCTGGCCCTCGAGCTGCTGCGCGACCCCGCCTTCGACGCCTTGGTCACCGGACAGTCGCGCTTCTGCGAGCTCCCCGAGGTGATGGCCCGGCTGGCGGCGGGGAGCCTGCCGGCGCTCTGCCACACGATCACCTACGACGGAGCCGAGTCATGTTCAGCGTGACCGTCCGCGATCACATGATGATCGCCCACAGCTTCCGGGGCGCGGTGTTCGGGCCCGCGCAGCGCCTCCACGGCGCCACCTACGTGGTCGACGCGACCTTTCGTCGCGCCACCCTCGACGCCGACAACATCGTCGTGGACATCGGCGCGGCAGCCCAGGAGCTGCACGCCGTGCTGGCCGAGCTCACGTACCGCAACCTGGACGACGAGACCGGGTTTCAGGGCATGAACACCTCCACCGAGGCGCTCGCCCGCGTGGTGGCGGACCGCCTCGCCGAGAGAGTCCACGCCGGCGCTCTGGGCGACGGCGCTCGAGAGCTCGACGGACTGGTGGTGACGCTGCGCGAGTCGCACATCGCCTGGGCCAGCTACGAACGGCCGCTGTGACAGCGGTGCATGTCGTCGTGCCCGACGGCATCGACGACCCCGCCCGGCCCAGTGGCGGCAACGTCTACGACCGCCGCCTGTGCCGGGAGCTCGCCTCGCTCGGATGGTCGGTGCACGAGCACGCCGCGTCCGGTTTCTGGGACCGGCCGGACGGGTCCGCGCTGGCCGTCCTGGCCGGCGTCGTGCGGGGGATCCCGGACGGCGCCGTCGTCCTGCTCGACGGGCTCGTAGCCTCGACGGCGCCCGAGGTGCTCGTGCCCGAGGCGCGTCGCTTGCGGCTGGTCGTGCTCGTCCACATGCCACTCGGTGACCGCGCGCCCCAGGACGAGACGAACGGCGCGCGCCAGCGCGAACACGCGGTGCTCGCGACCGCCGCCGCGGTCCTCACCACCAGCGCCTGGGCCCGTGCCCGCATCCTGGAGCTGTATCCGCTGGCTCTCGACCGGGTGCACGTCGTGCCGCCCGGTGTCGACCCCGCCCCGCTCGCCGCCGGCACCGCCGCGGGGCGGGCGCTGCTGTGCGTCGCCGCGGTGACCTTCGACAAGGGCCACGACGTGCTCCTCGAGGCGCTGACGATGACCTCGGACCTGTCCTGGACCTGCGAGTGCGTCGGCAGGTTGGACCGAGACCCGGAGTTCGTGGAGGCGCTGCGTCGCCGCGCTGTGGAGTGCGGGCTGGGCGGCCGCGTGCAGTTCCCGGGACCACGGGCCGGGGCGGAGCTGGGCCATTGCTACGCGGGCGCGGACGTGATGGTGCTCGCGTCCCGCGCCGAGACCTACGGCATGGTGGTCGCCGAGGCGCTGGCGCGCGGCCTGCCGGTCATCGCGTCGGCCGTCGGCGGCGTGGCGGAGGCCCTCGGAGAGGGCGCCGGCGGGATGCCGCCAGGACTGCTGATCGCGCCAGGGGACCCGGCGGCGCTCGCCGCCGCCCTGCGGGCCTGGCTGGGCGACGCCGCGCTGAGGACGCGACTGCGCCGGGCCGCCCGCGTGCGGCGCGCGGCGCTCTCCGGCTGGTCGGTGACCGCCTCCCTCGTCGCGGCCGTCCTCGCCGGACGGTCGCGGTGACGACCCAGGGCACGCGAGTCAGCCGCCGCTGGCTGGCGCTGCGCGAGCCGGCCGACTCCGCGGCCCGGGCTCCCGACCTGGTGGCGCACCTCGGGCGGACGCTCGCGCCCGCGGGCCGGCGCGTGATCCACGACCTCGGCTGTGGCACCGGCGCGATGGGGCGCTGGCTGGCGCCACTGCTGCCCGGGCCCCAGCACTGGGTGCTGCACGACCGTGATGGCGACCTGCTCGAGCTCGCCGCCGCCGGCCTGCCGGGTCCGGCAGCCGACGGCGCCCCGATCACGGTCGAGACGCGTGAGTCCGACATCGCCGCGCTGGCCCCGGGTGAGCTCGCCGGGGCGAGTTTCCTCACCGCCTCGGCGCTGCTGGACATGCTCACCGCAGACGAGCTGGCCGCGCTGGTCAGCGCCTGCGCCGGCGCGGGCTGCCCGATCCTCCTCACCCTGTCGGTGGTCGGCCGCGTGGCCCTGGACCCGGCCGATCCACTGGATACTCGGGTGGCCACCGCCTTCAATGCCCACCAGCGCCGGATGACCGAGCGGGGCCGCCTGCTCGGACCCGAGGCGGCCGCGCGCGCCGCGCAGGAGTTCGGCGCGCGGGGCGCTGAGGTGCTGATCCGGCCCAGCCCTTGGCGGCTGGGCGCACGCGAGGCGGGGCTGCTGAGGCAGTGGTTCGCCGGCTGGTTGCATGCCGCGTGCGAGCAGGAGCCTGTACTGGCCGCGGAGGCCGAGGCCTACGCCTCGCGACGGATGGGGGCCTTGACCGCCGGGCGGCTCGCGGCCACCGTGGAGCACGCGGACCTGCTCGTCTTGCCCCGTCCGGCTCAGGCCGGCTGAAACCGCGAGGAGAGCGCGTAGCGCAGCAGCACGACGTCGCCGATCTGGCGGACCTCGGCGAGGGTCGCGCGCCGGCCGGGGTTCCAGGGGAAGCGGCCATCGCTCACGAATCGTGTGGCCCGTGAGTCGCCGACGAAGAACGGGGCGACGACCAGCTGCAGCTCGTCGACGAGATTGTCGGTGAGGAACTGGGTGTGGACCTTGCCGCCGCCTTCCACCATCAGTCGCTGCACCCCCCGCGCGCCGAGGTCCTCGGTGAGCCGGCGCATCCTCACCTGCTCACCGCCGTCGACCACGGTCGCGTTGGCTCCGAGCCGCGAGCGGGCGTCGACCACGCGCGGGCTGGGGCAGTAGACGAGCTTTTCGGTATCGCCTACGGTGAAGAAGTCGGCAGCCGGGTCCAGCTCCAAGCGCTCCGTCACGGTGACCTTGATCGGGGAGGGCGACATCCCACAGGCGGTGCGCGCATCGCGCCGGTTCTTCGAGCGCACGAGCAGTCGCGGATTGTCGTTGCGGACGGTGGCCGCACCGACCAGGATCGCGTCGCATGAGGCCCGCACGGCGTCGACGCGGTCGAAGTCGGCCTCGTTGGACAGCGCGAGACGTCGCGGCGCGGCGCTGCCGAGATAGCCGTCGATCGACATGCCACAGCTCAGCAGGATGTAGGGGCGATCAGGCATGTGCCGTCCTCTGCCGGAGCGGCCGCCGGCGGCGGTCGCGCACCCGGACACGACGCAACCATGCCACGACGAGGACCACAGCGCCAGGCAGGCAGGCGACGAACACGATGACGCCATACACGACGGCGGTGGTGACGCCTCGTTGCGCGCCCAGCCCGGCGGCCCCGAACGCCCATGCCGTCACGCCCTCGCGCGGCCCCCAGCCGGCAGCACTGGGCAGCACCATCCCGGTCATCGCCAGCAGCGCGATCGGCAGCATCTGAGCCGGCGGCGCGGTGCTGCCCGCGGTTCGCGCGGCGATCATGAAGGTGATCGCGTGGCCGACGACGACCAGCGCAGAAGCGAGCACGATGCCCGGCCACGCGGTGCGGGACAGCAGCGCGTCACGGATGTCGCGACCGGCCGCGGTCCGCAGACGCGCCGGCGCCGACCGCCCGTCGCCGGGACGGAACCTCGCCACCAGCGCCACGACCAACCCGGCCGCGAGGGCTCCGACCGCGACCGCCGGCATGGCCGAGCGCACCGGCGAGGGCAGCGCGAGCAGGACGACGACGGTGAAGACGAACTGCACGACCTGGCCGGCGGAGCGGTCCCACACGACGGCCCGCAGCCCGCGGCCGACGTCGCGAACCTCGCGGCCGTGGCTGACCCCGCGGTGCACGTCGCCCACGACCCCGCCCGGCAACGTGACGTTGAGGAACTGCGACCGGTAGTAGGCCGCCACCGCCGCGGGCAGGGGCAGATCGACGCCGAGACCGGCGGCCACGATCTTCCACCGCCACGCAGCGCACACCGTGGTCAGCACCCCGATGCCCGCCGCCGCCGCGAGGGCGCGGCCGTCGACCATGCGCACGCCGTTGAGGAAGGGGCCGGCGCCGAGGCGCCAGATGACCACTGCCAGCACGACCATGGGCGCCACGAGGCGGCCCCATGTCCATATGGCTCTTGGGCTCATACCGGCGCCCCCTGGGCTCGCGGTGCCCGCGCCAGGGCGGCTCCGGAGGCGCCGGTGCGCCGCAGGAACGGGGTCTCGAAGACTGACGCGAACAGCCGCGCGAAACCGATCGTCAGCGGTAGCACGATCACGAGGGAGACGAGGAAGGCCGGCACGCCGCGGCCGACGCGGCCGGCCACGATCCGCTCATAGACGATGGCGACGATCGGGGCGTGGGTCAGGTACAGGCTGTAGGAGGACGCCCCGAGGCCGCGGATCGGCCGCGCTTCGAGCAGCGCCAGCAGCCGGGGCGGGCGCCCCGTGGCCAGAGCGGCAAGGAGGCAGGCGATCGCCGGACCCAGCGCGAGGTCGACCCAGAAGAGGTGGTCGAGCGTCCACACCGAGCCCTGCCACCAGATCATGGCCAGCACCGGCGCCACGGCGCCGAGCGCGAGCCAGCCCCAGGGCCACGACCGGCGGGCCGCGCTGGCGCCGACGATGCCCGCGCCCAGGATGCCGGCGGCGAACAGGGCGGCGAGATCCGGTGGAGACTGGATCACGAACGTGTCTACACGCGCGAGGTGGGGGCCGGCGATCCCCACCGCGGCCACGACGAGGGTGACGGCGGCGACCATGACCATGGCGCCTCTGCGGCGCACGACGACGAGCAGCAGCGGCAAGAGGAGGTAGATCTGCGCCTCCACGGCCATCGACCAGAATGCTGCGTTGGGGCTGTGAGCACGGACAAGGTTCTGCACCAGCAGCCCGTTGACGACGACCGATCGCGCGTCGGGTACAGCATGCCCCGGCTGCGGCACGATCAGCCACGCCACCGCGAGGCTGAAGGCGAGCGCGGCCCAGTACGGGGGCAGGATGCGCCGGGCGCGGCGGCGCGCGAACTGGGCGAGCCCGTCAAGCCGCCAGCCGTGGCGAGCCGGCGCCAGGGCCAGCGAGAAACCCGACAGCACGATGAACACGACGACGGCAAAGCGCCCGTAGATGAGCCAGGCGGCCCAGAAGGGCGCGTGGTCCACCGGATAGCCGGGGAAGGCGCGGAGGAACACATGGTTGATCACGACATACAGCGCCGCCAGCCCGCGGATGCCGTCCAGGCCGGCCAACCGCCGTCGCCCACGACCGGCGAGGGCAGGTTCAATCGCGCGGTCCACCGGCTACCGGGTGGCCGGGCGCGAATCGAAGGCGCTGAGGAAGTTGTCGCGGAACGCGCTCATCGACCAGACCGGCGCCTTCGGCCGGGGCTGCAGGCCCGGTCCCCAGCCCCAGCTCCCGATCTGCTTCAGCACCTTTGGATCGTGCGCGATGATTGAGATCGGCACGTCGTGGTTGGCGTGCTGGCCGCTGACGATGGGCAGCGGCTGATGGTCCCCGAGGACGATCAGCACGAGGTTCTTCTCGCCGTAGTGCTTCACGAAGGAGATCAGGCTGCTCATCGCGTACACCACCGACCGCCCGTAGGCCGCCTTCACGCGCGTGGGATTGCTCCAGAAGGCGCCGGTCTCGTGGTCCATCGGGATCCGGTTGTAGATCGACCCGTTGCCGACCTGGCTCCACGGGATCTGCTGCGGGATGCGGTTCCACGGCATGTGGCTCGACACCGTGTCGACCTCTGCGAACAGCGGCTTGCGGTGGGGCTTTGCCAGCTCCAGGCGCTGCAGAGCGGCGAAGATGTACTGATCGGGCATCGACGCGTAGGTGAACGTCGGGCCGCGGTAGCCGACCTGGTAGCGGTTGTAGATCGTGTCCCAGTGGTAGAACGCCTTCCCCTGCGGCCACGGGCGGTCATTCGATGGATCGTCGTCGACGGTCCGCCATCCGGCCCGCTTGAACGCCTCGGCCAGCGTGAAGCGCTTGGCCGAGATCAGCTGGTTGTAGCGGTCCTGGTTGTCGACCCAGAGTCCCGCCTGCAGGCTGGAGTGCGCGAGCCAGCTGATGCCGCCGTACGTCGCCGAGCTGAGGAAGCCGCTGCGAGAGGCAAAGCCGGCGCTCTTCAGTTGCTTGTTCCCCTCGGCCAGCACAGCATCGACCTCCGGCGAGAACGAACGGCCCTGAACCGCCTGCTGGCCGTAGGCCTCCACGAACACGAGCAGGACGTCCTTGCCGCGCAGGCCGGTCAGCAGCTGGCTGGTGGGGGTGCCGGCGAGAGGGTCGTGCCTGATCTCGGCGGCGAACACGCTCCGGTCCTGGATGTCCGCCCGCACCGCGTTGACCTCGTCAACGACCAGGCCCGCGGAAAGCGTGGAGGTGATCGGAGTGTGGGAAATGAGCTGAGCGCCGAGCGCAGAGCACAGTGCCCCCGCAGCGGCGAGCCCCCCGATCGCCCGCAGCGCCCAGCGGCGGTTGTCGGCCGCGACGCGGGTCAGTCGTAGCATCGCCAGCGTCAGCAGGACGGCCATTACGACGGTGCCGACGACCGCGCCGACCTCGATCACCTTCGTCTCCGTACCGCCGACCAACGAGCGCAACGTCTCGATCCCGTCCCGAGCTGACTCGTGTCTCCGAGCGGGTCGTAGGGCCGGTTGTAGAGCGTGAACACCTCGTAATCGATGACTTTCAGGACGACCACCAGAGTGAGGGTCAGCCCTGCGATCACGGCCACGATGCGTCGAGGTGTGCGGGGCAGGACGACGGCCAGCGCAATCAGCACGAGAAGCTCGAGCGGAAGCCTCAAGAACGCGGTCAGCGTCAGATATCGCGGCTGGTCCGGAGCGACGAGGGCCGCCCACACGATCACGACGGAGAGCGCGGTGAGCCCGGCGCCGATTCGCCGGCGGAGGTGGGGACGGGGTGCGGCAGGGGGCGCCGGCGCGGTCGCAGGGCCGGGGCGGGCGGCGCGGGTCTCGCTGTCCCGCGCGGCGGGCGTGGCGACCTCGTCGGCCACGGCCAGCCACCAGACGTCGCGGCCGAAGGACTCGGCGAGCAGGGCGAGCGCGAGGACCACTCCGGCCGTGGTCGCCGCCGGCGACAGGACGCCCGCGGCGGCGACGGTCAGCACGATTCCCTGCGCCGCGGCGACCACCTTGCGCCAGTAGCGCGGCGGCAGCGGCTCGCGCATCCTCGGCAGCAGCCACCCGGCGGCGAGGAACACGTAGCGCGCGGCGCCGATCACGAGCACCCACGCGCCCACCGCGCGGGCCACGTACACGCTGAGGACGAGGATCAGGAAGGCATCGACCTCGGCGTCAAAGCGGGCGCCCGTCGCCGTCGTCCGCGTGCGCCGGGCGACCCATCCGTCGACAGCGTCCAGCGCGAGCGCTAGCGCGGAGATTGCCACCAACAGCATCACCGGCACCGACTGGCGCAACGAGTCCGCCACCAGCGCCGCGACACCGACGGCCAGCGTGGCCCGGGCCAGCGTCACCCAGTCGGCCGGGCCCAGCCGGTCGGCCCGGTAGTGGACCGGGACGGTTTGCGTGGCGCCGGCGGCGTCGGCGGCGAGATGGTTCGGCCTCATGCGATCCATGACGCCGGGTCCGGGCAAAGACTTCCCGTGCGCCGGCCTGGCATCCTGCGTCGGCGTGACCGAGGAGCGCGAGCAGCAGTGAGGCAGGACGAGCGCGCTCCCTTTGTCCGCGCGCTCGAGCGGGCCCGGATATCCGCCTACCCACCAGGCGAGTACGTCGAGCAGGAGGGCTTCATGCGCGCCGCCGAGATCCTGGCCCTGGCGCAGGAGGCCGGCGTTGCGGCAGGGGTATCGGTGCTGGACCTGTGCTGCGGAGTCGCTGGGCCAGGACGCTTCATCACCCGAGAGCTGAGGTGCTCCTATCTGGGCGTGGACCTCAGCGCCAGCGCCATCGACATCGCGCGCCGGCGCGCTCGGGATCTCCCCTGCCGCTTCGAGATCGGTCGAATCCCCCCGATCCCTCCGGGTCCGTTTGACGTCGTGCTCCTGCTGGAGACGATGCTCGCCTTTGCCGACAAGCAGGCGCTGCTGGCCGAGATCTCCCGGGCGCTGGCGCCGGGCGGCCGCTTTGCCTTCACCATGGAGGAGGGACCGCCGCTCACGGCGGACGAGCGGGCCAGGATGCCCGACGCCGACACCGTCTGGCTCACCCCACTGCAGGAGATGCTCATCTGCCTGGACCGGGCCGGGCTCGTCGTCCGCCGCCAGGAGGACTGCAGCGAGTCTCACCGGGCCATGGCCGACGCGCTGATCACCGCCTTTGCGAGGGATGCCGACCACATCGCCGCGCAGATCGGACGCCGTTCCCTGGAGGAGCTGCTGGCCGCCCACCGGCTCTGGAGCGACTGGCTCCGGGAGGGGCGCGTTCGCAAGATCGCCTTCGTGGCGGAGCGGTAGCCGTCGGTCTGGATGCCCAAGTCAGGCTCCGGGCATCCCTACCAAGGGTCTCGGGCGTTGCCGCTCGCCGTGGGGGGCGCAGTGGTATGGCAGCAGCCGGCCGTTGGCGGGATGCTTCACCTCACGGCATCCACCGCCGCCCCGACAGGACGGACCAAACGGCCGGGTGGCCTACCAGCTACTCCCAAGGAGAATCCAATCATGTCTGTAAGAGACCAGCTCGTCGAGCAGCAGTGCAGGCTCGCTGAACTCAGGCGCCTAGCGGCAAAGTCGGCCTAGAGCTCTGGAGCGGTTCACCATCTCCGGTCAACCGAGATGGTCGCCGATGGCACCGTCGTCGTCCTGCCTACCTGGACAGAGATGGCCCGCTCACTGAGCCCGCCGGTGTCACGACCGGCCAGCGGCGGTCCCGGGCCCGCAGTCAGAGTCAAAGGTTGCGCCTGACGCGGTCCCTGGCGCCGTCGGTGAGGGGCTTGGCCGAACGGACGACCGTCGAGTGGCGCCTCGCCGACAAGGCACCTGGGAGGTTAGGGGTGGCCCCAGCACTTCGTGTACTCGAAGGCCATGTGCTGGGTCACGGGCGGGCGGTCAGCGGCTGGAGTCGCGCAGGTATGCCAGGGCCGCGAGGACACGGCGGTGCTGCATCGGACTGGCATCGAGCCCCAGCTTCTGAAAGATGGTGGTGACGTGCTTCTCGACGGCCGCGTTGGTCACCACCAGGGCCTCGGCGATCCCGGTGTTCGACTTGCCCTCCGCCAGGAGGCCGAGCACCTCCCGGTCCCGTGGAGTCAGCTCCGCCAGCGGTCCGCGGTGTCGCCGCCCCAGCATTCTGCCGACCACCTCCGGATCAAGCGCGCTCCCCCCGGTGGCAACTCGCGCAACTGCGTCGGTGAACGCGTCGACGTCGCCGACGCGCTCCTTGAGCAGGTAGCCAACCCCCTCGGCACTATCCCCAATGAGATCCAGGGCGTATTGCTCCTCGTAGTACTGCGACAGGACGAGCACGCCCATCTTGGGGAGCTTGCCCCTCAGCTCGAGCGCGGCGCGGAGACCATCGTCTCCGTGACCGGGGGGCATCTGGATATCGGCCACCGTCACGTCGGGACGGTAGGCGAGCACCTTACGCACGAGATCAACCGCGTCCCCCGCTTGTGCGACCACCTCGAACCCGGCCTCGCTCAACAACCGCGCGATGCTCTCTCGCAGCAGCACGTCATCCTCTCCGACGACGACACGAGCAGGACGGCGCACATCGCCACCGTACTCCTCGGAAAGAGAGCGAGCGACGGACCGCGGAGCCATCTACTCGAGCCGCAGCATCTGCCGCAACGGGACGTTTAGGAGCTCGTCCTTCGGGACGAACGGAGGCGTGCCGTCGTGATCGTGCGCGATGCCGGCGCCCACGTCACAGTCAGCCGACGTCAGCACGATCGCCGGCGCCCACGGCAATGCCGCAAGCTCACGCGCGAGCTCGATCCCGTCGCGGTCTGGCAGGCCGACGTCGACCAGCGCCGCCTGAGGCCGCACCACCAGCGCTCGGTCGACTGCGGCCGCGGCTGTGTCGGCCTCGACGATGGACTCCACACCTATCTCCCTGAGGATGTCCGTCGCCAACGCGCGAAAGCTCGCGTCGTCGTCGACGAGCAGCAACGTTGTGATCATCTGGAAGCGATCATCCCACGTGCCGAGCAGCGGCTGGTAGGGACAACCGGAACCGGAGTCTTTACGGATGATCGAGCGTTCCCTGAGGACGTGGGCGGCGAGGACACTACCGGCCGACCAGGTGACTGGGCGCAACCAGCCCGGTCTCGTAAGCGAGCACCGCGAGCTGTGTGCGATGGCTGGCGCCGAGCTTGAGCATCGCACGGCTGACGTGCGTCTTGGCGGTCGCCGGGCTGATCACGAGGCGCACCGCGATCTGGTGGTTGCTGAGACCACCGGCGACGAGGGCGACCACCTCCCGCTCCCGAGCCGTGAGCTCGTCCAGGTCCCCGGGCGGAAGCGTCCGCTTGCCGCGGGACGCCCGCAGCTCGCCGAGCAACTCACGAAGGCCCCCCACCGGAAGCACGGCCTGGTCCCGGCCCACCACCTGCACCGCGCGGATGAGCTCGTCCGGCTCGGCGTCCTTTGCGACCACGCCAACAGCCCCGGCTTGCAGTGCATCCAGAACTCGCTCATCCCATTTTTTGGGGGTCATCAGGAGTATGGCGACGCCGGTGAAGGCCGGATGAGAGATCAGTTGGGCCGCGGCCCGGGCGTCCTCGAGGCCTGGCAGCCCGAGATCGAGTAGCACGACGTCCGGGCTGGTCTCAGCAGCCTGGGCGATGGCCTGGTCCTCGGTGGCGGCCTCGGCCACCACCTCGATGAGGTCATCGGCTTCGAGCAGGACCCGGTATCCCGCGCGGATGAGCGTCTGGCTCTCCGCCAGCACGACACGGATCGGTCGCGGCGCGTCGTCGGTGGTGTCCGGCCCGGGTCCGTACAGGGAGATCACGTTGGACGGCGCGAGCTCGCCCGTGCTACGGGAATGTCCGTGCGGGCGGAGGCTGGCCGGTGCCGACGCGGCCCGGCTGACCCGGTGGACAGCGTCCGCGTCGTGAGCTACGCGGGGCATCCGATGATGCTCGCGGTAGTCGCGGTACGACCGCATATAGAGTGTCTGACCCATGTCTCTCCAGTCGTTGCGCGCCATGCAGTTGGTCTCATCATGCGACCCCCCCGTCCCGTGCGCCATACCCTTGGACCCGACGCGTTCGTCCTGAGGAGCGGACGGCAGGGTAGGGTAAGAGCACGTCGGTATCCGGTTCTCCCTACCCCACGGATCAGGCGGGCGAGATCCGCGTGATGACGCCGCTATAGCGCGTCGCCGCCAGTTCCTCGCGGTCGAGGGCGGCGCTGTACGCCGCGAACAGACGTGGACGGTTCTCACGCGAGCAATGTGACCACTGCCGGTAAGCGGTGCCGACGGCGCGGCAGGCTTCTCGCCAGTCGATGTAGCGCTCAAGCGCCTCGTCGACCAGGCCCCGTGGCACCGATTGGTTTGTCTGTGTTGCGGACATGTGTCTCCAGTTTGATCGGGCTTCCTCGTTCGGGCCCGACTATGGCCCGCCCGGGACGCCGCCGCCATACCCATCGGCAGGAGACCGCTCTCTGCGTCACCGGAGAGCAACGTCGGGTAAACCAGACATTCGCACCTCAGGCGAAGCCACGGGCGCAGCTACAGCTCAGACCTTCGCGCGCGGCTCACCGCATTCCGCGCCTCCGTGCCGCCATCCTAGAAGGGCGCGCGCGAGAACTGCCGCTCCGCGTAGCCGGGCGAGGCACTCGCCTACGCCTCAAGCCATGCGTCCAGATGCGGAGACCGACGCGGCGCCTCGTTTGGGGTGAACTCGTAGACCTCGTACTCGGCGCGGCCGGTCTTGACAAACGGATCTTCGGCCAGCCAGTCGAGGATGGCTTCGCGGCTCTCACCGCGGGCCAGGATCAGCCCGCCGACCGCCGGCACGCGGCGGCCGGAGCCGAGCACCTTGCCCGAGTCGTAGTGACGCTGCAGCCATGCGGCGTGCTGAGGATAGACCTCGTCGACCTGGTCGACAGCCATCAGGTATTTCGAGACGATCACGAACATGCATGTTCTCCATGAATAAAGCTACGCTGGCATTCCGGTAGAAGTCGCGCCGGCGGCAATGGCCCGGCCGACAGGAGATCTTGCGGCTGGTCCGATGGCGGCTCACCACGGCTCGTTGATATTGACGACGTGTTCGCGGTCGGCGGGGGTAGCGATGAACGCCACACCGCAGACCGAGTTGCCGGGATCGGGATTGATCGCACGGTGCACCACCCCGATCGGCTCGGGATAGACGTCGCCAGCGGTGTAGGACTTGTTCTCGTCTTGAAACTCGATGGCGATCCTGCCCTCGGTGACCAGCATGAAGGCGGCGCCATTGTGGATGTGCCAGGCGGTGTGTCGGCCAGGCCCGATTTCCCAGGCGTACACGCAAACGCGAGCGTCGGGCTCCTTGGGAAGGAGGCGGTAGACCTCCTCGTAGAGCACCTTGCGGTGATGAGGTTCGCCCGGGCTCAGGAACCCCGAAAGGGTAAGCCGGGCGACCGGCGGGTTACTCGATGCGGTCATGACGCTCCTTGGCGACAGTCGAGACGAAGGACGGCCGGTGGCCGCCGCGCGTTCAGGGGGTCACCTAGGGGCGCATGTTTGAGGACGGCGGTCAACCGGGCGTATGCCGAACGACCAGTCCGGTCTGGCCCGGGGACCGGGTCGAGGTCGCGGTGTCCGATGCTGACATCTCCGGAACCGGGAGACCACGCCAGGGTGGAGTTGAACCCGAAGTCGCGTTAATGCACGGCGCTTGAGGCTGCTTGCTCGAAGGATGTCCAACGCGCCCGCGCGCTGAGCTTCTGTCAAGGCCGTGCGCCGCCCAGTGACCGCGACGCCCTCACTCAGTAAAGGAAACCGCGAATGCCTCGCCTGACCATCATCATCGGTTCCACCCGCCCGGGCCGCGCCGGCCTCCCGATCGCCAGGTGGTTTGCCGACCGTGCCGGCGTGCACGGCGGCTTTGACCTCGAGGTCGTGGACCTC
>DASXJW010000140.1:0-6414 GCA_036497165.1 Solirubrobacteraceae bacterium
GGCGCGCAACGATCGCCCGGCGATTGCCGTCGGCCAGCGCGTGAAACGCCTGATCGAGTTGCTGGGTGTCGGCGATCGGCACGGCGGGACCGTAGCACATTACTTAGGCAATCACCTAACTGTTGGAGGCCGGGGGCATTCAGCGGCCAGCCCGCCGCGGTTGCCGCCGACCTGCAGGCCGCGCCGATCGAGAAACTGCCCGTCGAGGAGGAGTGGATCACCGTTCCGGCCACAGTCGGCGACGTCCGTGTCCGCATCGTCAAGCTCTCGAGCCCGCGCTGTCGTGAGCGGCCAACCGTCAGCCCGAGCGCCGGAGCTTGACGTCGAGCATCCGCTGCGCGGCGCGCACGACCGAGGCGCCGCCGAGCAGCGGCGTCCACCGCCGTCCCTCGATGGCGATCGTCATCGGATCGCATGGCGTCGTCGGCTCAAAGGCTACAAGCGATGTGCCGACCGGGAAAAAGGGCCTCGGGATTGCATTGCCACGCCCCAGACGCGAAGCTTGCGAATGGTGCGGCTATTTCGCAAGAGCGAAGAGAAGCTCGCCCGCGAGGCCGCGGCGCAGGCTGAGATCGACCGTCTGAGGATGCTCAGCGCCGAGGAGCTGGCCATGATCCTGTTGGTGGGCATGGGACCCGAGGTCGTGGGCCCCGGACGCCACCTGCGGCCCCAACAGCTCTGTGAGTACCTACTCAGAGACTTTCCCGGGATCGGCCAGATGCGGCCACTGCAGCTCATGGCGCCTGTGCGGCGAGCGCTCGACAAGCTCGAGGAGGCCGGGCTGGTCTCCTCGATGTCATACGAGCGGTCGCCGGTCTGGCGCATCACCAGCGTCGGCGTGACCGCCCTGGCCGACGGCAGCGCGGAGCACCACCTCGTCAAGCGGGCGTAGTCGGCCGCCGGTCCCAGCGCGCCGCAAGATCGAGGATCGAGGGCTCCGATCACCGCGCGCGTCGCCTGGTTGCCGTCTCGAGATTGTCGAGCTCGACGCCGCGGTGGGCGCGGTACCCCTGGGTCCAGGTCTCGTCGTGGAGGGGATCGAGCGGCGCGACCACGGTGAACGTCCTACGGAACTCGCTCGAGAGCGCCATCCCGAGGCTGCGCACGAACGCGACCTGCTCGGGCCCGGTCGCGGTCATGGTGTACCGCACCTGACCGCCGGGCCTGAGATCGAGCTCGTTGACCCGGGTTTCGAATCCGTCGGGACCCCACCACTCCTCGAGGCCGGCGGCGGTGGTCGACAGTTCCCAGACGAGCCCCGCCGAAGCGGGATAGGTGCGCTGGAGCCGCGCGACGTTCTGGCTGGGCGTTGGTGCGGTGGGCATCGACCCTCCTGTGGTTGTGGCCGGCTATCGGCCGGTGTGCCTCAACGACGAAGGGACAGGCGCCAGACGGACAGCCGGGCCAGGAAAACCAGACAGGGTGCGACCTTGCCCGCCGAACGGGTAGGCGCACGGTATGAACTCAGATACCCATCCGCACTACGCCATCGTCCATCCCGATGAGGTCGCCGACAGCTACGCCGACTCCGACGTCCCTGGCGAGTTTCGCCGGCTGACCGATGCTCTGGGTTGCGACCAGATCGCCGTCACCCTCATCCGGGTCCCGGCCCACTCCGATTTCGAGCAGGGCACGGGTCATCACCACGAGGAGATCGAAGAGGTCTACCTCCTCACCCGTGGCACGCTGACGATACGCTTCCTCGACAGGATCGAGACGGTGCGCGCGCCCGCCGCGGTGCGCGTCGCGGCCGGGACGACCCGCTCGCATCGCAACGAGAGCGACGAGGACGTCGAGATGTGGGCCATCTCAAGGCAGCTCGGCCGGTCCGATTCCACCAAGGTCGACGACTTCTGGGAGGCCTCACCCGGCGCGCGCCAGACACGCGACTGAGCGACGGCGGTCAGAGCTTCTCGGCGAGCACGACGACCGGGATGGTGCGACCGGTGGCGCGCGACTGGTATGTGTCGTAGCCGTTGTAGTTGTCGTTGACCCGCGCCCAGAGGCGGGCGCGTTCTGCGCCGTCGGCGACCCGCGCGCGCACCGGCATCCGGGTGCCCGTGACCTCGATTGCGATGTCGTCGGGATGAGCGCGGAGATTGTGGTACCACGCCGGGTGGTGCTGGGCGCCCGCCTTGGAGGCGACGACGATGAAGGAGTCACCATCGGGGGTGTAGAGCAGCGGAGTCGTCCGTGGTTCTCCCGAGCGGGCGCCACGCGTGTGCAGCAGGAGGATGGGCTGCCCCATGGCGACCTTCAGCCGGCCGTGCGACAGAGGTATGAGCCGCCGGTCGAGCGCGGGAAAGACGTTGACGAAGAGCCAGCCGCCCAGCCGGGACCGGGCCACGGCCTGCAGGATCCTGGCGGTGCGGGTCTTCTCCCGCTGGGGGCGGTAGCGCTCACCGCCGGGCTGATGTGGGGACGAGGTGTCGGTCATGCTCGCCTCAGTCATGCGCCGAGCTCGATGGGCAGCGAAGTGTATCCGCGGAGCATCAGACCGCCCCGGCGCACGGGCTCTCCCGCCAGGGACGCTCCGGGGTAGCGCCGCAGGAGCATGGGCAGCATCACCCGGGCCTCGAGGCGAGCGAGGGCGGCGCCGAGGCAGTGATGGACACCGCCGCCGAAGGACAGCCCCGGTCCCTCGTCGCGGTCCAGGCGGAGCTCGTCGGGCTCGGAGAACTGCCGGGGATCACGGTTGGCGGCGCCCAGCAGGTTGACAAGACGCCGGCCGGCCCGAACCGGTAGCTCCCCCACGATCATGTCCTCGGTCGCGGTGCGGCCGTAGAGGATCTGGACGGGCGGCTCGTAGCGCAGCAGCTCCTCGACCGCCGGCTTGGCCAGGGCAGGCTCGCGCCGCAGCCGATCCGCCTGATGGGGCGTGCGCAGCAGGGTGAGAAAGCCGTTGGCCAGCAGACCGGTCGTCGTCTCGAAGCCCGCGGCCAAGATGAGCGCGGCCATCGTCACGAGCTCCTCCTCGCTGAGCTCGTGCTCGTCATCCTCGGCGGCGACCAGCGCGGAGATGAGATCGTCGGCGGGGCGCGCCCGGCGCGCACGCACCAGCTCGCGCAGGTAGCTCTGGATCTGCACCGCGGCGGCGTCGGCGCTGTCGACGGCCAGCGGATTGAGGATCTCCAGGACCGACGTCCATTCCCTCACCAGGGGCTGGAACATCGCGCGGTCAGCGGCCGGGATGCCCAGCAATTCGCCGATGACCGTCACCGGGAACGGGAACGCCACCGAGCCGACGAACTCGACCGTGCCCGACAGCGGGTCGCAGAGCTCATCGGCCAGGCGCGTGATCGCGTCCCGCATGCCCGCCACACGCTGGGCGGTGAAGGAGCGCGAGACGAGACGCCGCAGCCGGGTGTGCTGAGGCGGATTGAGCATGAGCATGCTGCCGAACAGCATGCGCAGCGACGGCCGGGCCTCCCAGTCCGGATAACCCGCTGCACTCAGCACGGCGCCCGGGGACTTGCGCAGGCGGTTGTCGCGGATTACCGCGGAGCAGGCGCGGTACCCGGTCACCACCACGGTGCCGTCGGCCGCGTCCACCGCCTCGCCGAGCTCGTGCATGCGCCGGTAGATCGGGTACGGGTCGGCCTGTCCGGCCGGCGTGGCGAGCTCGGCCATCAGGCTCGCGATGTCCGCGGGGACGGCGGTGATGCTCATCGGTCTTCCTCTCCGTCGTGGGTCGGGCGGGCGAGCGCCCGTCTGGACCCTGTCGTCTCGCGACCGTCGCTTCCGTTACGCGCCCCTCGGTTGTAACGCCGCGCCGGCCTCCAGGACTGGAGGGGCCATGTTCACTCACCTACATCCCACGCGCCGCACGCTCCACGCTCTCGCCGCTCTCCTCGCATCCACCTTCGCAGCCGGCGCCGGAGCCGCCGCCGCCCACGCACAGACATCCCTCGTGGTCGCCGAGAACGGCGCCGGGAGCGGGGCCATCTCGACCTTCACCCTCGGTGGCGGCTCGACGCCGATCCGGCGCATCACCGGATCGCTGACCGGCCTCGCCGGCCCAGAGCAGATCGCCGCCGACCGCAGCGGCAATCTGTATGTGGCCAACAGCTCGGGCAGCATCACGGTGTACGCGCCAACCGCCACCGGCAACGTGGCGCCGCTGCGCACGATCGCCGGAACCGCCACCGGCCTGGGAGGCGGGGTGTTCGGCATCGCCGTCGACGCCGCCGGCGACGTGTACGCGAGCAACCACTATCGCAACTCGATCACCGAGTACGCGCCCGGCGCCAAAGGCAACGTCGCGCCGATCGCCACCCTGACCGGCCCCGCCACCGGCGTGCTGCAGCCGACCGGGCTCGCCCTGGACTCCGCCGGTCACCTCTGGGCGGACAACGCGGGCGGCATCGTCGAGTACCCGGCCGGCGCCAACGGGAATGTCTCGCCCATCGCCGTCATCGCCGGTCCGCAGGTCAGCCCCTCGTCGGTGATCGCCTTTGATCCGGCGGGCAACCTGTTCGTCAACACCACCAGGCCGGGGCCCAGCAGCTCGTTCGAGTACACGGTCGAGGAGTTCGCGGCGGGCGCGACGGGGAGCCCCGCCCCGATCGCGATCCTCCACGGGCCCGACACTGGCCTCAACGGCCCTTCGGGCCTGGGGTTCCTTCCGGGAGCGACTGAGCAGCTAGTGGTCAGCAACGTGTTCGGCGGGGGCTCGGTGACGCAGTACGGGCTTCCCGCCGACGGCGACATCAAGCCCTCCGCCGTGCCGGTGGCCACCGGCGCCGTCTCGTCCCCGACCGGGCTGCTCGTGGTCACCCCGCCGGCTCTGACGTCCCCGGCGCAGCTGCACGGCATGGCCGGGGCGCCTTTCTCCCAGACCCTGACGGGCGGGGGCGGCCACGGACCGTACACCTGGACGGTCGCCTCGGGATCGCTCCCGGCGGGTCTGACTCTGAATGCGACGAACGGAACGATCACGGGCACCCCGCAGGCGGCGGGGACGACCTCGTTCACGGTACGGCTCGCCGATCGGTCGCTGCCCACCGCGCAGACCGCGACGGCGACGATCTCGATCTCCATCGATCCCGCCATCGTGCCCGCCGTCTATGTCGCCAACGGCGCAAGCGGCACGGTGACGAGCTACGCCGTCGGGGGCGTGGGCAACCTCGCGCCGCTGACCACCTTTACACGGACGGGCTTCGCCCTCGACGCACCCGCCGGGGTCACGATCGCACCCGGCGGCCGGGTCTACATCGTCAACAGCGGCAATGACTCGGTCACCTCATATCCGCCCGGAGCCGCCGCCCACTTCGTCACGGACCTCGCCGGCGCCGCGACGGGCCTGCAGGGACCGTCGGCGGCCACGCTGGACGCGGCGGGCCGCCTGTACGTGGCCAACCAGCCGGCCAACGCGATCACCGTCTATGCGCCCGGGGCGACGGGTGACGCCGGCCCTGTGGCCACGATCGCGGGCCCCGACACCGGCATCAGCGGGCCCGACGCTCTCACCGTCGACAGCGCCGGGCGTGTGTGGGTCGCCGAGAGCGGCTCCAACAGCCTGACCGCGTACGCGCCGGGCGCCAGCGGTGACGCCCGGCCGGTGGCGACGATCGTCGGGTCGGCTACTGGGCTCAACGCCCCCCGCGGACTCGCGCAGGACGCAGCCGGGGACCTGCTGGTGACCAACCAGTACGGGCACACCGTGACCGTCTATGCCCCGGGCACCAATGGCAATGCCTTCCCGAAGTCAACCCTGGGGGGCTCGTCGACGTCGCTCAGCTTCCCGACCGGCATCGACCTCGACGCCCAGGGGCGCATCTACGTCGCCAACCAATACGACAACGACATCCACGTCTACGGCCCGGGAGCTTCCGGTGACACCGCGCCGCTGGCCACCATCGCCGGCGGCGCCACGGCCCTCTCCGGTCCGGGCGGACTCGCGGTCACGCCGCCCCTCTCGATCATCACTGCCCGTCTGCGGGCGGCGGTGAGCCATCATGGCTATCGCGCACGGTTGCGCGCGGGCGAAGGCCGCCCACCGTATCGCTGGAGCATCGTTCGGGCCACGTTGCCGGCGGGGCTGCGGCTCAGCCGGACGGGAGTCATCACCGGCCGCCCACGCCACGCCGGGCGAGCTCGTGTGCTGATCGCAGTCCGCGACGCCGAGCGGCCCGCAGCCCGGGCCACTGCCTGGCTGACACTGGTGGTCCGGCACCCTCCACGCCGGCGCTGATGGCGCGTTGACCAACGGCGTCGGCTATCGCGGTGCACGGGCGCGGCGGGGGCGTAGACTCCCGCCGCGCCGGGCGCACCAGCCCCACTGAGATCGCAAAATGCACGCCTACAAGGTCCTCCATGACGGCAGATCGGAGTTCACCGGCTGGCGGTGGCCGCTCCCCGACGCCCACCAACCGGGCGCGTGGGTGCATGCGACGGGACCGATCGGCCTGTGCG
>DASXJW010000141.1:0-55038 GCA_036497165.1 Solirubrobacteraceae bacterium
GAAGCCGCGGGTGCGGCTGTCGCCGGCGGCCCAGACGAGGTCGCCGACCCGCTGGTATCCGAACATCGAGTAGTAGATGTAGAACGGCACCATCGGCACGTCGTGGGCGCTGTAGGAGGTGCCGGCGGCGATGAACGAGGAGATGGACCCGGCCTCGGTGATGCCCTCCTCGAGGATCTGGCCGTGCTCGTCCTCCTTGTAGAACATGAGCTGCTCGGAGTCCTGAGGGCTGTAGCGCTGGCCGAAGGGCGAGTAGATGCCGACCTGGCGGAACAGGCCCTCCATGCCGAAGGTGCGCGACTCGTCGGGGACGATCGGCACGATGTGCCGGCCCAGCTCCTTGTCGCGCAGCAGGGCGGCGAGGATGCGCACGAAGGCCATCGTGGTCGAGATCTCGCGGTCCCCGGTGCCCTCCAGCTGAGATCTGAACGTGTCCAGAGGAGGCACTGGCAGTTCCGCACGAGCGGTGCGGCGCCGCGCCGGCAGGCTGCCGCCGAGCCTCGCGCGGGACTCGCGCAGCAGCTCCATTTCGGGTGAGTCGTCGGGCGGCCGGTAGTACTCGACGTCGTGGACCTGCTGGTCGGTCAGCGGCAGCTCGAAGCGATCGCGGAAGGCCAACAGGGCCGCCTCGGTCATCTTCTTGGCCTGGTGGGTGATCATCTGGCCCTCACCCGAGACGCCCATCCCATAGCCCTTGACCGTCTTGGCCAGGATCACCGTCGGCTGCCCGGTGTGGCGCACCGCCGCGTCATAGGCGGCATACACCTTCTGCTGATCATGGCCGCCGCGGTTCAGCAGCCAGATCTCCTCATCGGACATGTCCTTGACCCGCTCAAGCAGCCGCGGGTCGCGCCCGAAGAAGTGCTCACGGACGTAGGCACCGTCGCGCGACTTGAACGTCTGATAATCGCCGTCCACGCATTCCTCCATCACGCGCTGCAGACGACCGTCGCTGTCCTCGGCGAGGAGCCGATCCCATCTCGAGCCCCACACGACCTTGATGACGTTCCAGCCCGCGCCGCGGAAGTCGGACTCCAGCTCCTGGATGATCTTCCCGTTGCCCCGCACGGGGCCGTCGAGGCGCTGCAGATTGCAGTTGACCACCCAGATGAGGTTGTCCAGCCGCTCACGCCCCGCCAGCGCCGTCGCCCCCATCGACTCCGGCTCGTCCATCTCACCGTCACCGAGGAACGCCCACACGTTGCGTCCCGCGGTCTCGGCAATGCCGCGAGCCTGCAGGTACTTCATGAACCGCGCCTGGTAGAGCGAGGTGATCGCGCCGATGCCCAGCGACACCGTCGGGAACTGCCAGAACTCGGGCATCAGCCAGGGGTGCGGGTAGGACGAGAGGCCGGCACCGCCGACCTCCTGGCGGAAGTTGTCCAGGTGCTCCTCGGTGAGGCGTCCCTCGAGATACGCGCGCGCGTAGTTGCCGGGGGAGGAGTGGCCTTGGAAGTAGACCAAGTCGCCCCCGTGCTCATCGCTGGGCGCATGCCAGAAGTGGTTGAAGCCGACCTCGTAGAGGGTCGCCAGCGACTGGTAGCTGGCGATGTGGCCGCCGACCTCAGACGAGATCTTGTTCGCGCGAACGACCATGCAGATCGCGTTCCACCGGATGATCGAACGGAGCCGGCGCTCGAGGGCCGGATCTCCCGTGAGCTTCGCCTCGTCCTGGGGCGGGATCGTGTTGACATATGGCGTGTTCAGGCTGGCGATCGGCCCGGTACCGGCACGCTGCGCCCGGTCGACCACGCGCACAAGGATCTCGCGCGCCCGGTCTGGCCCGTCATGGGCAACGACCGCATCGACCGCGTCGATCCACTCACCGGTCTCATTGGCGTCAGCGTCGGCCGAAGCGCCGTTGGAAGTGGAATTCTGGAGCTGGTCGGTCATGCCTGGATCGCCGATGATTCTTCAGAACGCGACGGGCTCTCGCGCTGATCGTTCGGTCAGCTTGCGGTCGGCCAAGAGGCCAGTCCGGTGGCCAAGCGCTCCGGCATCCCCTCAACGCGGGGGGCGCGCTGTGATCGTCCCCGGAGATGCGAGAGGCCCCGGGGGCACCGGGGCCTCTCGTCTCCTGGGGCCGCTGCCCTGGAGAATGCCGCCGGCCGGAAGAGGAGGAGGAGCCGGGGGCGATCGCCGTGGCGATGGTGCCATGGTTGCCCACGGCGCGCTCGTTGTCATCGTCCGGAGGGCGAATCTTCACGTACTCCCTGAGGAGTAGAGCGCGCGACGGGCCTGGTGGCCCGTCGCGCGCGGTCTCGGTCGCCCGGTGCGGCTAGGCGCGGCTACACACCGGAGCATCGAGCTTGTGGAAGAGGACGTTCGTTCCGCCAGGGGATGGTGGGCGCTCAAGATTGCCCTTCATCACGCTCACCCGGACTGAACCCGCGCACGGTTTGTGTCCTGTACCTCAGGAACGGACGTGTGTGAACCAATCCCGCTTGTGACCCGTTGCGGATTCCGACCTGATCGCCGGTGCGAAGTCCAACCGGACAGGGGAACAGGTTGTCGGCGGACCGCGTCCGGTCACAGTGGGCACGTGATCGTTGGCGCGGCGCGATCGAGCTGCGTGCGCGATTCGGTACTCCGTCACGGTGCCGAGCACTGCGACGACCCCTATCCATGGCCGCGGACTGCCCGCACCAGCAAGGAGACGTTCAGATGACAGTCAACAGTCGATTGGCCGCGGGCGCGGTCGTCGCCAGCCTGCTGGCGACGGTGACTCCGCCAGCGGTCGCCGACACCGCTCCGAGCCCAACTCCACCTTCCGGGACCGGCTCCGATAGTCAGGTGACAACGGCTCCGCTGCCGTCCTCGGTCCTCCAGTGCCTCGTCCAAGCCGGGTATCAGATCACGAGCCCGGCCACCGTGACTCTCCCGACCCCGGGCGGCGCGAGTGCCGCCGGCACGGGCAGCGTCGCCACGATCCCGACCTCGACCCCGGTCACAAACACCGACCCGAGCGCGCCGACCACCGGAACGGGAACACCGACCGGGACCGGTACCGGGGGCGTCACCCCCCCGACCACTGGCACCACCATCCCCACCACCGGCACCACCATCCCGACCACCGGCACCACCATCCCGACGACGGGGACGACCCCGACGATCGGCACGACCGGGCTCCCGAGTAGCGTCAGCAGCAGTGCCGGGTTCGAGTGCGGCCAGATCATCGTCAACAACACGACGTACCTGGTCGTCGTCACCATCACCACCACCACGACCACCGCCAACGGTCCGCAGACGGCCGCGAACGGCCCGGTCACCATCACCACAGGCTCGCCGACCACCACCGTCGGACCGACGACGACGACCAATGCGCCGAGCAGCTCGAGCTCGACGACGACCACCAGCCCGGGGCGCAAGAAGACCACGAACCCGGGGCGCAAGAAGACCACGAAGCGGCACAAGAAGACCACGAAGCGGCACAAGAGGACGCCGACCCACAAGCCGCGCAAGCAGAAGCGCCACCGCAGGCGTGTGGGCCGTATCACGCTCATCACGCAAGGCCCCGGAACGGGTGCCTGCATCACCCTCAGCCGGGCACCGCTGCGCGCGAGGACCCATCCTCAGCCGCGGCCGACCGGAGGCGCTCCGGTGTGGGCGCCCACGCTGGTGGAGTACGTCTGCCGCGAAGGTTGACCGGGCCCTCCGGGCCCTCCGACGCCCTGCCGGTCGCGACGGCGGCCGGCAGGACCGTCTCGTCCAGCATCGCCTGAGCCCGCCGGGCCGTCCAGGCTCGGCCAGTGCCCTCCCGTAGCCCCTGCGATCGGAGCGTCCCGGCTCGGCAAATGCCCTCCCCTGGGGCCTGCCGCAAGGCCGCTTCCGCCCGGTAGAGCGCCCTGTAGCCGCTACGAGCGGGCGCGGGACAGGTTCTCGCTATACCGCATACCTACAGGGTCCCGCGCGGTCTAGCGTCCAGGCCACATAACCAGCTGTCGAACTGGAACAAGGGAAGGAGTTCGACATGAAGATGCTGCCTGATGTTGCCGGATTTGCCATGCGCAGACGCGGTGGCCCGGCAACGGTAGAACCGTCGCGCGCTGAGAGGCACGGGCTTCGCCGTTTAAGGCCCCTGTGGGTACTCGTCGCTCTGGCGTTCGGTGCTCTGCCCGCGGTGGCCAGCGCGGGAACACTGCCCGGCCTGCCAATCTCCCAGCCGCAACCACCCTGGTGGTCGTACCTGCCCGGGATGGGATCGGGCGGTCTACCGACCTCGTTCACGCCACCGTCGTCGACCCCCACGTCGTCGACCCCCACGTCTTCGACCCCCACGTCGTCGTCGCTGCCCGGCACCCTCACCAACTCTAGCTACTCCAGTGGTTCGGGCACGCTGGCCTACCAGCTGTACGTCCCGTCGACATACAAGGCGGGGACCGCCATGCCGCTCGTCGTTGCTCTGCATGGCTGCACGCAGACGGCGGATGTGTTCCGGCAGCTGACCCGGTGGGATCAGCTTGCCCAGCAGAAGGGATTCATCGTCGTGTTCCCGCAGCAGAGCTCGAGCAACAACTACCTGTCGTGCTGGAACTTCTTCCAGTCGGCGGACATGAGCCGCGGCGCCGGCGAGCCGGCGCTGATTGCCGGCATCACGCAGTCGGTGCAGCAGCACTACGGCGTTGACAAGTCCCGGACCTACGTCGCCGGGCTGTCGGCCGGCGGCGCCATGAGCTCGGTCATGGCCGCGACGTACCCCGATCTCTATGCTGCCGCCGGGATCGGATCCGGCTGCGAGTACGCCGCCACCGCGACCTGTGCGGGGTACAAGAGTGCCGATCCTGGGCAGGCCGGCCAAGCCGCGTACGCGGCGATGGGCTCGAATGCCCGGGCGATGCCTGTGATCGTCTTCGAGGGTGACCAGGACACCACGGTTCCCCCGATCAACGCCCAGCAGGCCGTGCAGCAGTGGCAGACGACCGACGGGCTCGCCCTGAAGGCGTCGGTGCCCCCGACTGCGACCAGCACGTCCAACGGCACGGCGCCGGGCGGGCAGACCTACACGGTCAGCGAGTACGGGGACGGCCAAGGGCACGAGCTGATTCAGTCCTGGCTTGTCCACGGGATGGGTCATGCCTGGTCTGGCGGCAACAGCAGCGAGCAATATGCTGACCCCGCCGGCCCGGACGAGACCGCCGCGATGTATGCCTTCTTTCAGCAGCATCCCCTGAGCTGAAGGCAGCGCACGATGGTGCCCGGCCGGCCGCAGTCACGGCCGCCGGGCACTTCGCGCGCTCTGAGCGGCGACCCGCCCGGACGCCCACTCGGCGCTGGCTCCATGGCCAGCTCGCCAAGTGCCCCTCCTCCGCCACCCTAGGGCGCGTGACGAATATCAACACAAAGACCGCTCGGGCCGACGACACGATGCCCATGCCCGGCCTTCCCACCGCGGTACCGGTCACGGGAGGGACGCTGACGGTAGACCAGTTTCTGCCGCCGGGCGACCAGCCGGAGCTCGTCGTCCTTGCCATCCACGGAATCACGAGCAACGGGATGATATGGCGCCCGGTGGCGCGGGACCTGATGCAGATCGCTCCCGCTTCCGTGCTCGCGCCCGATCTTCGCGGCCGAGGCGACAACGCCGGGCTGCCAGGTCCGTACGGCATTGCCGCGCATGTCTCGGACATGGTCAGCCTGCTTGACACCGTCGGCGCGGAGCGAGCCATCCTGGTAGGCCACTCGATGGGCGCGTATGTTGCAGCGCGACTTGCCGCTGAGCATCCAGAGCGCACCGCCGGTGTCGTCCTCGTCGACGGCGGGACGCACGTATCTCGGCTGACCGAAGAGGCGGCGGCCGCGGTGCACGGCTTCCTGGTGGGGCCCGCAATCATGCGTCATGCGATGCCGTTCGTGTCAGTCCAGGCCTATCTCGATTTCTGGCGGTCGCACCCTGCCTTCACGGATGCCTGGAACGATGACGTAGAGGCCTTCGTCCTCCACGATCTGACCGGCCGCCCCGGCGGCTTCAGATATGTCATCAACGTCGAAGCGATCGAAACCGACAGTGACAACATGCTGACGTGTGCCGCCGACCACGATTGGGTAGACGAGATTCAGGCGCCGCTCCGGCTGCTGCGCGCCCGGTACGGAACGATGGGTGAGAAGCAGCCCCTGATCGAGCAGCGCGAGCTGGACGAGTTCAGCGCCGGTCACCCCGAGGCGGAGGTGGAGGACGTCTGCGACGTCAACCACTACACCATCCTGCTCGGAGAAGGCCCGGGATCCTCCCGGGTGGCCGCCGCAATCGCCGCCGTCGCGCAGCGTGCGGCACGTGCCTGACCCGTCTCGGCGGGACTCACCGACGCCGAAGCGCACCGAGGCCCGCCGCGGCGGGGGCGAGGGCGCAGGCCGTGCGTTGCCAGGCCTGCGCCCTGATGGGCCCACTGGGTCCTAGTGGTGCTTGCGGGCTGACTTCCCCGCGGCACGCCTGCTGGACGTGTGCTTCTTGTGGGACGTGTGCTTCTTGTGCGACGTGCGCTTCTTGTGCGACGTGCGCTTCTTGTGCGACGTGTGCTTCTTGCCGGACGAGCTCTTGCCCGAGGTCTGCTTGCTCTGCGCGGCGGCCGGCGCGGGCGCCGCCGCCGGCGCGGACGCCGCCGCCGGCGTGGGCGCCGGTGCGGCGACCGGCGCAGAACCGAGCGCACCGCCTGGCCCGAGGGGTCCCGTCGGACCCAAGTTGAATGCGTCCAGGCCACAGGGCAGGTTGCTGGCGCTACCGCCTGCAGGACCGTCGGCGCCGAGCGGCCCGAGCGGCCCGGTCGGCCCGAGGTTCGGGATTCCGGGGAGGAGTCCCTGGTTCGTGCTGCAGGAGAGGCCCGGAAGCGGCAACGGGGTCCCGCTCCCCGTGGCGGGTGTGGCAGCGTTTGCCGCAGCCAGTGGCCCGGCGACCGCGATCGCGCACGCGATCCCGGCCATGGCGCTGAGGTTCTTAACTGATGGTCTCACGGTTGTGTCCTCCTTAGATTTCACGGACAATGCGTCGTCGGCCATTTGGCTAACGGACGCAGTTCAACCATGGTGCCCGCGGTGGGTCCGGCTAGCTGATCCTCTGCCGGGTTCTGACTGTCCGGGGTGGCGGGACCGCCTCATCATGCAAACTACTGAGCTCCTTCGTGGATACCCCGGGGGGCCGCGTCCCGCTGCTCCCACTGGCTCGATGCCTGCGCCGGACGGTCCGTAGGGCCGCGGCGGGTCCGGGCGCGCGCGGCGCCGGCGCCAATCGTCACCTCCGCCATGTTCACCGCCATCCTCGTCGCGCCCCTCCCGCTCGCGGCCGGTCAACCACAGGACGCCTACCACCACCCCCACCAGTACGCAGTAGGCCGCGACGGCGAGAGCCAAATCGAGGATCGGTGAGCCGCTCATCGGCGCGGCCGGCCGCGAACGCGCCGGCGAGACGGCCATCGGGTCAAGGTACACAGCGAGTCCTCCGCCATTCAGACAGCATCACGCGTCGTTCGCCTCCCCCAACCTGAGCCGACGACCAAGGTAAGGGGCGTGCGGCGCCGATGCGTCGGCCGGGGGGTGCAGTCGGTTGGGCGGGCCGGGTTTTGCCCAGCCCGCCCACGGCGTCCTTCGTCTGCTGGGCCGCGCGCGCCGGCAGCGGCCCAGCCACGCTCCTCTGGTCCCGGCGCAGCTCAGCCAATGCGCAGGCGGCGGGTGCTCAGCGGCCCGAAGCTCGAGCTGCTGCGGCCCGCCTGAACCCCAACCGTGTACGTGGTGACACGGAGGAGCCGGCTCAGCTCCTTACCGCGCAGGACGACTGTCTGCCTCTTTCCGGCCCTGCCTGCGCGGACCGTCTTGCGGAAGACCTGCTTCTTGCCCCGCAGAAGCTCGACCCTCACGTCCTTGACGCCGGCCAATACCACAAACGACGCATTGATCCCGTTGCGACGCGCGCGGGTCAGCGTCATCGTCGAGGCAACCCGGAGCCCAGTGACGCGCGGGCGAGCCGAGCTACCACTCTTTGGACTTGTTTTTGTGGGCGCCGACGTCGAGGTGGGACTCGACCCGCCGCCGGTCTGACCCGAACCGCCGGCCGCAGGCGCGGACTTCCTAACGGTCAAGCCAGCTCCGTCGATGTGTGCGCCTGCGCCGGTGCTCACATCAGGCACCGCGAATACAGGCGTCACCGTCAAAGAGGTATCCGATAGGTTGGCGACGTCCGATGCGGGGATGGTCGCGCTCCAGCTTCCGTCAGAAGCGGGGGTGGCGCTGACTGACGGCGTCTCGTGCGTCCCGTCAGAGGCCGCCACCGAGACACCCGTAGCCAATGGCTGGGCGACGCCCGAGACGGTGATCCCGCCGCCGGTGACGGTGCTGGGGCCGCTGGTAATGGCGTTATGTGCCCACGGGGCGATCGCGTCACAGCCCTCGATCGGTCCGGGATCCGAGCCGATATCTCCTGGCTGAACGGTCACGCTGGCTGACGTCCCGCCGCCACCGAAGAGAGGCGACTGGTTCACCGTCACGGTGTCACCGGGTTGGAGGTCCGGGGTGAGCGCCTCGGAGAGCGCGCCCTGCTGCCAGCAGTCGCCGTCGGGGTTTATCGGCGTCGGCGTAGTCGTGTTGACCGAGAACGGCCCGAACTGGTTCCCGTTGCCCGAGAACACGCCGATGACCACCGGTACTCCCGTGACCGCATCCGGACGGGTGGCCTCGACGGTGGTGGTGCCAAACGAAGGCAGGCTCGTGGCCAGCACGCTGTCACCGGCAATGGCGATGTTGGGTGAGGCCGCCATGGCCGGGGCCGCCACGGCCGCCGACGCGACCAGCGCTGCGACTGGGGCGATCAGACGGATGGTCCGTCGGCGACGCCACGGCGTTGACTTGTTTTGAAACAAGGTGTCTCCCTTTCCCTCAAGTGACTGGATGTCCCTCGTGTGCGAGGCAACCGGCGTAATCTGATTGCTGTCGCACACGGAGGTACCTGTCCGGGGGTGCAGGGTGCACCGGCCGACCGGTCATCCGGCCGACCGGTCATCCGGCCCGCCCACGCCAACCTCCTTTGACGGCTGACTGGCTGGCGTCGCGGCCGCTCTCCCGAGCGGGCGCTCGGTCGTGACGGCGATGGGTCGTGTCGCTCAGTCGGTGGGCGGCGCGGCGGCCGTCGGGTCACGCCGAGCTGCGGCGGTCGCCTGGTCCTCCCGGCCCCGGGTCGGGTCGCTCAGCAGGTTCGCCGGCGCGCCCGCGCTCGGATCACGCCGAGCTCCGGCGGTCGCCTGGTCCTCCCGGCCCCGGCTCGGGTCGCTCAGCAGGTTCGCCGGCGCGCCCGCGCTCGGATCACGCCGAGCTTCGGCGGTCGCCTGGTCCTCCCGGCCCCGGGTCGGGTCGCCCAGCATCCCGTGGGGGGTTCCCGCGGGATGCTGGCGGAACTGCGGTGATATGGGTGCTGTCTGGTCCATGGTCAGTCCTTCTAGATGGTTGTCGGTATTGACTACGCTCCGCTGCTGATGGTGTGCTGGCCCGTCGCAAAGTCGCTTCGCACACGCGCCGGACCGCGACGAGTGCGCAGTCCTGTTGCGAAGTCTCCGGGTGTCATGGTGCTCGGAGCAGCCAGCATGCCCATGGCGAAATTGCCGCGCGCGCCATGGCCTATGCGCGAATCGCGCAGACCGGTGGCGAAATCTCCACAGGCCTGACTGTTCGGGCCGTTGGCACCACGCTGGGCGGGCTCGACGACGTCGATGCGGCGGCCGCCGGTCGGCGCGCCGTCGATGTGGGTCGACCGCTGGATGGGGATCGACCGCTGGATGGGGATTGAATCGGTCGGGAGTGTCGTGGTCACGCGCATGGGTTTCTCCTGTGTATTGCCGGTTCTGATATCGAGGGAAATGATCCGACTACGGAGGATCGCCTCGGCGCAAGCCGGCGTGCATGGTCGTGGGTCCGCCGAGCGGCTAGTCCTCCGTCCAGTTTCGGACGTTCGAGGCCTGCGGGATGCTCAGCAGAGGGATGACCACGAGCAACGATTACTGAGGAGCGCATGCATGGACACCTCCGCGCAACCGGGCGCGACGCCTAACGGCGCAAGCACCGCGGGACCGACGCCGATGACGATGGCGCGCGGTCAAGAGATCTACGAGCAACTCCTCGCACTCGCCGACAAGGTCGGCGCCGCGTACGGCGAGGCCATCGAGCAGATCAACGCAGCCCATACCGAGGCCGTCCAGGGCCTCGCGGCCGGGGTCCAGGACCCGCTCGCGGGCATCCAACCTGATTGGCTGAGCGCGCTCCCCTCCACGGGCGCGCCCGACGAGCGTCTGGCCGATGCCCAGGAGCGCGCGACGGCGATTGGTGACAATCTCACCGACACGAGCTTCGAGATGGGACTGGCGTACCTCGATGCCGTGGAGAAGGCCGCGCTCGCCGCCGCGAAATGTCATGAGCAGCTCGGCGTGCTGAGCGGAGTGGACCTCGTGAAGTCCACCGCCAAGGCGCACGCCGGACTCATCCGTCAAGTCACCCAGGCGTACACCGCCGCGCTGCGCGACCTCGCCGAGTAACGTGGGCGCTAACGGCGCCGCCCGACGAAGGACAGGAGCAGGAGCGGCGCCAGCAACAGGATTGTTGGGAGCGCCACGAGCAGCGTGAACCATCGTCCACTCGCGCCAGCCGCGGCGCGGCTGGTATCCGACGCGGCGATGCGGACGGGAGGCCGGTGCCACCGCCGTCTCGATGGTGGTAGTCCCCGTGGCCGCCACGCCCATGGCCGTCGCCGCCGTGGTGACCCTCGTGGCCGCGACCCCGATGACCAGGGGCGCCGACGCCATTGCCGTGCACCCGACGCGGACCGCCACCGCGACGCCCATCATCACCGCGTCCGCGGCCCCAATGACTCCGGCTGTGTCCATCAGCTCCGTGGCCGTGCCCATGGCCGGAGTGGCCGTACCCGCGGCCGGGGTGGCCGTCCGGGCCGCCCGCGTGCCCGCTGGCGGCCGCGGCGCCCGGCAGCCCGGCAGCCCGGCAGCCCGGCCACGGCAAGACCGAGCAGGCGCACCGCCGCAGCCATCGCTTCGTGATAACGCGTCGCATCTGGACTTGTCCCGCCGCCGCCCCGCTCCGTCCGTGGTACGGGGCAGCGGCCAGTCCCGCTCAGCGCTAAGGCCCGAGCGGGACCGTTGCGGACGCTAGTGGAAGTTCACAACGTCGATCTTGACGTTGTTGATCCCATAGTCCTCACCGGACTTGGTGCACGAGTTGGCGAGCGCAGCGGTGATCGTATGCTGCTTTGCCGCGCCCGGCTCCATCAGCTCGCTCACCTCGAACGGCACAGTCTGCGTAGTGGAGGCCGGCGCGGTGGGTGCGACGGCGAACGTGTTAGGAACGCCGTCCACCGAGACGACAAGCGAGTTCCCGAACGAGCCCGTGCACGTGGCCGGAATGCTCACGTCCATGCTGCCGGTGACCAGATCCACGTCACTCGGGCCCTGTGTCCACGACGCGCCCGTGAGCGGCACCGAGGTTGAAGCTCCATGAGGCGCCGTGACGCCGCCCGACTGACGGGCCGACGAGACGACGCTGGCGTTGCCGTCCTGGCCGGCCGGCCCCGTCGGACCCGCCGGGCCGCGGTTTCCGTTGTTTCCGTTTGATCCCGAGGACCCGTCCTTGCCGGACACGCCCCCGAGGGCCTTGATTGCGCTGGAGCTGAAGTCGCTGGTGAGCAGCGAGTGGTTGCGGACGTTTGCGCTGCTGACGCTGTTGCGCGCCAGCTTCGCGCTCGTCACGGCGCCGTTGGCGAGCGCCTTGCTCTTGACGCTGTTGGGCGCCAGCGTGACGGCGGCATATGACGTGCCGCCCAGAGCGGTGAAGAGCGCCAGGTAGCCGACGGCATTGCCGCGGATATGGCTCGCGAAGCGCCTGAGCGCGCGCCGCTTCCGGGTCGGCTCTTGTCCATCCCGGGGTCGGGCAGATCGTGTCATGGCAGGGTTACTTCCTCTCGTAGTGACGATAGAGATGGTGCGCGCACTCTCTGCCGTGCGTTGCGCGCCTGGTGGAGGAAGAGTGTCAGCCACCGTCACCCCGGCCACTGTCCTTCCGACTGGTCCTAGCCTGACCTTCTCGCGTGGCGACGGTGAGGCTTGGAAACCCTGACCACCGGTGACCGCCACACGCGCCCCATGGGCGCCGTCCCCCTAGCCGCCGCTCGCGGCGCACCGCGGGCATCTGAGGACGGGCATGCGCCGATTCTCCGCCGTCAGGGCGTGCTTGTCGTCGCACCAAGGGCGTCATGGCGGCTACTCCCAGGGGCGTACGTTCGTGGCGCGTCGGTTCGATTCGTACGCGGGACCGAGTGGTCCCGGTCTCACCTGCGCAAAGGGTCAGTTGCTCGCGGGCATCCCGGCTGTGACCGTATGGCCGCCACAATGACCAGCACGACCCAGATCGCCCCGACCGCGGACAGGACGCCGACCCTGAGGGCCGGGTCCCAGCTGGTGATCGACGCGCTCGAGCTCAACGGCGTCTCGACGATCTACGGGGTCCCAGGCACCCCGGTCACCGACCTGAGCCGCCTCGCTCAGGCCAAGGGCATCCGGTACGTCGGCTTCCGCCATGAGGCGAGCGCAGGCAACGCGGCGGCCGCCACGGGGTTTTTGACCAGGCGGCCGGGCATCTGCATGACGACGTCGGGGTCTGGGTTCCTCAACGGCCTCGTGGCGCTGGCGAATGCCACCACGAACTGCTTCCCGATGATCCAGATCTCCGGATCCGCCGAAGGTCCGATCGGCGATCCGCAGCGAGGCGGCCACGAGGAGGTCGACCAGCTGGCCGCCGCCAAACCGCTCGTCAAGGCCGCTTATCGCATCAGCCGGGTCCAGGACATCGGCCGCGGAGTCGCCCAGGCGTTCCGTACCGCGGCGTCCGGTCGACCCGGCGGGGTGTATCTCGATATCCCGCGTGCGGTCCTCATGGACGCGATCGAGGCCGGCGCGGGGGCGCGGTCGCTGTGGCGCATCGCCGACCTGGTCCCCAGCCAGCTCCCTACTCGCGACGCCCTGGATCGCGCCCTCGGTCTGCTCTACAGGGCCGAGCGGCCGCTCGTCGTGCTGGGGAAGGCCGCGGCCTACGCCCGAGCCGAGGACGAGGTTCGGGGCTTCCTGGAGTCCACCGGCCTCCCGTTCCTGGCCACGTCGATGGCCCAGGGACTCATGCCGGATGGCCATCCCCACGACGTGGCCACCGGCCTGGCGCCAGCCATAGCGCGGGCCGACGTCGTCATGCTGGTCGGCGCTGGACCGGGCTCGCGCCTCGGCCACGGTGAGGTGCCCGAATGGTCGCCCGACGCGACCTTCATCCAGGTCGACACTGATGCCGCCGAGCTCGACGGTCATCAGCCCGTCGCCGCCCCCCTGGTGGGCGATATAGGGTCCATGATGACCGCGCTCACCGAACGATCCTACGGGGTCATTACTCCGGCCGCCTGGCGCGACGAGCTGAGCGCTTGCAGGGCTCAGACCACCGCCGCGAGCCGGCAGCGCCCCGGCGGGGACATCTCACCCATGACGTGTGCCGACGTGGTGGGCGCGGTGAAGCACGTGCTGGCCGATCGCGCGGACATGTGCCTGGTCAACGAGGGAGCCGGCAATCTGGACGGTGCAGGCAACGACATCGACATGCGGCAACCCCGTCACCGCCTCGACGGCGGCAATGCGGGCGGGCCGGGGGTCGGGCTGGGTTACGCGATCGCCGCCGCTGTCGAGACCGGCGATCCGGTGGTCGCGATCATCGGTGGCGGTGCCTTCGCGGTCAGCGGCATGGAGCTCGAGACGGTCTGCCGCTACCGCCTGCCCATCACGGTGATCGTGCTCAACGACGGCGCGGAGGCTCGCCACGAGCGTGTCATCGAGGCGTTTGGCGGGACCGGCCGCCGGGTCACCACTCCGGATGAGCTCGAACGCGTGGTTCGCGCGGCGCTCAGTGCGGGGGCCCCGGTCCTGATCGACTGCATGCTCGAGCCTAGAACCAGCACGGAAGCTCACCCCAGCACCAACATCGGTCCGAGCAGCCTCATGACATCCATCGCCCCCATTGGCCTGCCCCTCTCGGGAGACCGGTCCTCCCCGGCACCAGCCGCCGCCTAGTGTCTTGAGTTGTTAATTCGTGAGCAGTGTCGGGAGTGGCTGGGCGTGGCTGGCGGGGGGCGACGACCTGAGTCGTACTGGTGGTCCGGCGTGGTCGTCGCCTCCCGTCAGGCGCGTCCAGACGCCGCGAGGCTGCCACCGAATGAGCGACTCACGACACTAAAGGGAAAGCCCCAGCGCCCGCCGGGAGCCCACCGGCGCAGCAACTAGCGGACGGCGCTTGTTGTGGAGGAGTGATAATGGACCGGTGGCGGCGAACCACAGGTTTTTCAGCGCAGCGCCGCCGCGCGGGCGATGCCAGACCCATGTGCTGGCGCTCGTGGTGACCGGCGCGCTCGTGGCCGTCGGGTGCGGCGAGACGCACGCTCGCGGCGAGCCGGCGACGGACCCGGTGGTCCGCCAGGCCCAGGCGGACGTCGCCCGCGCGCTTGGGCCGCCCGCCGGCTACCGGGGACCGACGCGAGGGCCCCGCGCACGGCGCGGCGGACTGGTGGTCTTCGTAGCCGGCGACCTGACCAACGGCGGCACCGCCGGCGCGGCCCGCGGCGTCCAGCAGGCGGCCGGGGTGATCGGCTGGCAACTGCGGATCCTTGACGGGCAGGGCACGACGGCGGGGCAGGCGCGCGCCCTGCGGGCCGCGCTGCGCCTCAAGCCCACAGGCATCGTGCTCGGGGGCTTCGACGCGACCGCCCAAACGCTCGCGCTGCGACGAGCGCGCGCCCTGGGCGTCCCGGCGGTGGGCTGGCACGCCGGCCCCCGGTCGGGACCGGATGAGGGCGCCGGCCTGTTCACCAATGTCTCGACGGACTCCGCGTCAGTGGCACGCCTGGCGGCTGACTACGTGATCGCTCGCTCGAACGGGACTGCCCAGGTGGCGATCGTCACCGACCGCAGGTACCCCATCGCCGCGTTCAAGGCCGACGTGATGGCGGCGGAGATCCGGAGGTGCCGTCGCTGCGCGGTGCTCGACATCGTCAACTCGCCGATCAACCTCGCCCAGCAACAGATGCCTGGCGTCGTGTCGTCGCTCCTGCATCGCTTCCGGGGTCGGTTTCAATACATGTTGACGATTAATGGCATCTACATCGGCGGGGCGCTTGCGGCCTTTACGGACGCCGGTCTGGGCGGGGGCGCTCCACCGTTCTCCGTGGGGGCCGGCGACGGCGACGCCTCGGATTTCGAGCGCATCCGTGCCGGTGATCATCAGTCGGCCTCGGTTGCGGAGCCCTTGTACCTGCAGGGCTGGCAGATCATCGACGAGCTGAACCGCGCCCGCGCGGGCCAGCCGCCGTCCGGCTACGTTGCCGCACCCCGACTCATCACCCCCGCCGATGTGCCCGCCGGCGGCGTCTTCGATCCAGCAAGCGGCTACCGCGCGAACTACCGGCGGATCTGGGGTGTCTAGAAACTGGTGAGGGGCCACTAGTGGTCGACTGCCGCCGCAGCCGGCAACGCGGCCGGGATACGGGCGGTCAGGACGGTGCCGGCACCCGGCGGGCTGTGGACCGCTAGGGCTCCGCCCAGCGCTGCCACGCGATCTTGAAGACCGACGAGGCCGGACCCCCGGAAGGGATCGGCGCCGCCGCAGCCGTCGTCGCTGATCGTGATCACGACCGACTGCTCATCCATGTCCATGGTGATCTGCACCTCCGAGGCGTGCGCATGCTTGGCCGCGTTCGTCAGTGCCTCGGAGGCGACGTAGTACGCCGTGACCTCGACGTTGTCGGGCAGCCGCGCATCACTCCTCGCGTCGATGCGCACGGGGACCGTCGACCGGCGGGCGAGCATCTTGAGCGCCGGGCCGAGGCCGCCTGACGAAAGGATCCTCGGGTGGATACCGCGTGCGAGCTCACGCACTTCGTCCAACCCTTGCTGGGCGTTCGCCAGCGCCTCCGCCACCAGCTCGAGAGCCGGCCCGCCTGCGGCGCCGAGCTTCTCGCGTGCCCGCCCCAACAGCAGCAGCGTAGTAACCAAGCGCTGCTGCGCGCCGTCGTGCAGGTTGCGTTCGATCTGCCGACGTGCCTGGTCAGCCGTCGCCACGATCCGACGCCGCGACGCAGCCAGTTCGGCGCCGCTCTGCGCATTCGCGACGGCGGTGGCCACCAGTTCAGTGAACTGCGCCATGCGAGTCTCGGTGTCACCCCCGGCCATATCAGGATGCTCCCAGGCGGCCACGATCGCGCCCCACTGGCGCCCGGAGACGACGATCGCCACCGCAACACGCCCACAGACCTGGCCGCAGTCGAGGCTCAAGTCCGAATCGATGTCGATCTGGGCATCTGGGGCGCCGTAGCGTCCCACCACGGAGGCGCTCCCATCCTCCTCATAGCGCACCAGGTGCGCGGCGTCCGCGCTCAGCAGCTGACCGACCTCCACCGCGACGGCCTCGAACAGCTCACCGGCCTCCGTGCCCTGGGCAACGAGGGTGGCGACGCGGCGCAGTGCGGCCTGCTCGTGGGTGAGCATGCGGTTGTCGGTGACGTCGCGCGCCGCGGCATACATCAGCCCGGTCTGCGGCGTCGCCCGCGCGTTCCATTGCAGCCAGCGGACCGCGCCGTCGGCACGGATGAAGCGGCTCTCGAAGTCCGGCACATACCGACCCTCCCGCAGGGCAGCAAGGAACTCGACAGTCCGCTCGCGGTCATCCGGATGGACGAACGCCAGCAACGGGCGCGACAGCAACTCCGGCGCCGTGTAACCGAGCGTGTGCTCAAACGCGGGGTTCACCCGCTTGAAGTACCCGTCAAGGCCGGCGACGCACAGCAGGTCAATCGACAGGTCAAAGATGTCGTCCACCTGCCGTTCGGCGCGACGGCGCCGAAGCATCCCGCGGCCCACCAGGTAGATGAGGAGCGCCGTGACCGGCGGCCAGGCGACCACGAGCCATGGCAGCGTCGCCTGGAGCGCCGTGGGTGGATCCCGGGCCACGGCGACCCGCCACCGCCGCGTCAGCGCCTCAAAGCTCTGGCCCGCAGCGGGGGCGCTGGCCAGCACCCCGCCGAGCGGGCGTCCGCCCAGGCCGATCGTGGTCCGGTGCGGATCCAGGTTCAGGGACACATTGAGCCAGTCCGCCGGCACGAACACGACGAGGAAACCCTGGCTTCCAGGGCCCTGACCGAACTGTGCCCCCTGGACCACGAAGAAGCCGCGCTGTCTGGCGAGCGATCCGACCGGCGTCGCCGTACCGGCGAAGACGGACGTTGGGTCTTCCAGCGTCTCAGCGAGCGCCGGCAAGCCGGCCATGTCAGCGCCCGGACGAATCGACACGCCGGTCAAGAACGTCGCCGGAAGGTAGGTCGGCGCCGGTGGGGCGGCGGCCCGCCCGGGCAACTGGATGATCGGCCCGCCGATACGGCGCTCATACGCGCGCCGTTCCCGGTTGCTGATGCGCTCCACCCACATGGCGACCGTGAGTCCGACCGTCGTCGCGGCGCTGCCGTCAAGTGCCGCGAAACGGCGGCCGTTCGGCACGCGCTCGCCCTCCAGGGCATTGGCCAGACCCACCGCGAACGCCCCCGCCCGCTGGAGCTGCGCCTCGACCTGCAGCGACTCGAACTCGGCCTTCCTGCGCGCCGCGTTCCCGCGCTCGTCGTTGACCGCCCGCATCGTGACGGCGTAGCCCGCCAGGCTCAGCACGACCACGAGGAGCGCCAGGGCAATGCGTGCAGAGCCTGTGGAGCGAAACCGGGCATGTCGCGCCACGTCCACGTCAGGGATTATCCGCCGCGCCAATTGACCGTTGCCCTGTCCGATGGGTCAGGCGTCTGTCGGCATGCGGCTGACCTTCTCCCTGTCCGATGGGCCAGGTGTCGTGTCGGCGTTGCGTTCGTAGCGTTGAGGCATGACCACCGCGGACGGAGAACCGGCCGTTGATCGCGAAGCGCTGACGGCGGCAAGCGACCCGGGCCCGGACTTCGCCGAGCGCATGCTCGGAGGCCTGCCGGGCGTCCCGGCCCTGGGCCGGGGACCGACGCCGGCCGGCGAGCCTGCGCACGCCGATTATCACCATCCCGCAGCGGGCTGGGGTGCCGCCACGAGCGTCTCGCGCGTGGTCGCGCGCAGTGGACGGCCAGTCGCGGCGGCGCGGGCGTTGCTGAAGATGAACCACGGGGACGCGGGGTTCGACTGCCCGGGCTGCGCGTGGCCCGACGACCTGAACGGCCTTCGCATGGACTTCTGTGAGAACGGCGTCAAGCACGTGACGTGGGAGTTGACGGGCAAACGCGTCGACCGCCGCTTCTTCGAGCGCCACACGGTGGCAGAGCTCTCGCAATGGAACGACTCGGCGCTGGAGGAAATCGGCCGCCTGACGGAGCCGATGGCGTATGACCCCGCCAGTGACCGCTACGTGCCGATCTCGTGGACCGACGCGTTCGCGCTCGTCGGCGCCACCCTGCGCGGGCTGGACAGTCCGCATCAGGCGTCCTTCTACACCTCCGGTCGCCTGGGGAACGAGGCGACGTTCCTCTACCAGCTGTGGGTCCGCGAGTTCGGCACCAACAACCTGCCCGACTGCTCGAACATGTGCCACGAGGCGAGCGGCCGAGCACTGCAGGCGTCGCTTGGCACCGCTAAGGGCACCGCCGACCTGCACGACTGGGAGACGACTGACCTGATTGTCCTCATGGGCGTCAACGCGGCGTCGAACGCGCCGCGGATGCTCACCTCGCTGGCCGAGGCAGAGCGTCGCGGGGCGAAGATCATCCACGTCAACCCGCTCGTGGAGGGCGGCGCCCGCGGCACGATCATCCCGCATGAGGTGGCCCGCATGGCGACGTTCCGCCGCACGGCCACCAGCACGCTCAACGTCCAGCCGCATATCGGCGGGGATCTGGCGCTGCTCCGTGGCGTTGCCAAGGCGCTGCTGGAGACGGCCCAGCACGACCGTCATGCTCTCGACCACGCCTTCCTCGAGAGCCACACGACTGGGCTCAGGGACTACCACAGCCAGTGCGCCGCCACGCCATGGAGCGACCTGGAGCGACGCGCCGGCGTGCCCGAGTCGACGATGCGGGAGATCGCGCGGATGTACCGCGAGTCCGATCGAACGATCATCAGCTGGTGCCTGGGAATCACCCAGCACGAGAACGGGGTGGACACGGTCCGCGAGATCGTCAACCTGCTGGCGCTGCGCGGCAACATCGGGCGCGAGGGCGCCGGCCCGTCGCCGGTACGCGGGCACAGCAACGTCCAGGGCAACCGCACGTGTGGAATCGACCACCGCCCCAGCGAGGACTTCCTAGCACGCCTCGCCACGGTGTGCGGGATCGAGCCGCCTCGAGAGCACGGCCTGGACACCGTCGGGACCATCGAGGGGATGGCTCGCGATCAGGTCAAGGTGTTCGTCGGGATGGGCGGCAACTTCGCGCTGGCCACTCCCGACACGCCCTATACGTTTGCGGCGCTGCAGAGGTGTGATTTGACAGTGCAGGTGAGCACCAAGCTCAACCGCAGCCATCTGGTGCACGGCCGTCAGGCGTTGATCCTGCCGTGCCTGGCCAGGTCCGATCGGGACTTCCAGGGCAGCGGGCTCCAGGGCATCACCGCCGAGGATGCGATGAGCATGGTCCGGCTCTCGACGGGCGTGAAGCCACCGATCTCTCCCGATCTCCTCTCCGAGCCGGCCATCGTCGCGGGGATGGCGCGCGCCACACTGCCGGACAGCCCGGTGCCGTGGCAGGCATATGTCGATGACTACGACCGTATCCGCGAGACCATGTCCCAGGTCCTACCGGGTTTTGCGGACTTCAATCGCCGGGCGCGGCGCCCACACGGCTTCCGGATCCCCCAGCCCGCACGCGAGCGCGTGTTTCACACCCCCTCAGAGCGGATGGAGTTCTCCGTGGCCGGGCTCCCGGTGGACACGCCCGCCGACGGCCGGTTGACGCTCGCGACGGTGCGCTCCCACGACCAGTGGAACACGACGATCTACTCCAACGATGATCGCTACCGCGGCCTGCGCAACCTGCGGACCGTCGTGTTCATGAATGCAGCCGACATGCACGACCGCGGACTCGAGAGCCTGGACCTGGTGGACATGACCAGCATCGCCAAGGACGGATCGCGCCGCTCGGTTCACGGCTACCGCGCCGTGCCCTATGACATCCCGCGCGGCAACACCGCGGGCTACATGCCCGAGCTCAATGTCCTATGTCCCATCGGTGACTACAGCCAGCAGAGCGCGCAGCCGCTGATGAAGCACCTGCGCGTTGAGATCGTCCGCTCGGGTTCACCCAACGCCGAGTAGATCCGCGCGGTGCGCTAGGAGCACGTCGCGCAGCGCGACCGGGGAGCGCCCGGTCAGGCGCGCGAACGCGGGATCTATCACGTTGAAGTACCCATGCCGGACCGCCCGGCCGAAGGACGTGATGCCCCACGCCGCCGGCGCCGGAGTCCCGATGCTGACGAGCATCCAGTTGAGCATCGCGTCGCTCAGCTGGAGGAGCTCCACCGGCTGGCCGCTGACGTCGGAGTACAGGTCGGCCAGAGCGCGGGGAGTCAGTGCCTCCGCGCCGGTGATTTCATATGTCTTGCCCTCGTGCCCGTCCGTCGTGAGTGTCACAGCCGCCGCCTCAGCGCAATCCCCACGCGCGATGGGGACGATGCGCCCGGCGCCTCCGTTGGTGATCAGCCGACGGTTGATCACCGCCGTCGCGGCGGGAGGAAGCTGCAGCTCGGCAAAGCTGCCGAAGCGCAGCACGGTCCATTCCAGCCCGCTGTGATGCAGCATCCCTTCGGTCCTGCCCGGCTCGAGCGCGGTGGCGCCGGTCGGATTCCCGGCGACCGGGCTGACGATCGACGTAAATACGACGTGGCCGACCCCGGCTGCCGCGGCCGCGTCAATGGCAGCGCGATGCTGGGGGAGCCGTCGGCCGATGGCATCGGTGCTGATGAGGAGCATGCGCTGGCCACCGGCGAACGCCTCGCGCAGCGACGCCGGGCGGTCGAAATCGCCGTGGCGGACCTCGGCGCCGCGGGCACGCAGCTCGCGCAAGGCCTCGGGACGGCGCGTAACGAGGACGAGCTCCTCCGGCGCCAGACGCTCGAGCAGCTGCTCGGCGACCAGGCGGCCGAGGTGTCCCCCCGCTCCTGTGACGATGACACTCATGCAAACCACCCGTCGATCGGACGCGACCTTGGTAACCGAAACATTACGGGCGCGGGACACCGACGGGACCGACCTGAAGTGACGGTCTACCCGTACGAGAAGCCAGGCGGCACGCCGTCTCCCGTGCCGTTAACTCTGGCCGATGCCCTTCGCCACGAACGGAACGGTCAAGCTCCATTGGGAGAGCTACGGTGAGGGGCCTGCCGTGCTCCTCATCGCCGGCCAGGGGATGACGGTGGACGGATGGTGGTCGACGATCCCCATCCTGTCCCGCTCGTTCCGGGTGATCGCCTTCGACAACCGCGACACCGGGCGCAGCGGACGCTCGTCCTGGCCCTACTCGATCGCGCAGATGGCCCAGGACGCCGTCGCGGTCATCGACGCCGCCGGCGAGGAGCGCACACACGTGTACGGGATCTCACTGGGCAGCCTGGTCGCGCAGGAAGTGGGCCTCCGCCATGCCGATCGAGTGCGGTCGCTCGTCCTCGGGTCCAGCTCCGCCGGGGGGTTCGCCGCGTACAAGCCCTCACCGTCGTCGTTCGCACAGACCTTCCTCGTCCGTGCCGGAACCATGGGGCCGGAGGAGGCGCAGTGGGCCGCGGTGCCCTACACCTATGCCGAGAGGACCCGGCGATACCACCCGGACCGCATTGCCACCGACATCGCTCACCGGCTGACCGCGCCGCCCGAGCCGCTGGCCTACATCCACCAGGCGGGCGCTGTCGCATCCCACGACGCCTACCAGCGGCTCAATCAGTTGGCGGCCCCGACGGTGGTCGTCCATGGCGAGCAGGATGTATTTGTGCCTCCCGCCAATGCGCTCGTCCTGGCTGAGAAAATTCCCGGCGCCCAACTGCAGCTGTGGCCGGACGCCGGCCACATGTTCATCATCGACGAGCCCGAGGCCGATCGGGAGATTGCGCGCTTCCTCGAGCATCACACCGAGGGACCGCCTGCGCGTCACTTTGCGGGCGCGGATCCCGCGCGCAGCGAGCGCCACGATCGCCACGAGCTCCCCGACGTCTCGGGGATGTGACCTGACGGTGCGAGCGGGCGGGCGCGCGTGATTTGTAACTCGAGGGGCGACGGCGAGCGGTCGCTCAGCTCGTGACCTGCTGCTGAGTGAACTCACGGTGGGCGGCGGCGGCGCGCGGGCCCCACACTGTGCCCGGACCGCCGTTCATCATGATGACCACGCCCATCGCCTCGGCCACCTCAGCCTCACTCGCCTCTGCCCGGGCCGCGCCGCGGGCGTGCGCGGCGACGCACCCGTCGCACTCCCGAGTCGCGGCGATCGCGAGCGCGATGAGCTCCTTGACCTTGACCGGCAGTGCGCCATCGACCATCGCCGCACGCTGCATCTCGGCGTAGCCCGCGAGGACGTCGGGGATCTCGTCGCGGAGCTTTCGGGCCGGCTCTCGAAGCTCCTTAGCCGTCTCATGGGCATTCAGCACAATCGTCTCCTCGGAGGGGATGGGGAGTTATGACGTACAGCTACGGTCATCTCAACAGGTGGGGGGACGAGCGTGCGCTGGCCGTTTGGCCAGCGTCGCATCGGCGTTGTGCCAGGCATGCTCACCCGATGAGCACAACCACCAACTCCATAGCGGGCATCCGCATACCGGACAGCTCGATCGCGCGTGACGCGACCGAGTTCGTGCAGGATGTCTCGACACAACTGTTGTTCGACCACTCGCGGCGCGTCTTCCTGTGGGGGTCGCTGCTGGGTACGGAACGCGGCCTCAAGTTCGACCCGGAACTCCTGTATGTGGGCGCGATGTTTCACGACATCGGGCTCGTAGCCGGCCACCGCTCCGAGCATGAGCGCTTCGAGATCGACGGCGCCAACGCCGCCCGCTCGTTCCTGGAGCGGCACGGCCTCCCGGAAGAGGAGGTTACCCTCGTCTGGGACGCGATCGCGCTGCACACCACGCCGGAGATCCCGCATTACAAGCGGCCCGAAGTCCTGCTCGTCACGCTGGGTGTCGAGTACGACGTGCTCGGCCTCCGCTTCGACGAGCTCACCCCTGAGCAGCGCAGCCACGTCACCTCGGCTCACCCGCGGACCGGGTTCAAGACCGGGATCGTGGACAGCTTCTACGAGGGGATGCGTGACAAGCCCGAGACGGCGTTCGGCACGATGAACACCGACATCCTCGAGGCGAAGCTGCCCGGGTACGTCAAGCCCAACTTCTGCGACTTCATCGCCAACTCGCGCCTGGAGGGCTGACCGCGAGAGCGCAGACGACCGCCAGGCCGCCGCCCGGAGATCGGGGGGCGGCTAGGCGATCTTGCGCTCATGGCCCTGCCATTCGCGGGCGCGCAGGGCCTGCTTTTGCACCTTGCCCGTGGCGGTGCGCGCCAACTCGGTGAACTCGATCGCGTCCGGTCGCATGAATCCGGGCAGACGCTCGCGGGCGAAGGCGAGCAGATCCTGCTCGGTGGTGTGTTGACCGGCCAGGAGCTGGACGAAGGCCTTGGGCCGCTCGCCCCATTTCTCGTCCGGGGTGGCGACGACGGCCACCGCGTCGACGGCAGGGTGCGCGCGCAGCGCCTGCTCGACCTCGATCGTCGAGATGTTCTCGCCGCCGGAGATGATGATGTCCTTCTTGCGGTCGCGCAGCTCGATGTACCCATCGGAGTGGCGCACGGCCAGGTCTCCCGAGTGATACCAGCCCCCTGCCAGCGTTTGTCCTGTCTGCTGGGGATCGTCAAAGTAGCCGGACATCACGTTGTTGCCGTGCATCAGGACTTCGCCCAGCGTGCGCCCGTCCGCCGGGACATCATCGCCGGCATGGTCCACCACGCGCACCGGATCGGCTATCAGATAGTTGACACCTTGGCGCGCGAGAAGCGCGGCGTGCTCATCTTCGGGCAGCTCCTCCCACTCCGACTGCGGCTCGCAGATCATGTAGGGGCCGTAGAGCTCCGTGGCACCGTAGACGTGGATGGGCCGAAATCCGAGCTCGCGCAGCCGCGCAAACTGCTCACGGGTCGGCGGCGAGCCTGACACGGCCGTGGTGACCTCTCGCCCCAGGGGACGAGCCAGCTCGTGCCCAACCAGCGATGCCTGGACCGTGGGGGCAGCACAGTAATGGGTGACCCCTTCCGCCTCGAGCAGCTCCCAGATCTTTGCCGGATCGATGGCGCGCAGGCACACGTGTCGCCCGCCCACGGCGGTGACGGCCCAGGTGAAGCACCAGCCGTTGCAGTGAAACATCGGCAGCGTCCACAGATACACGCTCTCGGGGGTCATGCGCGTCTCGATCACCTCGCCAAGCGCATTGAGGTACGCGCCGCGATGCTGGTAGACAGCGCCCTTCGGACGGCCGGTCGTCCCCGATGTGTAATTGATGGCGATCGGCTCGTTCTCGTCCTCGAGCGCCCAGGGCACGACCTCTGGCCGGCCGGTGGCGAGAAACTGCTCGTAGGGGTCATCGGGCTTTCCCGTGTCATCGATCCGGACCACGCTCACCCCGTGGGCGCCGGCCACCAGATGCGCGAACTCACGGTCGACGAAAACGAATCGCGCGCCCGAGTGTTCCAGGAGGCCGGTGATGTCGGGGGCCGTCAGCCGGTAGTTGAGGGCGACGAGGATGCCGCCGGCCGCCGGCACGCCGAAGTGTGCCTCGAGCAACGCAGGGATGTTCGGGCAGACGAACGCGATCCGATCCCCCTTGCGCAACCCGGCCTCCTGCAGCGCGGACGCGAGCCGGTTCACGCGCGCCCCGAGCTCGCGGTACGTGTAGCGCCGGTCCTCATGGACCACCGCCACGCGTTCGGGGTAGACGAGCACGCTGCGCTCGAGAAACCGGAGAGGACTCAGCTCTGTCCGGTTGGCCTGAGCCGCGTCCGTGCCGGTCATGTGTCGGGGGTCAGGTCAGGCTCGGCTGTTGCCGTGGCCATCACGTCAGGCTCGTCCGTTGGTGTCGCTGCGAACGATCATGGCCTGGCCCTGGCCGCCGCCGACACAGAGCGCCGCGAGGCCCCGGTGGTGCCGGGAACGGCGCATCTCGTGCAGGAGGGTGACCAGGATCCGGCCGCCACTGGCGCCGATCGGGTGACCGAGCGCGATGGATCCGCCGTTGGGGTTCACGCGGTCAGTGTCGACCCCGAGCTCTCTATTGACCGCGACCGCCTGCGCGGCAAACGCCTCGTTGAGCTCGAGCACGTCGATCTCAGACAGATCGATGCCCGCGCGGTCGAGCGCTTTGCGCACAGCCGGAACGGGGCCGATGCCCATGATGCTGGGGTCCACTCCGACGGAGGCGGTGCTCTCAACCGTCCCGAGCGATTCCAGCCCCAATTCCGCGGCCTTGCCGTCCGCGGCCACGATGATCACGGCGGCGCCGTCGTTGATCCCGGAGGCGTTGCCGGCCGTGACGGTCCCGGAGTCCTTACGGAAAGCGGCCCGCAGCTTGGAAAGCCCCTCCGCGGTGGTTGCCGGGCGGGGATGCTCGTCGCGGTCGACGACTGTGGTCCCCTTCTTGTTGGTGATCTCGACCGGCACGATCTCCGACGCGAAGCGACCTTGCTCGATTGCCTCGCCGGTCTTTCTCTGGCTCTCCGCCGCGTACTCGTCCTGATCCTCGCGAGTGACTCCGTACCTGTCGGCGACATTCTCCGCGGTGCCGCCCATGTGGATGTTGTTGAAGGCGTCCCAGAGCCCATCGTGCACCATCGAATCGGTCATCTCCGCCGGGCCCATGCGGGCCCCGAAGCGGCCACTGGGAACGACGTACGGCGCGCGCGTCATGCTCTCGATACCACCGGCGATGACGATGTCGGCGTCGCCCGCCTGGATGATCTGCGCTGCGATCGCCACCGACTTCAGGCCCGAGCCACACACCATGTTGATCGTGGTGGCTGGCACCTCCTTCGGGATGCCGGCGCGGATCGCCACCTGGCGGGCCGGGTTCTGGCCGAGACCGGCTCCCAGGACGCAGCCGAGCACGACCTCGTCCACATCCGCGCCATTCAGGCCCGCGCGCTCCAGCGCAACCTGGACCGCTCGCGTGCCGAGCTCGGTGGCGGCCACCTCCTTGAACTGACCGCCAAAGCTCCCGATTGGCGTACGTACGGCACTCACGATCACAGCGTCTCGCACCACTACCTCCCGGAGGCATCGAAGTTGTCGCGGTCATGATGGACGAGCGAAGCGAAGGTGCAGACTGGACCCAGGGACGGCGCCTGCCATCCAATGGGACGCGCGGCGCAGTGTGAGAAGGCTGGTCCGACCTGCGCCACGGTCCAGCACCGGCCCGGGCACGGCGTGCAAGACTGTGGCCGGCGTGGCCAGCGAGCCGATGATGACCGTCCTTCACGATCCGTTCAACGCGCATGATGAGGTGCCGGTCGCCGGCGGCCGGCTCACGGTGGCGCGCGCAGGAGTCCCCGCACGCGAGGCGAGCCAGGTGATGCTCCTGGTCCATGGGATCACCGCGTCCCATGCGGCGTGGCGTGCGGTGGCGCGGGAGTTGAGCGCCGACCCGGACACGTGCATCCTCGCTCCGGACCTTCGCGGGCGGGGTGCCAGCGCGAGCGTCGAGGGCGCCTCCGGAAGCGCGACGCACGTTGCGGATCTGCTGGCGGTGCTCGATCAGGCGGGCGCGCCGCCGGTGCTCCTCGCGGGCCACTCCATGGGCGCGTACGTCGCGGCGCGGCTCGCCTCCGAGCATCCCGAGCGCGTGGCGAGCCTCCTGCTCATCGACGGCGGGCTGAGAATCCCCCTCCCCGCCGACGCCGATCCGGATGCGCTGCTGGCCAAGACGCTCGGTCCCGCCCTCGACCGGCTCGGACGGATCTTCCCCGGACGAGACGACTACACCTCCATGTGGCGTCGGCATCCCGCGTTCGCGTCGGCCTGGAACGCCGATGTCGAGGCGTACGTGGAATACGACCTCGAGCCGGCGGGGGACGCGGGGGCGGTGCGGTCCGTCGTGTCGGCCACGGCCGTGTGGACCGACGGAAGAGAGCTCCTGGTCGACGAGCCGACGCGGACAGCGGCCGAACGCGTCCGGATCCCGATGCGACTGCTGCGGGCTCCACGCGGGCTCCTCAACGACGATCCGCTGATCGCCGAGCCGGTGCTCAATGAGTTCCTCACTGCCCGCCCCGATACGCCCGTGGAGACCGTGGCCGACACAAACCACTACACGCTTCTGCTCGGTCAGGGGCCCGGCCCCTCACACGTGGTTGACGCGCTCCGCTACACCGTCAAGCGTGGCGTGGTCTGACGAGCGCTCGGCCCCGCCCCCCGGTAGCCGGGGGATCCTCGGATCCCCGGTCGTCCAGGCGAAGACCGGGTGCCGGACCGCTGGTCCGTCACCCGGAGATCACCGTGGCGATGCGCGGCAGAGGTCCATCGCCGCGCGCGAGGCGCCTTAGAGCTGGGCGCCGATCCCGCCGGTGACGGGGATGCCAAGCGCCGTCGCGCCGGCGCTGAGCCCGGCCTGCGCTGCGGAAGCGCCGGCCTGCCAGCCGCTCTGTGCGGCCTGCGCGCCAGCCTGCCAGCCGCCGAGCGCGGCCTGGAGGCCCGTCTGGTATCCGTTCAGGCCCGCCTGGATACCCGTCTCGTATCCGTTCACGCCGGCTTGAAGGCCGGTGTTGATCGAGTTCTGGACGGTGCTGGGCACGGCGGCGACAATGGGCGAAGCAACGGGGATCGGCGTGGTGGCTGCGTTTGCAGCCGCGACCGGGAGAAAGACTCCCAGTCCGCCGATGGCGATCGCTGCAGTTGCGATTTTGGTCTTGATTGACATGCACGTCTCCTGATCAGTGTGGCTTTTCGGTCCTGCATTCAGCTTGCTCCCACAGAGCCGCCATGGCGCTGACCGCCCGGACGGTCTCCGCCTGACCGTCGGCCGCCCCGTCATGTGCGGCGTTGCGGCGGCGACCCGGCGCGAGGACGTGGCCGCAGAGAAACCGCAGCGCCCGCACGGGCCCGAGATCGCCGACGAGCGCACGGACGAGCCGGATGCACGGCCGCTTGTGTGGAGCACAAGGCGCGGGGGCAAACCGCTCTCGTTCCAGATCGTCTGCGATTTTCGCCGTTCGCGGTCCGATCCGCGAAGCGAGGACCGCCCGCGCCTGCGCGAGCGTTGTCGATGCCTCCGCCGGAACGCCGGCAAGGTGCGCGACTCGCCACAGGTACTGCATGGAGGGTGGCAGCCCGTGGTACCGGCGGCGGCGCCGGTATCGCACCGCTCCGGCCGACAGCACCGCGGCCAAACCCACGGCGAGGTAGGCGTCGCCGTCACCCCAAGCGGGGCGCGGCGCCGGGGGCCGGGAGTCGACGCCACCGGCAACGAGCGCCGGGGCCCCCGCGGGCGTGGGATTGAACGGCACCCAGCCGTCGCCCGGGAAGTAGGCCTCGATCCACTCGTGGGCGTCCAGGTCGCGCACCTCATATAGGTCGGCGCCGACACGCCGTCCGGTCGCGAACCCGGTCACGACTCGCGCCGGGACCCCGGCCAGACGGAGTAGGAGCGCCGCCGCTCCGGCGAAGTGCTGGCAGTACCCGGCGTGCGTGCGGAGCAGGAAGTCCACGAGCGGCTGCGGTCCAGGCACGCCCACCTTGGTCGTGTAGCGAAACCGCCCACCGCCGGTGAGATATCGCTCCACGCGCATGACGATCTCCCACTCGGTGCGCGCCCCGTGCGCCAGCCCTCGCGCCAGCGCTGCCACGCGCGGGTCCACCACCGGCCGGCGCCCCGCGCGCAGGAACGCCAGGAACGGCGCGAGGAGTCCGACCTCCCGTTGCGACCGGCCGGGAGGCTGCGCAACGAGGCGCGTGTAGGCACGCGCGTCGGGGGTGAGCGGCGCTCGGTCGCGGGACAACTGGCTCCCTGTGACGTTGACCACCGACGCCGTCACCCGGTAGCTGTCGCCGCTAACAGGGAGCGGCTCCAACACCATGCTCCCGCCGTCGGCACGGTCGGCCTTGTCCGGGCCGCTGACGCGCTCGATGTGGCCCGGCGCGACCGCTAGATTCTCACGCAGGCCCACGACGCGCACCCGTACCTCTTCGCGCCGCGCCGCCGGTTCGGGCAGACGTGGTAGAGGGCTGTCGTCCGCGATCCAGCTCCCGTCCGCGTAGTCGAGCGTTTCCATCCCCCAGAGCCCCGGCGCAGGAGCCGTAACCATGAGCATGGTCGCGCCGGTGCGCCGCTGACTGAGCCGGCCGTACGTCGGGTCGATGGCCAGACTGCTGAACGCCGGATTGACGGCCGCCGTGCCGGCGAGGCCGAACCACCCGCGGGACGGGCCAATCGCGCCGGCCAGCGCTGCGGCGGGTACCGCCACGACCACGGCGAGCGCCGGCGCCGCGCGCCCATCGCAGAACCACAGGACCCCCGCCGTCAGTACGACAGCGCCCTGCCACGCCGAGCGGCCCGGCGAACCCTGCGACAAGGGAGCCAGCCACGGCAGCAGGAGGAGGGCGAATCCCGCCAACGCGCGCAGCGCATCGACGCCCTGCTGGTCGCGCCCCCGCGGACCCGGCGCCCCCAGCACGGCCCCCGCGGTCCACGAGGCTCCGGCCACCAGCACGAGCGCGGCGAGCAACCCGGACGTGAACGTCCACGGACCTGCGCCCACCATCGGTTGCAACGCCCCGCTCCCGAGCTTCCCCAGGAGGTGCGGCCACGCCCGCGGCGAAAGCTCGCGCGCCGGCACGCCCGCGGTGAGCAAGGTGGCCGGCACCGAGAGAATCATCACGGTGGCCGCCGCTCGAGCGCTTGGAAATACGGACGCGACCAGGGCCGGCGTGGCGGCCACGACGACCGCTATGACGACCCGGCCCGCCGGCACTGACAGCGCAGCGGACAGCGCGCTGGTCGTGACCAGCGCCATGGCCGCGACCGCGACCATGCCCCGCAACCGCGGTCCGGTCCCGCTCCGGTTCTGGCGCAGCCCCGCGGGCACGCGAAGACCCCCAATCATCCGACCCCGCCCACGACGCCTCGCGGTAGCGGCGTCACCGGCACGGGCGCGGACGGCGCCGCGGCCGCTGAGACATGGACCGCCGCGGCATCCGCGGCGCGCGAGGCCAAGACTCCCGAGTGAGCACTGCCCAAGCTCGCCAGCCGACGATGCACCGCCCGCCACTCATCGCCAGGACCGGAGACGATGGTCGCGGTGCGGTCGCCGGGCAGGAGAACGCTGCAGCCTCCGTCTCGGGCGAGTGTCAGAACGTGACCGGCGGCGGTCCGCGCCACCCAGTGAAGCGCGGCGTCGTTCGGCGCGCCGGCCGTGTCGACCACCACGAGCGGCAGCTCGTCCGGCGGCGCTGCCACGTGACGGACGTGGAGTCCCGCGCCCCGGGCCAGCGACGGCCAGTGGACGCGTGTGAGCGGCGCCCCCGCCACATATGGCCGGAGACCATGGGGCTCAAGATCGTGAGTCAGGCCATGCCGCGTCGGCACGCGGGGTGACGACGTCAACGGCGCGGGCAGGATCAGCAGCGGCTCCGCGCGCCCGGCGGTCAGCCGTCGCTCGAACATGCCGGCGGTATCGCGCACGCGCAGCCGGCTCGGAGCCAGCCGGTACGCGCCGGGGCGGCCGACGCAAAACTCAACTGACGCGCGACCAAAGGCAACTGGCGTCCAGCCACCCTGATGGTCCTCCACCTCGACCGTCACAGGCAGCCAGGTCACGCCGGCGACGGCGAAGCGCACGCCGATCGGCGCGCCTTCCAGCACCTCGGAAGGACCGATCATCCGCTCGGCGCGGACGCACCGCGTACCCAGCGCCAGCCCGGCCCAGCCTGCGGCCACGAGGAACACCATCCCAACCGCGACTGCGAACAGTGCGGGCGAGGCCGATATCGCCGACAGCGCGGCCACCGCGATCGCGGCGCCGAGCACGCCCCAGCGCCTGATCACCACGCGGCCACCGCATCGAGAGCATCGGCGACCACCAACTCCGCGCCCTCCACCGGTGCGGTGACCGAGAGCCTGAGGCGATGGCGCAAAACGGCGGGCGCCACTGCCTGAACGTCGTCGGGCACGACGTAGTCACGTCCGTCGATGGCGGCGTGAGCACGAGCCGCGGCGATGAGCAGCAGTCCGGCGCGCGGGCTGGCCCCCACGTCGACGAGCGGATGTGTGCGGGTGGCGGCGAGCAGCCCGACGACGTATCGCGCGAGCGCCTGTGAGGCATGCACGGCACGCACCGCCTTTTGCGCCTGCCGTAGCTCACCTGGCGTGCTGATGGGCGCCACAACGGGCAGACCATCGCTCAACAGCGCCAGTTCCTGCTCCGCCGTCGGGTATCCGATCGAGACCCGTGCGAGGAATCGATCCAGCTGCGCCGGCGGGAGCGGATAAGTCCCGTCGTAGGCGGCGGACGGGTTCTGGGTGCCGATCACGATGAACGGGGATGGGAGTCGGTGGCTGACGCCGTCCACCGTGACCTGGCGCTCCTCCATCGCCTCGAGCAGCCCGGATTGCGTCCGTGGTGTCGCCCGGTTCAGCTCGTCCACGAGCACGACGTGCGCGAACACCGGGCCGGGCCGGAACTCGAACGCGCCCAACTCCTGCCTCCAGACGCTGGCCCCCACGATGTCAGAGGGCAGGAGATCCACCGTAGCCTGGACGCGAGAGACGCGCGCACCCACGCTTGTCGCCAGCGTGCGAGCCAGTTGGGTCTTCCCCACGCCCGGATGGTCCTCGACGAGGAGGTGCCCATCAGCCAGCAGGGCCGAGAGCACGACGTCGAGCACAGCCGCGGGCAGATGCACGCCGATCCGCAGATTGGTACGCAGTCGCTCCGCCAGCGCGGCCACCTCGGCGATGCCGAGCGAGGGCTCCGTCACCTCCGGCGCCGCGCCGAGCTCGGCCTCAGCCGGCGGCGTCGGCACCACGGCCAGACGCCCGTGCGGACCCAGGCCGCCGGTCGGCGGCGGGTCCTCGGTCCAATGCGATCGTTGTTGTCGCTCCATGTCGGGGTGCGGTCGCGCGGCCGCGAGAAACGGCCGATGCATTGTCAGCGGCCAGGGTTGATCCGTCGTCGGCCCCCGGGCGGCTCCTTGCCTTCGCCGCCAGTCGTACGCGCGGTCCAGGCAGCCGCGCCGTAGGTACTCCACGCGGCGTAGGGCCGGCCGGGTCTATGCCGCTCGTCGGCCTCGTGAACCCACCAGCAAGACGACGACAAGCGGCACACGGACTGCCACGCTGCCTGCCATGTTCCTCCTTGGACGGTCACCGGCGGCGCATCGGCATCGGCGCGGATCGCGGATCGCCGCAGCCGGGCTAGCCATCGGGCTGGCGGCGACGCTCGGCGCGTGCGGCTCGCAGTCGGCTACGACGCCGACGAGCACCAGCACCAGCACCAGCACCAGCACCAGCACCACGAGCGCGACCCCGACGAGCGCGACGACGAGCTCGAGCGCGAGCGCGAGCGCACCGGCGACCGTCGTGAACTCAAAGTGCAAGCCGCCCGCGCAGCATCCCGAACCAGTCGTCCTCGTGCCGGGGACATACGGAGCCACGTCCTGGCAGCTGATCGCGCCCCAGCTCGCCCAGCTCGGATACTGCGTGCACACGTTCACCTACGGCGACGCAGAGACCGGGGACATCGCCACCTCCGCGGCGGAGCTCTCGCGCTTCGTCAACCAGCTGCTCGCGCAGACCGGCGCCAAGCGGGTGGCGCTCCTCGGGCACTCCGAGGGCGGAATGATGCCCCGCTACTACATCAAGTTCCTCGGAGGCGCGGCCAAAGTGGCCAAGCTCGTCGCGCTCGCGCCCTCAAATCACGGGACGCTCAATCCCAGCACGTTCGGCGGCGCCGTGACCGGGTGCGAGGCGTGCGCGCAGCAGCAGACCGGGTCGGCGTTTCTCACCAAGCTCAACGCTGGTGACGCGACGCCGCCGCCGGTCGACTACACCGTGATCGAGACGATGTACGACGAGGTGGTCATCCCGTACACCTCCGCCTTCCTAGGCGGGCCGGCAGCTCGGGTCACGAACATCACCTTGCAATCGCGCTGCCCCACCGACTTCGTGGGCCATCTGGGCATCACCACGGATCCCGTCGCTCTGCAGTGGGTTGAAAACGCGCTCGCCGGCAACGGCCCGGCCAATCCGGACTTCGTCCCCGCCTGTTCCTAGCCCTACAGCTGCTCGCGCGCGATCCTGAAGAGCTGAGCACCGACTGGGCTGCGCCGGGTCAATGCGGCGCGCTCCGCCCGCTCGGCCGCGAGGCGCTGAGCGTAATACTCCTTGAGCCGATTCTGGACTCTGAGGTCGCTGTAGGTGCGACTGCTCGTGGTAGTGACAGTGTCAGAGTGGGTGTGGTTAGCGTGAGTGGTCATACCTACAGGATAGGTAAGGGGCCTCGGGTCCGGCTGGTCGTTCGTCCAGATTGTGACCGCCCAGCTGTGTCACGCTGGCGCCGGGGCAGGATGCGGCGGGCCTACGGCCCGCCGCGCTCCGCCTCCAGCCGAGATGCGGGCGTCGTCGTCACATCGACACCGCGCGGGCTGAGGTCTGTATTCCCTAGAGCCCTCCGGACAATCCGCCCAGCGCGCCGCCCGGGCCGAGCGGGCCGCCGGGTCCGAGGTCGAACACCGATGCGCCGCAGGGGAGATGCCCCGCGCCGAGCGGGCCGTCTGCACCGAGCGGTCCGAGCGGTCCGGTCGGACCGAGGTTGACGATGCCAGGCGGCAGGCCCTGGTTGGTGCAGCTGCCACCCGGCTGCTGCCCCGTCCCGGGGAAGGGGAAGGGCACGGGCAGGGGATTGGTGAACACCGGGGTCGGGATCGGCAGGGCCGGCGTCGCGGCGGTCGCTGCTGCCACTGGCGCAACAGCCGCCAGCGTTACGCCGATTCCGGCGAGCGCGGTCAGGCGCCGTAGTGAGCGTGTCATGTGCGTCTCCTTGTGAGTTTGTGTGAAGCGCGTCACAAATGTGACGATCACAACCGTTCCACGTGTTCATTGCCGGCGGCCTGAACCCGGGCACGGTTCCAGCTGTACCGACTGGTAAGAGGCGGCCAGAACGCCCAATGGCGCAAAGGTCAGCCGCCGCCGCCCCCGCGGACAGCTATGACACGGGCGCTCCGGGCGATGCTATGCGAGGCGCCTTTGCGCCTGGCGCGCACTCGCGCCGGCGCGGGCTGCGCAAGTCAATCCCACAAGGAAAAGGATCACGAGTCATGGCAATCTGGGAGTTCGAGGAAAAAGAGGAGATGTCGTCGGACGACCTGGAGGGGCGCGTCGTTCTCGTGACGGGTGGAACCCGCGGCATTGGTGCTGCCATCTCCCGCCGGGTCACCGCCCGCGGCGCCACCGTGGCAGCGGCATACGCCAGCAACCGCGAGCGGGCTGAGCAATTTCAGGCGGCCTGCGCGCGGGCGGGCAGGACGGTCTCGATCCATCACGGTGACGTCAGCGCCGCCGAGGACTGCCGCCACCTCGTCGCCGAGGTGATCGATCAGCATGGGCGGCTCGATGTGCTGGTCAACAACGCCGGCGTGACCGCGGACCGCCTGGTGCCCAAGATGACCGAGGCCGACTGGCGCACGGTGATCGACACGAACTTGTCCGGCCCGTTCTTCATGAGTCAAGCGGCCCTGGGACCGATGATCGATCAGGGATCCGGGCGAATCGTGAATGTGTCGTCGATCGTCGGCCAGACGGGCAATGTCGGCCAGGCCAACTACGCCGCCTCCAAGGCCGGCCTGGTCGGCCTCACGATGTCTCTCGCCCGCGAGGCCGCCTTCGGGCTCAAGCGCGCCGGGAAGCTGAACGGCGGCCCGAACATCACCGTCAACGCGGTGGCGCCCGGGTTCATCGAGACCGAGATGCTCGACACCGTCCCGGAGAAGGTGCTCGAGGGCATCCGTGCTCAGGTCCCTCTCGAGCGCCTCGGCAAGCCCGATGAGGTCGCCCGCGTCGTCGAGTTCCTCGCCGGCGATGCCGGCTCATATGTCAACGGCCAGGTCTGGGCTGTCAACGGTGGCATGTACATGTAAGGCGGGCGCGGCCCGCCACCCGCAGATGCGCTCGGGAGGCCGACCTCGTGTCGACCTCCCGAGCGGCGTTGCGTGCCCCCTCAGCGAACGGGATGACCCGATTTCCGGCGTGCATGAGCCAGCGTGCGATGAGCGCGTTTCCCTCGCCATCGCCATAGCTCGTCACGCCGGAGAGGCAGGCGCTCGGGACCCCGCCACCTGTGGCGGTCCGCGGGCACCCGGGCATCCCGCCGGTGGTGGCACCGAGGGTAGATCCCAGGTCCGGGGCGCTCAATGTCTGGAAGCCAAAATATCCGCATGGCCGCTTCGTAGGTTCTACGATCGCCGGAGCGCGCGCTGATGGCCCAACAGGCGCCATTGGCGGGAGCCCAGGCATCCGACACCCCGCGGCGAGCCGTCCGACTCATTGCCAGCCGGCTCTCCGGTCAACGGGAACTGCTGGCTCGACAGGTCGTCGAGCGCTCACGCCAGGAGATCGTCGACTACCGATCGCCGTCTGATCCTCGCCTGCTCGACGAACTTCTCGGGGCCGCAATGGCGCACATCGACGCACTCGTCGTGTCCATGCAGACTGGCGACGCGGTGCCCGACGAGTACCTCAGGCAGATCCGGCAGATCGCCGCGCGCCGCGTCCATCAGGGAGTGGCGCTGGAAGGCTTCCTCCACGCGACACGATTGTGGACATTCGTCTGCTGGTACGCCGTGCTCGGTGTGGCGCGGATCGACGCGCCGAGCGAGCGGGAGGCGGCGCTCGAGATAGCCACCACGGTGATGACCTTCGGGGACCGCATCATGACCGTGGCCACGCATGCCTACCTGGACGAAGTCACCGATCGCGGCCTGCTGCGTCGTGACCTGCTGGACGCGCTCCTCACCTCAAAGGGAGACGACAGTCAGAGCGTGCGCCTGGCAAGAAGGCTGCGCTTGAAGCTGGAGGAGAGCTACGTTGTCGTCGTCGTGCGCGGGGAGGGGATCGAGGTCGAGCAGGCTCGCGAGCAGCCACCCGCCGCGCAGAGCCGGCTCGACCGTCTCGTGGAGCAGACGCGTCTCCAGGTGCGGCCGTCCGCGGGGACGCCGCTGACCGGGATGCGAAACGGAGACCTGGTCGTTCTCTATCCCGCGGACGGCCCCGAGCAGCTCGACGCGGTCAAGCAGGACTGTGAGCGGCTCGCTACCGCGATCAGCACAGGAGTCAGCATCGGCATCAGCGGCTGGCAGCGCGGCCGCGCCGCGCTGGGCGCGGGTTACGCGCAGGCGAAGGAGGCGGCGACGATCGCGGAGCGGCTGGGCATCAGCCAGCGCGCCGTCGGCCTCGACGAGGTGCTGGTCGACCAGATGCTGTCCGCCAGCGCGCCCGCGCGGGGCATACTCGAGACCGTCCTGGGACCGCTCCTCGCCTACGACGCGGCACGGCAGGCCGTCCTCGTGCCAACGCTGCGGGCGTACCTGGCGGCCCGTTTCAACCTCACCAAGGCGGCGGAGACCCTATACGTCAACCCGAATACCGTTGTCTACAGGCTCGGACGAATCAAGGCACTGACCGGCCGCGACACGCACGACCTCGACGACGTCGTGGTGCTCTACCTGGCGTTGAAGCTCGACGATTCGGTTTAGCGGTCAGTCCCACCTGTCAGCCCGTTCCCGCGAGGATCTGGCGGTAGAGCTCGGCGAACCGGCGGGCCGCGCCGCGATCAAACTGCGCGTGGCGGTAGCGCATGGTCACGTACAACCGGTCGCGCAGGGTCACGGCGCCAACGCCGACACCGAGCGGCATCTGGCTCGGCGGCGAGAACCAGACTGCCACCTCCGCGCCGCCGAACAGCGCCGGGAGCGGGTCGAGCGCGCCCAGGTTCGAGAGGGAGGCCGTGTCCACCACCGCAGCGGCCGTGGCCGCCTTCATGTGGGCAAACCATCGTTTGGCGGCGATCATGAGCCTGCTCGTGACGGTCAGCATGTCGACGGCCATGCCACCAAGCCGATCGCGCTTGATGGCACCGGTCCGTTGCGCCACGCGGCTGACGACCGAGTTGAGGTCCTCCCCGCGCTGGGGGCGCACCCACACCGTCACCCAGGAGGCGAAGTTGGAGAAGATCTCATGCTGCCACTCCGGTGGTCTGAGGTTGACCGGCATCGACAGCGCGATGGGGCTGGCGCGGCGTCCGTGCTCGGCGTTCCACCGTCCGATCGCGATGGCCAGCGCCGCCAGCAGCACGTCGTTCACCGTGGCGGTCTTCGGACGTCGCGCGAACAGGCTCCGGCTCTCAGCCACCGAGAGCGCGAAGCACTCGAATCCATAGGCCGGCCGGTCGTCGCCCCCATCGCGAGCCACGCGCGCGGGCTGGACGACTGGCCGCCAGGAAGCGGTCAGCATGGCGCGCCGCCGTGCGCTGACCTCCCGGGCGGAGCGCGCCGCCGCGAGGACTCGCACGTCGTGCACCGCCAGGGGATCGAGGGGCGGGACGGGGTCGGCCTCCCCGGCATAGGCACGGGTGATCGAGAGCAGGAGCCGCGCCGCGCTGATCCCGTCGCCGGCGGCATGGTGAAGGTTGAGCATCACCGAATCCCCGGCCGGGCCCCGGGCGAGCACGATCATGAACGGCGGCGCGCTCATCAGCGACGGGCTCGTGCAGAAGACTCGCTCGCGCTCTGACTCGAGCGCCGCCTCGTCGGCGCACTCGGTGACCCTCAGGGGCACATCGTCCAGGCGGTCCGCGATTTCCCAGTCGTAGCCGCGATCCTGGAGGCGCCACGGGGCGAGGCGAGAGCGCGCCAGAGGATGTGCGTCGGCGGCCTGCGCGATGGCGGCGGACAGGCGATCGGGATCGAGGTGCACCCCGAGCCGCAGCTCGTAGTGAACGGTCCACGGCTCGGTATCCCGATCGAGATTCAGATAGAGCTCGTCAAGGAGGCTCAGTGGGATCGAGGGCATCAGCCACTCGACCGCGCGGCGAGCCATTCGCCGAGCTCAGGCCAGATCCGGTTCCGGGCGCCCGACCCCGCCATCAGCCCGATGTGACCTCCCGGCAGCGCGAGATCCGTCACGTCGGCGCTGAGCACCTGGTCGAGGAGCGGAGTCGTGTTGGCCCGCGGGACGATGTGGTCAGAACCGGCTGTGACGATCAGCAGAGACTGGGTGATCCGGCGCAAGTCGGCGCGCCTGCCGCGCAGTCGCAGTCCGCCGTTGACGAGTCGCCTCTCCTTGTAAATCCAGGTCACCCACTCCCGGAAGGCGCGCGCCGGAAACGGCGGGTTGTCGCTGATCCACTTCTGCATCGACTGGAACGCCGCTCGGTCCGCGCGGCCGTCCTGGACGTTTTGAGCGAGCCTCCGGTACGTGGTCCAGAGATTCGCGACGGGCTTCATCAGCTTGTTCGCGACGTCGATGCCCACACCCGGGACGACGTCCCACTTGTCGGTGACGAATTGCACGTCAAACGAATCGCGCCCGACCCACGTCCGGTAGAGGGAATCCTTGGGATCAATCGGCGTGGTGAGGAGGATCAGGTTGCGGGCGGGACTGCGCGATCCCTCCAGCGCTGCGTGCAACGCGCACAGGGTGCCGCCGATGCACCAGCCCAGCAAGGTGACGCTGTCGGCGCCCGAGCAGCGCCGGACCTCGCGCATGGCCCACGGCAGGGCGTCGCAGACGTAGTAGTCAAGGCCCGTCTCCGCGTCCTCGGCGCCCGGCACCCCCCAGTCCAGCAGATACACGTCAAAGCCCTGCTCGAGGAGATACTCGACAAACGAGTTGCCCGGTCGGAGGTCGAAGATCTCGGGGCGGTTGATGAGTGCGAACACCAGGAGCACGGGCACCCGATGCCGGCGTTCGGTCGACCTGTAGCGGTACAGGGTGGTCTTCCGGTGAGACCAGACAAGATCTCTCGGCGTGGTTCCGATGCGGGCGTCCGGCGCCGTCAGGAGGATGTTGGCGGTCTCGATCCCGGCGGCGAGGGCGCCGCGGATGCCCGGCACCTGTGTCATTGCCGGTCAGGCCCGGCTTCCTGCCGCTCAAACGCCTGCAACAGCATCTCCAACTTGTCTTCGGTGCGCAGGAGGTGACCCGCCAGGCGATCGATGTCGCCGCGTCCGGCCAGGCGGAGGTTACGCAGCGTCAGGTCCCAGACATCGGAGCTGATCCTCGATACGGCCACGACGTTCTCGGTGACGCGGACCAGGAGCTCGGAGAATCCCTCCCCGGCGACGAACTGCTCCATTGCCGCAGCGGCTCGACCCTCCACCGCGTCGACCATCTTGCGCAGCGCATCCGGCATCGGCGCGGCAGCGCCGGGGGCCGCGCTAGCCATGTGCCATCGCCGCGTCGTCGGTGCCGAGCAGGTCCTCGCGGTGGGCCGCCAGGACCTCGCGGAGGCCCCGGGGCGGCCGGCCGGTCAGTTGCTCGAACGCCGGGTCGACGACGTCGAAGTACCCTTCGCGCGTCGCGATCCCCAGGTCGACGATCGCACGGGCAGTGGGCTTGGGCGTTCCGAGCCGGCCCAGTCCCCACATCAGCCTCCGGTCACCGGTGGGCACCACCTTGACGGCTTTCCCGGTGACGTCGGTCAATAAGCGAGCGATGTCGGCCTGGGTGAGAGCCTCGGCGCCGGTGATCTCGTACGTCTTGCCGTCCTGCCCGTCCGTCGTGAGAACCACGACGGCGGCCGCCGCACAGTCGCTGCGCGAGATGGGCGCCACGCGTCCGTCGCCAGCGTTGGTGACGAGCCTCCCGTAGGTGGCTGCGACTGCGCCGAGCGGCACCTGAAGCTCGGCATAGGCGGCGTTGCGCAGCACGGTCCACGCGAGACCGCAGCTTCGCACGAGCTCTTCGCACTCCCGATGCTCGTCGACAACCTCCCCGGACGGGTGGCCCGCCACGGGGTTCGTCAGCGACGTGTACACGACATGGCGGACTCCGGCTCGCGCAGCGGCGTCGAGTGCCGCGTGGCACTGCTGGACACGGCGACCCACCGCCAACGTGCTGATCAGCAGCAGGCGCTCGCCACCCGCGAAGGCGTCCGGAAGGGACCCGGGCTCGTCAAAATCGCCATGGCGCACCTCGGCGCCGAGGCGGGCGAGCTCGGTCAGTGCCTCCGGGGTGCGGGTGACGAGGATGACATCCTCAGGGGCGACGCGCCCCAGCAGCTGCTCGGCCACGAGGCGACCGAGTTGGCCGGACGCTCCGCTGACGACGATCTTCATGGGGCTTGCCTCCCTTGCCCGGGTTCGCGATTGACACCGTTTGAAGGTGTGACTGACGTGGTCATGTGGGAGGCCTGTGGAGTTATCCCCGCGTTGTGGGCAAGGACGATGACCTCGGCCCGCGAATGGGCGTCGAACTTGCGGAGGATGTTGGAGACGTGGAATTTGACGGTCCGAACCGTGATGAACAGCCGCTCCGCGATCTCCCGGTTGCGCATCCCGGCGACCATGAGCTCGAGCACCTCGCGCTCCCGGGGGCGGAGCTTCGCGATGTGTTCGTCGGCGGGTGTCTCCGGCACGAGCGACAGCGCTCGCAGCGGTAAGGTGCAGGTGACCGCGGTCCCCCACCCGGGAGCCGTGTCGAGCTCGACGGTTCCACCCAGGCCGGCCACCCGACGGGACAGGTGCGCCTGCTCGGCCAGAGCCTCCTCCTGCTGTGGGTGCTTGAAGCCATCGCCGTCGTCGGCGAGCGTGACCCGGAGGTGATCCTCCCCGAGTCGCCAGTGAACGCGTAGCTTGTCCGCTCCGGGGTGGCGCGCGGCGTTGAGCGCCGACTCACAGGAGATCGCCCGAGCGGCCCGCGCGAGGGCGCGGGGGAGCATCGCATCCTTGGCGCCGTCGTACCCACTGACCAATCGCAGACCGGCGGTGCGTACGATGTCGCGCAGTTCCTTCTCGGTCGCTTCGAACGCTTCAGCTCCGGGCACGTACAGCGACGCGTCCTGGCGCTGAGCCGTTGCCTTGACCTCCAGGAGCGCCTGTGATGCCAGGTCGATCGCCACCGTTATCCCCGGCGGCGTCGATCCACGTCCACCATGGGAGGCGTCTCGCAAGGTCTTCAGCAGCGCAGCCAGGGTGGCCGCGTGTCCGCTGGCAAGCTCCCAGCGAATGCGGTCACGCTCCTGACTCATGGCGTGGGAGAACGCCAGGGTTCCGGGCGAGGGCGCCTGGCCGACTCCGCGCTGGCGCGCCGCCGCGAGCATCGCCACGGTCCGCGCCATGGTGTCCTGCTCCGGACCGAGCTCGAGCTTCTGGTCGGAGGCCACGACGAGCATCACCCCGACTCCGGCGGAGCCGGCGCTCCAGCCGGCAGCGCGCAGGCCCGCAATGGCGTCGGGGACCGGCACGCGGCGGGCGCCCTCGTCGTAGCTCTGCGCCGCAGCGATCTTTGACCAGTCGATGGCGGCCAACCGTTCCTTGAGCTCGGGGGGAGCCGCGATGCGGACGGGCAGCCCGTCGGCGCCGGGCGCGACGATCACCAGCACCTGGTGGGGCAGGACGGGCGCCAACGCCGTCCGTGCCCGTTCGGCCATCTCCTCCGTGCTTGCACACACGAGCTCGGCGAGTGCCGGCAGCGGGACCGGATCTCCATGGAAGGGCCACGGTTCAGGCGAAACGTCGCCCGCGGTGCGAAATGCTGCGTCATGTGGGTCCTCAGCGAGGATTGATGCTTGAAAGCTCATAGCGGCGATAGTCGCGAACCCCCGTGGTTTTGTCGTCGGCCCGACGGATGCTTCCCCTATACGACGGACGGCGGCCCAGCGGGCCGCACGTGCGCCCATGGGGGTAGACGAGGCAGCGTCACACGGGCCCGATGGACCTTCCGGACAGGCGAGAACGGCCCACCCGGACACGATCCGAGGTGTCCCTGACCCGAGATGATCATGTCGGACGCGCGCCCCGATAGCCGGACCTTCGCCGGTGAGTGCGCGCACACCTCCGATGCCAACCGCCCGCAACCGAAACACGCAGATCTACTGGGAGAGCGCCGGAAGTGGGCCGCCGGTGCTGTTGATCGGGGGTCAAGCGATGACCCTCGACGCCTGGTGGCGCACGGTGCCGACGTTGGCGGAGTCCTTCCGGGTGCTGACCTTCGATAATCGGGACATCGGGCGCAGCAGCTACTGGCCCCTGCCATATCTCGTGTCCCAGATGGCCGGGGACGCGATCAGCGTCCTCGACGCTGCCGGCGTCGAGTCAGCCCACATCTACGGGATCTCCCTGGGCGGAATGGTCGCTCAGGAGGTTGCACTGCGCTACCCGGACCGCGTCGATGCCCTCGTTCTGGGCGCCACGACGGCCGGGGGGCCTGACGCGGTCCTGGCCGACCCGGAGCCACTGAGCTTCTTCGTCCGCGTCGGCGCGATGGCGCCGGAGGAGGCGGAGTGGGCGGCGGTGCCCTACAGCTATGCCGTTCGCACCCGGCGTCACCACGGCCATCGCATCGCCGAGGACATCGCCAGACGCGTCCAGAACGAGATCACGACGCTGGCCTATCTGCATCAGGTCGCGGCCGCCGCGACCCACAGCAGCGCCTTTCGGCTCCGGCAGATCCAAGCGCCCACGCTGGTCCTCCACGGCGCCGAGGATCGGATCATGCCGCCGGAGAACGCACGCCGCCTGGCCCGCGCCATTCCGCGCGCCGAGCTGAGTATCTGGCCTGATGCGGGGCATGTGTACATCACAGACGAGCCGCATGCCGATCTACATGCCCGGCGCTTTCTCGAACTCAATACGGGCCGTACGCGCGTCTCTGCGGCGGCATAGTCCGCAACACCGGCGACGCTTGCATGCCGTACGTCTGAACGCGTGCGCACCCCCGACGCATCAGGCGCTGGTTCGCGCGGGGTATCGCGCGAGCTGCCTCCGTTGCGGTCAGCCGCCGCGTCGGAACCGCAACGTGGCTGCGGTCGCCGCGAATATCAGCACCCCGACGGACCACGCGATCGCATACAGCGCCGGTCGTGTGGCAGGGAGGTTGCCCTCGGCGAGCACGCGCAGAGCATCGACGACCTTGGTGACCGGCTGCACATCGGCGAAGTCGCGCAGCCACGTCGGCATGGTGGCCGGCGCGGCAAAGATCGATGACGCGAACACAATCGGGAACGTGATCAGGAACGCGCCCATCTGCGCCGTCTCGGTCTGTCGCGCCGTCAGCGCGAGAAGCGCGAACAGCCACGAGCAGGCGTATCCGAACAGGAGTGTGATGCCGAGACCCTCGGCGACCCGCACCGGGCCGCTGTGGAACCGAAAGCCCACGAGCCACCCGACGGCAACCACGAGCGCCACGGTGTAGGTCAGGCGCAGCGCGTCGGCGAGGGTCCTGGAGGCGAGAATCGCCGATCGGTGCGTGGGGAGCGAGCGAAGGCGATCCGTCATCCCGGACGTAAGGTCCTCGGCCATGCCGACGGCAGTGGAGGACCCCCCGAACAGCACCGTCTGGACCACGATCCCAGGAATGAGGTAGTCCACGTAGTTCCGGTACCCGGGAACGTGGATCGCTCCTCCGAACACGTACCGGAAGAGCAACACGAACATGATGGGCATGACGGCGGAGAAGATGATGATCTGAGGCGTGCGCCAGGTACGCAGCAGGTGCCGGCGGGTGATCAGCAGGGTGTCGCGGACGAAGCTCACCACCCCACCTCGCGGTTCCACGAAGGCCGGGCGCTCGGCGGTGGGCGTGGTGGGCGTACCGTTCATTGCGATCGAGCTCATCAGTGGACCTCCGTGGGATGGGCAAGCCACGTGGCCGCCTGCCCGCCGATTGACGTATCACCGGCGCGTGCTTCGCGGCTGCCGGTCAAGGTAAGGAAAATGATCGCCTCAGCCGCGCTCGCCGACCGTCGAGGCCCCGTTGGCGACGTACGTCTCGGAGCTGAGCCGCGACATCGACGTGATGGTTCCGCAGAAGGCGCACATCACGTCGCGAAGGCGAGGATCGTCGGCCTCGAGCTCGGCCCGGTCGAAGAGGATGGGCAGGCCGCATCCCGGGCAGCTCGCCGCCAAGGGGATGTTGGGGTGCTGCAACATGGACGTAACCATCGCGGCCGTTCTGCTCGCCGACGACGTTCCACCGGACAGTGCCTGTCTGTCCGCAGGACAGGAGCGGGCTACGGGCGCGGCTGCGATCGTGCTCGGATCGTGTCGCGGTGTTCGTGCTCTGAGTCTGCGTGCCGGGAGCTGGCGTGACCGGCGGCGAGCCCATGGTCCTCGTAGAGGGTGTGCGGAAGGCGTTCGGTTCCACGCTCGCTCTCCAGGGCGTGGATCTGAGGGTGGAGGCAGGCACGGTGCAGGCGCTGCTGGGACGCAACGGCGCCGGGAAGAGCACGTTGGTGAGGATCCTTTCGACGCTGCTCGAGCCCGATTCCGGACGCGCATGGATCGGCGGCAGGGACGTCGCGCGGGAGGCTCGCTGGGTCCGCCCGTTGATCGGACTGGCCGGCCAGGCAGCGGCTGTCGACCCGACCCTGACGGGCCGCGAGAACCTCGAGCTCGTCGGCCGGCTCTACGGCTTGAGTCGCCAGCAGGCGCGAGCGCGGGCGGGGGAGGTGCTGGAGCGCTTGTCCTTGTCCGCGGCGGCGGACCGGCGGGTGTTCACCTACTCGGGCGGGATGCGCCGCCGGGTCGATCTGGGCGCGAGCCTCGTCGGTCGGCCGCTCGTCCTCATCATGGACGAGCCCACGACCGGGCTCGATCCGGGCACGCGGCTCGAGCTCTGGCGGCTGGTCGAGGAGTTTGCCCGGGAGGGGACAACGGTGCTGCTGACCACGCAGTACCTGGAGGAGGCCGACCGCCTGGCCAACCAGATCGCGGTCATCGAGCGAGGCCAGATCGTGGCGGCGGGGACGTCCAGTGAGTTGAAGGATCGTCTCGGGCAGGACATGCTGGAGGTTCGCGTGCGCAACGGCGTCGACGTCGAGCGGATGCGGCAGATGCTGGTCGGCGTGGGGTCCGGGGAGCCCGTCGCGGACCTGAGGTGGCAGAAGGTCACGGTGCCGACCGTCGATCCAGTCGCGACGCTGTTGTCGGCCGGTGACCGCGTCGAGCAGTCCGGGATCGCTGTGGAGGATCTCGGGTGGCGTCGCCCCACGCTCGATGACGTGTTCCTCAGCCTCACCGCGAGCCGGCCCGCGGCTGCGGGCGCAGGGCCGCCGCCAGATGCGCCGCCTCCAGGTGCTGATGGGGGTCACCCACCAGGTACGCCGCCACCACCCGCTGGCGGAGATCACGCACCTGGGCCCGCAGTGCCTCGGCGCCCCCGTTGGTGGAGGCGCCTCTCCTATCTGGCCGCGGTCGTGCTCGGGGCGGCGCTCGCGCTTGCCGTCGTTCTCGTCTCCAGCCAGTCGTCGAGCACGCCGCGGCACCGCGCTGTGCACCGGCGGGCGCTGGCACCGGTGGCGACGGCGGAGACCGTGGTGAAGTCGACCCCTGGCATCACCCAGGAGCGCGTGGTGACGCTGGGATCGGCCCCGGGTGCCCTGACCGCTGATACGAACGGCAACGTATGGGCGTCCGAGCCGGCCCGCGGTACGGTTGCGCGCGTCGCCACTGGCACCGGACGCGTCGAGACGTTCCGTGTCGGCGGGCGTCCCGGGGCGCTCGCGGCGGGGTACGACCGCATCTGGGTGGCGGGTTCGGCGCTCGGGCCGCTGGCCGGCCTGAACCCCTCCACCGGCAAGGCCCTCCCCGCGACTTCCCTGCCCGCTGCTCCCACCGTGGTGGCGGTGAACCCCGACGACCAATCGGCGTGCGCGATCGACTCGAGCGGCACAGTCACACATGTCGCTTCAACCGGCGCGGTGCTCGCAGCCGGCCATGCGGCTGAGGCGCCGACCGGCGTGGCCTGCGGAGAGGGATGGGTGTGGGCGGTCCAACCCTCACCTCCCGCGCTGATCAGGATGGGGGCGGACGGCGGGACCAGCCAGTTCGACGGCGGCCCGTCGCCCGTGGCGGCAACGCTCAACCGCGGCGTGTGGATCGCGAACCGCGACGGCACGGTGACCGTCTTTGACCCGGTCGTGTCGAGCCTGCGCGTCACCCGCGAGGTGGCGGTCGCTCCCGCGCTGGACGGGATCGACTCGGTCGAGACGGGGTCTACCGTCTGGGCGTTCAGCCGCCAGACGAAGACGCTGTACCGGATCTCCAACGCGGCGCAGCCGGCAGTCACGGGCACCGTCGTCCTTCACAGCGCGCCGGTGGCGATCGCTCTCTCGGGTCAATCGATCTGGGTCGCCACGCAGGACGGCAACCTCACCGAACTGCGTCAGTAGGCGCTCCCGATACAAGTTGGGGTTAGCCCCCATTGTGGACGGCTGCCGGCGCTGACACGCTCCCCGTATGCCCGGTCGCATCCTGGTGGTCGATGACAGCCCCCACTTCCGTCGGACTGCCGCGAAGCTTCTGGCGATCCGCGGCTTGAAGCCATTCAACCTCGTCGCCGGCGGCGACGAAGCGCTTGCCGTCACCGACGGTGACTGCCCCGACGGGGTACTGCTCGATATCAATCTCGAGGGACGAGATGGATTCGAGGTCGCGGCCGCGCTCTCCCGGCGCTGCCCGACGGTCGCCATCGTGTTGATGTCATCCGACATCGATGAGGTGGAGAGTTCTCAACTGCAACGCTGCGGCGCCACCGCATTCGTCGCGAAGACTGAACTCGCATCGACCGACCTCGTGTTGCTCTTCGGCCGTCACGACTGAAGGTACGTCAATACGGCGAGGACACGCCGGTGCTGCTCACGTGACTGCTGCAGGCTGAGCTTGTCGAAGATGCTCGTGATGTGCCGCTCCACGGTCGGGACGGTCACCACGAGCCGCTCGGCGAGGCCGGCATTGGAGCACCCTGCGGCCATCAAAGACAACACCTCAAGCTCGCGCTGCGTCAAAGTGCCAAGTGGACCGGTCCAACGCTTCCGGGCGACGAGGAGGGCGACCACATCCGGGTCGAACGCGGACCCGTCGGCTGCGACACGACGCACGGCTTCGATGAAGCCCGCCACGTCGCCGACCTTGTCCTTGAGTAGGTAGCCGACGCCCTCGGCTCTGTCGCCGACAAGATCGAGGGCGTAGCGGCTCTCCAAGAACTCCGAGAGGACAAGGACGCCAACGTCCGGATCGCTCGCGCGGATCTCCAGGGCGGCGCGCAGCCCGTCATCCTGCCGGTCCGGCGGCATCTGAATGTCGACGACGACGACATCCGGGTGATACGCGCGGGTCTTCCGGACGACATCACGCGCGTCGGCCGTGGCCGCGACCACCTCCAATCCGCCGCCCTCCAGGACTCGAACAAGGCCCTCCCGAAAGATCGGGTGATCTTCCCCCACGACCACCCTCATGGGGGCCGTCTCATCCATGGTGAACCACTATACGATCTGCCGTGGCCCGACTTGCTCCCGATGGGAGGCTCTGGAATGAGGTCGATCTTGAGACGGCTGTCCGACCTCTTGGGTTCGGGATCGGGGCGTGAGCTCGCGGTTGGCGTAGCTGCCGCGACGGGTGCCGTTGCCGTCTGCACCGCGATCGTCGCGCTCCTCAAGCAGGTGGCCCCGGCCGACACGCTGGGCGTCGTCTACGTGGTAGCGGTGCTTCTCATCTCCACGATCTGGGGAGTGTGGCTGGGTCTGCTCACCGCCTTGGAGAGTGTCCTGGCGTTCGACTACTTCGTTCTCGCTCCGGTCGGAAGCCTCTCGCTTCAGCACGGTTCGGACTGGGTCGCTCTCGCCGCCTTCGTCGTCGCCGCCACGATCGGGGGCTCCATTCCACGAGTCGCCCGCTCCCGCGCCGACCTGATCGCCTCACGAGCGCGGATCATCGCGGCCGGCGACGAGGTGCGAAGGCGCATCGCGCGGGATCTCCACGATGGCGCTCAGCAACGCCTCGTCACGACCATCCTCAACCTGAAACTCGCGGACCAGGAGTACGATCGGGACCCCCAGAGCGCCCGCGAACTGCTCCAGGCAGCTCTGACGGAGTCCAGCGAGGGGCTCAACGAGCTCCGAGAACTGGCCCACGGACTACACCCCAGAATCCTCACAGACCAGGGCCTCGCCGAAGCTGTGGCCGCCCTCGCCGCGAGGATCCCGCTGCCCATCAGCGTTGACATCAGCGACGCCCGCTATCCGCCCGACGTCGAGGCGGCGGTCTACTTCTTCATCGCCGAGGCGCTCACCAACGTGACCAAGCACGCGCAAGCCTCTCACGCGGCGGTCAACCTGCACGAGAGCGACGGGCTCCTGCTGATCGACATCAGGGATGACGGCGTCGGCGGCGCCGACGTCACCGGCAGCGGCATCCGCGGACTCGCGGATCGGATAGACGCGCTCGGCGGCCACGTGCACGTTGAGAGTCCTCCTGGCCGCGGCACCCATCTCCGCGCCACGATTGCGCAGCCCCACACCGCCAGACGGGATCGCTGATGTTCCGCCGAACGCCCGGAGGCACTCGGCTCAGCGCGTGAACACCTGCTCGCCGAGCGCGCCAGGGATGATCACGCGGGCCGCGATGACGATGAAACCAATGAGGCAGACCACCCCGATCGCGTGAGCCCAGCGGGCGTCTGCCAAGTTGAGCAGGCCAGCGCCGGCGATGAGGCAGGCGATCGCTGAGCGCGCGAGCAGAGGCGAGGTCACGACTCCGGGCCGCGAACCGGCGTCTTCGAGCAGGCCGGGCTCGACCGGGCGGAGGTGGCCCGCGAGGGTGAGCCGGAAGAGGAGGGCGAGCGAGGGAAGCAGGATCGTGCCCCCGCCGAGCACGCACACGATCACCCAGACGAGGGTGTCGTGCCCGGCGGCGGCCTGACGGATGGTGAGGGCCGGGAGGATCGTGGGCCAGCGGACGAGCGCCCACCCGGCGACGATCGCGGCGACCGCGAGCGCGGCGCCGTAGCGGGCCTGCGCGAATCGCCGGCGGTACACGAGCATCAGCGTCGCGGCGCCGGCCACAGCGGACACGATCACGGCGAGCAGCGCACGGCCGGTCAGCAGCGAGTGAAACAGCTTGTGGCGGTCAGCGTTGACCACGAAGATCCCGGCGATGGCGATCAGCCCGGCGACCACGCCCGCGCCGAGCGCGCGCCGGCGGAACTCGCGCTCGACGCTATCCCGACCGTCGCGGGCCGCGTCGGCGGCGAGGTAGACCGCGGCCAGGTAGGCGCTGCTGACGACAGCGAGCACGCCGATGAAGATCGAGGTGGGATTCAACCAGCTGGTGAAGAGCTGCCCGGCGGCGTTGCCGACGGGGACGCGGTCGGTCGCTATCGCACCGATCGCCGCGCCGAGCGCGAACGGCGTGAGGATCGAGGACAGCGAGAAGACGGTGTCAATCCACGCCGACTCGCGGAGATTCGCAGCGCCGGCTCGCAGCGCATAGCTGGCGCCGCGGAAGATGATCCCGATGGCAGCGATGAACAGCGCCGCGCCGAGCGTCGAGGCGATCGAGGCAAACGCGCGCGGGTAGGCGGTCCAGAACACGGTGAGCACGAAGATCAGCCACACGTGATTGGCCTCCCATACCGGAGCCATCGACTCGTGCGCATGCTCGCGCACGTGCTCGGCGCGCGGGCCACGGCCCGCGAACAACTGCCAGAAGCCGGCGCCGAAATCGGCGCCGGCGAGCACGGTGTAGAGCACCAGTCCCGCCAGCACGAATATCAACGGCAGCGATTGCAGCATCGTCTAAGCCGCCGTGAGCAGCCGGGCCGGCGGTTCCATGGGGAGGTCAAGGGGCGCGCGCGCCAGGCGTCGTAGGACCCAGACCAGTCCGCACGCCACCACGAGGTAGCTGGCGGCGAGCACGAGGTAGCCGACGGGGATGCCATGCGCACCGGTCACTGCGGCCGCGGTCGGCATCACCCGGTAGACCACCCACGGCTGGCGGCCGACCTCGGTCACCACCCATCCCGCGATCAGCGCCACGGCCGCCGCTGGTCCCGCAACGACGAGCGCTCGGTAGAACCACATCGACTCGGGCGCGCGCTTACGCCGGATCCAGACCACCAGATAGAGCACCCCGAGCAGCGCCAGCAGCGTCCCGATTCCGACCATCGTCTGGAACGCGATCCGTACGACGTTGACGGGCGGGCGCTGGCTGGGCGCCACCGCGTCGAGCCCCTGCACCTTGGCGTCCCAGCTGTGGAAGGAGAGGATCGACAGCAGGTGCGGAATCTGAATGCCGTACTTGACCTGGCCCGCGGTGTACCACCCCAGGATGTGCTCGGGAGCGCCGCGCGTGGTGTTGTCTAGGCCCTCGATCGCCGCCAGCTTGGTCGGCTGCGTCGTGGCAACGGCGCGCGCCGCCCAGTCGCCGACCAGAATCTGCACCGGCGCGGCGAGCGCCGCAATCGTGAGCGGGATCGTCAGCGCTGTGCGCTCGTAGCGCCCCCACCGTCCCCGGAGCCGGCCGAACGCGTAGGCCCCGGCAAGAATGAAGCCGCTCACGATGTACCCGGCGATGTACATGTGGATCAACTCGGACCACAGGTAGCTGTTGGCGAACAGCGCCCGGAACGGGTCCACGTCAACCACCCTCCCGGCACGCAGGCGAAACCCGCCGGGGTGGTTCATCCAAGCGTTGACCGCGATCACCATCAGTGAGCCGGTGAAGCCGGTGATCACGATCGGCACGCCGCATAGCAGATGCAGACGCCCCGACAGGCGGCCCCACCCATACACGTAGACCCCGATGAAGATCGCCTCAAGGAAGAACGAGAACCCTTCGATTGCGAAGCCCACCCCGAACACGCTTCCGAACGTGCCGGTGAAGTTTGGCCACAGCAACCCCATCTCAAAGCTCAACACCGTCCCGGTGATCACCCCCACCGCGAACAGCGCCACCATCACTCGCGTCCACCGTCGCGCCAGCGTCAGATACAGCCGATCTCCGGTCCGCAGCCCCAGCCACTCAACGAGCATCACCATCGCGGGGAGCGAGATCCCAAACGCCACCAGTGGGATGTGCACCGCAAACGACAGCGCCTGCATCTGACGCGCTTGGAGGAGATAGTGCTGATCGACCGGGGAAAACGCCGCTGCAAGCGGCAGTCCGATCACCCTACCCGTCCATGATCACGTCGTGCCAAGGGACTGTTGCACATCGTCATCGGCATGGTGCCCGGACGTGTTGCGTTTGTCGTCAGCCCCAGGACGGCTCTCCGCGTACGTCATCGGGCGTACCCCCTGAACCCGATGACGGTGTTCAGAGACCCATCAGCCGTGACCAAGGCCGTGGTTCGTCGTCCGGCCATGAGTCCGGGTACTCCAGTGCCGCGGACCAGTGGCCGAAGCCATGGATCGCGGCACCATCTGCCCAGCACGAGACGCGGCTCGGGCGACTGCCACCCTCGGATAAGGACTGGAATTTTCGTGACTTACTGCGTATTTGATGGGTCTGGAGTACAGCGATGATCGGTCGGCACACACCGCGGGAGGGCGTACTGATGAGCTTGACCTTCTCCTCAGGAGTGGTCGACGCCATCAGCTTCATCGCGTTCGGCAAGGTCTTCAGCGCGTTCATGACGGGCAACTTGGTCTTCCTTGGACTCGGGGCGGCGAACGCCTTCAAGCCTGGAGGTCCCAACCTCGTTCGCGTCGGCGCAGTACTGGTCGCCTTCGCCCTCGGGGTGTTCATCGCGGCACGGGGCATCAGGCGAGTGCGGGGCACCCGCCTGCAGTCGCGGACCCTGTCGCTGGCACTCGGCGGTGTGCTTCTCCTGCAGGTCGCGTTCCTGGCGGCCTGGCTGGTGGTCTCAGGCCATCCATCCGCCACGTCCGCCACGTGCCTCGCGGTGGTCGAAGCGATCGCGATGGGAATGCAGAGCAGCGCGGTGGGGTCGCTTGACGTCAAGGGGGTTTTCACGACCGCCGCGACCGCCACACTGATCAACCTGTCGCGGGAGGTGGCCGATCGGCGGGTGTCCTCGACTGATCCGGCGCGGATGCTACGCATCCTCGTCTGCCTGATCGCGGGTGCACTCGTCGGCGGCCTGCTGCTCGTCAACGCCAGAACGTTCGCCCCGGTCGTGCCGCCACTGGCGACCGCGCTGGCGATCGCCGGGAGTGTGGCCGAGGTCCGGGCGGTCCGCCGAGGCGCTCCCGCCAACTGGGACGTCTTCGACGACAGTCAGGCGTCGGGCCTGCCGCTCGACGGTGGCGCGGCCTCGTACCCCGAAGCCGCTTGACACGATCGTTCTGCCAGGACGCGACTACGGCCGGCGCATCGGATGTGCGCCGGCCGGCGCCCCCGGCCGCCGCTCTTCTCAGGATCCGCTGACCGCGCGCGCCAGCCGTTCGCCCGCCGCCTCGAGCTCGGCAAGCGTCGTTGCCTCCGTGACCGAGCGTAGGCCGATCCGGGCGGCGGTCACGCCGTCGATCTCTGCCTGGCCGACGATTGCGTGCAGCGGCACGGAGGCGGCGCTTGCGCGGCCGGCGATCTCACCGACGATCTTCCCCATCACGCTCTGGCGATCCAGCCGTCCCTCACCGACGACGACCGCGGCCGCGGTGTGCAGGCGTGCATCGAAACCCAGGACATCCAGCACGTACGGCGCGCCCGGCCTCAACTCGGCGGCAACGCCGGCCCACAGTCCGCCGGACAGCCCGCCCGCTCCGCCCGTCATCGCGACCCCGCGTGGATCACGAGGAAGCTCTCCGGCGTACCTGTCCAGGCGCGCCGCCAGGCGTCGCACGGTCTCGGCGTCGGCACCCTTCTGCGGGCCATAGATCTCCGCGCAGCGCTCCCACGGCGTCTCCACGTCCGACAGGACGATGATCCGCGCCTCGCCGATGCCGCCGCGCTCGGCGATCGCCTCCAGCGCGCCCCGCCCACCGTCGACGGTGCCTGAGCCGCCGACAGCGATCAGCACCTCCCGAGCGCCCGCAGCGATCGCCGCGGAGATGAGCTCGCCGGTGCCGTAGGTGCTTGCGCGCCACGGGTCCAGCTCCGCCGAGCTCAGCAGCGCCAGGCCACTGGCGGCGGCCGTCTCCACGAGCGCGCGCTCGCCATCCTCGCCCAGCAACGCAAATGGCGCCACCAGCTCACGTTTGAGCGGGTCGTGCGCGGGTGCATGCACCACCTGCCCGCCGAGCGACGCGAGCACGACCTCGACCGTGCCCTCCCCACCGTCGGCCACCGGACACAGATCGACGTCCACCCCGGCCCGGTCGACCCCACGACCGATCGCAGCCGCAACCGCGACCGCGGAAAAGGTGCCTTTGAACGAGTCGGGGGCGACGAGGATGCTCGGCATGCTCTTGAGGTTGCGCTCGCCACGAAGGACGGGTCGTCGAAGACGCTAGCGACGCTCGCCGCCGCCCTGGCCGACAACCGGTCAGGTCGCGGCCCATCCCTCGGGCCAGTCGCCGAGGAGCACTCCCGGCGGCACTCTCGCTATCGGCCGCTGACTCGAGACGCGCGCACCGACGAATCCGAAAAAAGGAAGGCAACGCAATGAGTTCAATGCCCGCCATGCAGGCGGTGGTCGAAGTGCTCGAGTCCGAGGGGGTCGACACGATCTTCGGGATTCCCGGGGCCTCGATCCTCCCCTTCTATGACGCGTTGCGCGGCTCGTCGATCCGCCACCTCACGGTCCGCCACGAGGAGGGCGCCACGCACGCCGCCGACGGCTACAGCCGGGCGACCGGCCGGATCGGCGTCGCCGTCGGAACGTCCGGGCCGGCGGGGACGAACATGGTCACGGGGTTGTACACGGCGTGGGCCGATTCCATCCCGATCCTCACGATCACCGGCCAGGTGCCGCTGTCCCAGCTCGACCGCGAGGGCTTCCAGGCGGTCGACATCGCCCAGATCGTCAAGCCCGTGGTGAAGAAGAGCTACCTCGTCAGCCAGCCAGACCAGCTCCCGTGGGTGTTCCGCGAGGCTTTTCAGATCATGCGCGAGGGCCGCCCCGGCCCCGTGCACATCGACCTGCCAATCGACGTACAGCTGGCCATGATCGAGTATGACGCAGCCGCAGACGGGCGGCTGGCGGTGCCCCGCGCCGCGCCCCACCCGGCGGCCGTCGAGCGTGCGCTTGACCTGTTGCTGTCGGCCGAGCGTCCCCTGCTGATGCCCGGCGGCGGCGTGATCCTCGCCGAGGCGTGCGATGAGCTCGTCGAGCTCGCCGAACTGCTGCAGGTGCCGGTCCTGCCTACCTTGATGGGCTGGGGCTCCATCCCGAACGACCATCCGCTCTACGTCGGGCAGGCGGGAATCCAGACCCAGACGCGCGCCGGCAACCAGGCGCTGCTGGAGTCCGACCTCGTGGTGGCGATCGGAGCGCGGTTCGCCGATCGTCACACGGGCGATCTGGACGTTTACCGCGGCACGCGCAGGTTCATCCACATCGACGTCGAGCCGACCCAGATCGGCCGGGTGTTCGGGCCCGACCTCGGAATCGTCGCCGACGCAAAGGTGGCGCTGCAGGCGCTCGTCGAGGCGGCACGCCGCCGGCTGAACGGGACCCAGGCCGTGACCACCTGGGCCACGCAGGTTCCCGACCGGCGCCGCGAGCTCGCCCGCAAGACGGACTATGACGACATCCCGATCAAGCCCCAGCGGGTGTTTCAAGAGATCAACGAGTTCTTCGACAAGGACGCCGTCTTTGTCACCGCGATCGGGCTGTATCAGATCTTCTCCGGCCAGCACCAGGAGGTCTACAAGCCCCGCCACTACCTGATCTGCGGGCAGGCGGGGCCGTTGGGCTGGGAGATCTCGGCGTGCACGGGCGCCAAGCTCGGGCGCCCCGACAAGACGATCGTCGGTGTCGTCGGCGACTACTCGTTCCAGTTCCTGATGGAGGAGATCGCCGTCGCCTGCCAATACGAGGTCCCGTTCGTGATGGTGATGCTCAACAACGCGTACCTCGGGCTGATCCGCCAGACGGAGCTCAAGTACGACATGAACTA
>DASXJW010000142.1:0-41641 GCA_036497165.1 Solirubrobacteraceae bacterium
GGCGCCGATGATCAGCCCCGACGCGGGCGCGGCCACGAGCGCGTACAGCGGCACCACGAACGGCTCGTTGCGGACCACCGCGTAGACCTCGGTGGCGCCGGCGCCGAGGCCCAGCCCGACGACGGCGCCGAGCGCCGCCAGCAGCCCGGACTCAGTGAGGAACTGGAGGCTGATGTGGCGGCGAGTCGCCCCCAGCGCGCGGCGCAGCCCGATCTCGCCGCGGCGCTCCAGCACGGAGATGACCATGATGTTGGCGATGCCGATGGCGCCGACGAGGAGCGCCACCGCGCCCAGTCCGAGCAGCAGAGTGGTGAACTGGCCCTTGGCTGCCGCGCGGGCCTCGAGCGTGTCGGAGGGGCGGCTGACGTTGACGCCCGAGGCATTCTGGGGGTCGGCGGTGGAGGCCAGGAGGTTGGCCACCGAGGTGACGTCGCTGACGTTGGCGCGGACGTAGATCTCCGACGGATTGGGCGCGATGTGGAACAGGCGCTCGGCCACCGTCAGCGAGATGAACACGGTGGTGTCCAGTGCGGAGTCCAGCAGCATCGGCCTGAGGATCCCCACGACGGTGAACCAGGCGTTCCCGAGATACACCTCGACGTGGCCGCCGACCGAGTCGATCTCAAGGATGGAGGCGGCCTGCGCGCCAAGGACGACCTCGGGATAGCGGCTGGACACCCCGTCCAGGAAGTGCCCTGCCGCCATGCCGGCGCCGACCACCTGAGGCAGATTCGCCCCGGCGGCGTCGACGCCGATCCCGCCGGTCTGGAGCGCGGGCACGTACGGACTGCGCAGCACCGCGGGGCCGGAGACCTGGTAGACGGCCACGTCTCTGTGCACATGCGTCATTCCCGCCACCATGGGCACCGAGGTGGTGGGCAGGACCTCGTTGTCGCCCGACAGCGTCTGTCCCGGCGTCGCCGTGAGGAGGTTGGTGCCCAGCGCGTCGATCTCGGCCAGGAGCTGGGCCTGACTGGAGGCCGACACGCCCACCACGGCCACCATGGCGCCGATGCCGATGGCGATCCCGAGCGCGGAGAGCGCGGCGCGCAGGCGGCGGGTGCGCAGGCCCTGCAGCGCGGTCCCGAACAGCTCGCGAGCGGAGAGTCGCGCGGCCTGGGGACGCGCCGCGCTTTCCGCGGGCGGGCGCGGGGGCCCAGGCGCCGGCAGCGTGGCGCCGGTCATTGCCGGTCGTCGGCGACGATCTCGCCGTCGCGCATCTGGATGCGCCGGGCGAAGGTGGCGGCGACGCCGTGATCGTGGGTGATGAGCACCAGCGTCGCCCCGTCGGAAGCGAGGTCGTGCAGGAGGGCCACGACCTCCGCGCCCGCGGTGGAATCCAGGTTGCCCGTCGGCTCGTCGGCAAGGATGATCGCCGGGCGCTTGGCCAGAGCTCGGGCGATGGCGACGCGCTGGCGTTCGCCGCCCGACAGCTGCCCGGGGCGATGCTGCAGGCGGTGCCCGAGCCCCACGCGCTCGAGCGCCGTGCATGCCGCCGCGCGACGGTCACGGCTGCGGGCGCCGGTGTAGAGCATGCCCGTGGCGACGTTGTCCACCGCGGTCATCCACTCCTGGAGGTGGAAGCTCTGGAAGACGAAGCCGATCTCGTGCGCGCGCAGGCCGGCGAGCCGGCGGTCGGACGCGCCCGTCACCTCCACCCCTGCCACGCGCACCGCGCCGCTGGTCGGCCGCTCGAGCGTTCCCAGGATGGTCAGCAGGGTCGTCTTGCCCGAGCCCGAGGGGCCCACCACGGCCACCTGGTCTGACTCGGGAATATCGACGCTCACCCCCCGCAGCGCGGCCACCCCGCCGGGGTACTCCTTGCCGACCACGTCCAGCGCCAGCACCACGCTCACCCCTGCGAGTCGGTCACCCGGAGCCCCGGAATGATCCCGCGTCCCGAGATCTGCACGTAGCCGGCGGCGAACAGCCCGACACTGACCGGGATCCGGGTGTGAGGCGCCACCGCCTGCTGAACCGCGTAGTCGCCGCCGCCCACGGCCAGCAGCGCCGTCACCGGCACCGAGAGCACGTTGCGGGCGTGCCGTCGGGCGAAGTTCACGCTGACCGCGGCCTCGTCCAGGCCGGCCCCGGTGTGGCGGCCCGACAGAGTGATCGTGACCGGGATCGTCGACGAGGACCCGCTGCCGTTCGCGCTTCCGTTCGCGCCGTTGCCGCCGCCTCCGCTTCCGCCGCTCCCGCCGCCGTTCCCGGAGGTCTCGCCGGAGCTGGGGCTCTGGGCCACGGAGCTGACCGCGCTGACCCTGCCGTTGACGGTGTTGCCGGCCGGCAGTTGCACCGTGACCCGCTCGCCGACGCGGGCCTCGCTCTGCAGTGACGCGTCGAGGTCGACGGTGACGACGAGACGCGTCGAGGTGGTCTGCAGGATCGCCTGGCCGCTGCTGCCGGTGGCGCCGCCGCTGTTGTTGGAACCGCTGCCGTTGCCGTGGCCGCCGCCGGTGCTGGCCGACGCCGCCGGAGCGTTGGCGTGGGCGGGCTGCTGCTGGGCGGCCTTGAGCTGCGCCGCCTCCGCCCTGAGCTGGGCGCTCTCGGCCTTGAGCAGGGCCAGGAGCGCCGCCAGCGAGGGCGCCTGAGCCGCGGCCCTGGGCCTGGGGCGGCGGTGGCGGTGCGGCTTGGACGTCGTGGGCGTGGTCGGGGTCGTCGTCGGGGAGCTCGGGGTGGCCAGCGCCGCCCCCGGTGCCTTCAGGCTCACGTACTGCGGGGTGGCGGGATCGGCCGCGTCGACGGCGAGCTGGCCCGCCGACCCACCGTTGTCGGTGGCCCCGAGCGTGCCCTGGACCGAGGCGATGAGCTGGGGACCGGGCAGGAACGCCACCCGTCCCAACGACAGGCTGCCGGTGGCGGTCTCCCCCAGCGACTCCTGGAGCAGGTCGACGCCGAGCGTGGTGCCCGGCTGCCAGACATCGTCGGCCACGATCCCGGCGGCGTTGAAGCCCAGGCGGATGAGGTTGCGGTTGAGCTCGAGGACGTCGGCGCCATCGCTGTCGGCGGCCGACAGGCTCCGGTACGCGGGCGTCGTTCCGTTCATGAGCAGGACGGGCGCGCCGTTGACCCGGTAGAGCACGCCGCCGGGCTTGACCACCTGACCCACGCCGGGCAGCCAGGTGACCGTCCCGCTGAGCCGGTCATAGACCGTCTGCGGGTCGGCGTAGCTGAGGGTCCCGGCCTCGGTGTCGGTCTGCACCAGGTCGCGCCGCTGCACCATCGCCGCTCCGGTCGGCGCGTTGGTGGCCCCGGCGGCCTTGGTCGGCGCCGGGGAACCGGTCACCAATACGGCACCGACCACCACGCCGGCGGTGACGACGAGCGCCAGGCAGGCCAGCAGCCGGCGCCGCAGGGTCGTCAGGCGGGGCAGCGGTGTCTGCATCGTCATGAGCCGACCACGTTGTACGCGCAGCGCGGTAACGAGCCTGTAACGCGGTTACGCGGCTGTTATGTCAGTCGAGCCCGGGGGCAGCCTCCGTCAGCCGCGCCCGACGAACGGCATCCCCGTGGCCATGATGGTCATGAACAACACGTTGGCATCCAGCGGCAGGCCGGCCATGTGGACCACGGCGTCCGCGGCGTGGCCGAGATCCATCATCGGCTCCTGAGCGACCGAGCCGTCGGCCTGCAGCGTCCCGCGCCCGATGTGCGCGGCGAGCTCGGTGGCGGCGTTACCGATGTCGATCTGGCCACAGGCGATGGAGAAGGGGCGCCCCTCGAGCGAGATGGCCCGGGTCAGGCCGGTCACGGCGTGCTTGGTGGCGGTGTAGGCGACCGCGTGGGGCCGCGGGACGGCGGCGGAGATCGAACCGTTGTTGATGATCCGGCCGCCCTGGGGGTTCTGCGCCTTCATCGCGCGAAACGCCTCCTGGGCGCAGTAGAAGCAGCCGCTGAGATTGGTGTCCACCACCATCCGCCATTGCTCGACGGCAACGGCGTCGATGGGCGCCGGGGTCCCGAACACGCCCGCGTTGTTGAACAGCAGGTCGACGCGGCCCCACGCGTCGTGGACCCGGGCGAACAGCATCTGCACCGCGGCGGGGTCAGAAACGTCGGTGGCAATGGCCAGCGCCTCGCCGCGAGCGCCCGCCGCAGCGGCTGCCGTTTCGCTCAGCGGCGCCTCGCGGCGGCCGGCGAGCGCCACCTTCCAGCCGTCGGCGATGAGGCGGGTCGCGACCGACGCGCCGATGCCCGACCCCGCTCCCGTGACGACCGCGACGCGGTCTCGCTCGCTCATGAGCACATGGTGTCATCAGCGGCGCTGGGCCGTCGGCAGCTCCAGTGTGAAGCGCGCGCCCGACGCGCACTCATCGCAGGTGACGCTCCCGTGATGCTGGCGAGCGATCGCCCGGGTGATGGCCAGGCCGAGACCGGTCCCGGCACCGGAGCTGCCATTGAGGCGGACAAAGCCCTCGAAGATGCGCTCGCGGTCATCAGCGGGCACGCCAGGCCCATCGTCGGTGATCGTGACCTTGACTGCCGTGGGCGAGCCGCGGACCTCGAGGCGGACGGCGCCGGCGTCGCCCCCGGCGGTGAGGGCATTGTCCAGGAGATTGCGCAGCGCACGGGTCAGCGCGTCGGGGTCGCCGATCACTGTCGCCGGTCCCTCATGCGCGATGGAGATTTGCGCCGGCGAGCGCGCGCGGGACTCGGAGACCAGCGACTCGCCCACCTGCGTGAGGTCAACGGTCTCGGCGCGCAGCGGCTCGTGGGCCTCCAAGCGGGCCAGGTTGAGCAGGTCGTCGACGAGCCGGCCAAGCCGTTGAACGCCGCGGGCGAGCTCGGCCTCGAGCTGGTCGCGGCGCGGCCTCGGGGGTTGCTGGCGCAACAGTGTCTCGGCGCTGGCCTGCAGCCCCGCGATGGGCGTGCGCAGCTCGTGTGAGGCATCGGCCAGGAAGCGGCGCATGCCCGCCTCCGAGCGGGTGGCCTGGGCGACCGCGGCCTCCAGCGAATCCACCATGGCGTCGAAGGAGGCGGCCATACGACCCAGCTCGGTGTCGGGGCGGCGCGGGCGCAGGCGCAGGCGGCGATCCCCCGACGCGATGCGCTGCGCCACCGCGGCCACGTGGCGCAGCGGCCGCAGCGCCGACCGCGAGGCCAGCAGGGTCAGGATGCTCGCCGCCACCAGCACCGCGGCGGCAGCGACCAGCTCGGTGACGATCAGACGGTTGACCGAGCTGTCCACGTTGGCCTCGCTGGTGGAGAGCGCGGCCGTGGCGCTGCGGGCGCCGGAACGGATGGGTACGGTGACCGTGAGCAGGTGGGAGCCGGTGGTGCTCAGCGTGCCGGGCTTGAGCGGCGCCACCTTGGGCGCGCGCGGCTTGGCCAGCGGGCTACGACCTGTGCCCGGGACCACCGCGGGTCCACCGTTGACGTCAACTTCGACCCCCTCGAGCGCGAGCGACGCGATCAGCGGCTTGAGCTGATCGTCGGGCGCGAGCTGGACGGCGCGGGCGCCGGCAAGCAGCTGGCTGCGCGCCCGCGCGCGCAGGCCATCGCGGTAGCGCAGCGTGATCAGGGTGGCAAAGCCGCCCAGGGCCACGATGAGCACACCGAGCGTGGCGACGACCGTGCGCCGCGACAGCGAGCCGGTCTTCACGCCGCGAACCGGTAGCCGATGCCGCGCACCGTCTGGATGACCCGCGGCCCCAATCGCTCGAGCTTGCGCCGCAGGGCGCTGACGTGCACCTCGACCAGGTTGGGGTCATAGGCGTCGTAGCCCCATACCTGCGTGAGCAGCTGGTCCTTTGACAGCGCCTGGCCGCGGTGGCGCACCAGGAAGGCCAGCAGCCGCAGCTCCGTGGCCGTCAGCGACAGCGGCCGTCCCGTGCGGGTGGCCCACCCTCCGCTCTCGTCGATGAGGAGGTCTCCGGCCTCGAGCACGCTGGACAGCCGCCCGGACCGGCGCAGCACCGCCCGGATCCGTGCGAGCAGCTCCTCCAGTGCGAACGGCTTGACCACGTAGTCGTCGGCGCCGAGCTCGAGTCCCTCCACCCGGTCGGCCACGGCATCGCGCGCGGTCAGGAAGATGATGGAGAGGGCGCTGCGCGCCCGCAGCCCGCGGGCCAGGACGAAGCCGCTGCCGCCTGGCAGGCGCACGTCGAGCACCGCCAGGTCCGGCGCAAAGGACAGGATCGTCTCGGCGGGGACGGCATCGGCAAAACCGCGCGCCGCGAAGCCCTCCTGGCGCAGGCCCGCCAGGACCGCCGCGCGCACCGCGGCCTCGTCCTCCACCACGACCACACGTCCCACGGACTCGCTCACCGTTTGGCATTCTCGCGCCCGCCGGCTGAAGACCGGCTGAAGAAGCGCCGCGGTTCAGCGCGATTTCAGGACCGCCTCCGATCCTGAGCAGGCCGGGCGGCGATCGGCGCCGCCTCTGAGTGAGCGGAGGTCTTCAGATGTCATCAAGCGCACAGGACCAGTCCCGTCGGCGGCGGTGGCGGGCGCCGGTGACCGGGGCGGTGGCCGGGCTGGCGGTGGCGGCGGCGATCGTCGGCCCGTCGGCGCTGGCCAGCGGCGGGGGCGGGGCGTCGGGGGCGGCCACGACGAAGCGCGCGGCCGCCGGTGCGCCCGGGGACGCGCAGGCGCCGTTCTTCGCCGCGGTGTCAGACCTCGTGCGGGCGGGGACGATCGATGCCGCTCAAGGACGCGCGGTCGACGAGCGCATCCGGGCCGGCTCCATGGACCCCGGGCAGATGGTCGCCAGCGGCGTGCTCACGGCCTCGCAGATGGCAGCGGTCAACGATCGGCTGATCGCGATCAAGCGCGGCGTGGCCGCCCAGGCGCACGTCAGCCCTGTCGCGGCTCGAGCCGCCTGTGGGAACGCAGGTGGGTGAGCGCGCGTAAGGTCACCACGCCGCGCCACTCCACCTCCTGCGCCGGTGTCCACGCCAGCCAGTCGAAGGTCCAGCCGCCGTCGTCATGCTGCCCGGCCTCCAGGCGGTCGAGGTCCGCCTCGATCTGGTCGGGGGCGAACAGGCGGCGGCTGCGGCCCTCGGGTCGGGACGAGAGCGCCAGCGGGGTGAGCCGCTCGTTCTCCGCCCCGCCCGGGACCGGGATCGCACCGTCGCGCCCCAACCGCGAGCGCAGGCGCTCGATCGCCGCCCCCGCCCGCTCGGCATCCTCGACCTGATCGAGGAAGGCCAGGCCGAACTTGACCCAATAGGCGCTGAGCTCAGCGGGATGCTCGAGCCTGGCCCAGCACCACTGGGTGGCCCGCTCGCGCCAGGGGCCGGGCGAGCCCAGCTCCCACAGGACGGCGGCCAGCGCGAAGGTCAGGTGCGAGCCGCCGTCAGAGGGCACCATCCAGGGCGCGCGGGGGTAGGAGGCGGCCTCGGGGAGTACGAAGGGAACGCCGCCGTCGGGGTCGGCGACCGTACCCACCCAGTCCGCGGCCGCGGGAACGAGCGGGTCGTCGGTCACGGGCACCGAGGCCAGGACCTCGAGCGCCGCCAGCGTCGACACCGGCTCTGAGTGTGGCGCCCGGACGTCGGGCTCGAGCGCATGGCCGAAGCCGCCGTCGTGGTTGCGATAGGCCAGGAGGGCGTCGCGGACCGGCTGGCCCGGCGCGCCGTACAGCAGCGCCGCGAGGCGATGGCGCTCGAGCACGCGGGCGCTGCGGAACATGAACTGCTCGGCGGCGGCGAGGTCGACGGGCATGGCATGGACGCTACGCCCGATCGCGGTCATGTTCTGGCCGCGGCACTCGCGGGGCAAACGTCCCACCGGTGCGCGCCGCGCGGCGGTGGGGGGTGTTTGCGCCGGTAACGGGGGTCAACGTCCCGGCCGGCCCCAGGGTCAACGCGCCGTGGGATGTCTGCGCCCGTCACGGGGGCAAACGTCCCGCCGGGCCCAGCGAGGAGGTCGCGCGGGACGTTTGCTGACCGCGGGCCACGGCGGGGGCGACGGCGGCCGGCGGCTCTCGGCGGCCAGCGGCGGCGGACCGGTGCCCCGGGCCCTCTAGCTCTTGCGACCGCGGCGAACCACCACGACTCGCACGCGCCCGGTCACCGCCGCCGGGAGCCTGAGCGTGGCGGAGCGGCCGCGGATCGTGACCTGGCGCGTGCAGGGCGCCGGCGCGGCGCCGCGGGCGACGGCGGCCGGGCACACCCAGGCGCGCAGCGCGCCGCGGACCTTGGGCGCGCGGCGGACGGTGATCACGCGCATCACAGCCGACGCGCCCCGCACCGTGCGGCCCACCGCGCGGGCAACGCGGCGAGTCCGCGCGAGAAGGGCGTGCGTGGCCACCACGGAGCCGCTGCTGAGCTGCGCGGTGGCCAGCGGGTCCCCGTCCGCGTTGCGCAGCACCGCCTGCCCGGCGGCCAGGACCGCGGTGGCGGAGGCCGAGGAGGCCACCGGGCCAACGTACTGCGCCGACCACACCACGGTGGTGCCGCCCGCGTTGGACGCGGACTCGCGCAGCCGCAGGATGGCGCCGATATCCGCGGTGGCGATGGTGTAGCTCGCCCCGGAGCTGATCGCGGTACAGGCGTTGGTGCAGCGCATGATCTGGGTTGTGTCCGCGGCGACGGCGGGGCCCGTCCACACGCCGTCGGCGACGCTGAGCACACCGCCGACGTCGCCGTTGGTGGCGCTCAGCACCGGCAGGTCGCGCCAGCGCGGAGCCGCGGGCAGGACCACGTCGGAGGGCGGAGAGGCGGAGGCGACCGAGCCGTCGACGTTGGTGGCGGTGACCACGGCCACCAGGGTGTGGCCGACGTCGGCGGCGGTCGGGGTGTAGCTCGTCGCGGTGGCTGCGCTGATCGCGGAGCACGACACGCCGGAGCTGTTGCAGCGCTCCCACACGGTGGTGTAGGCGGAGGGCCCGGTCGCCTGCCAGCTTCCCTTGTCGACGCCGACCGGCACGCTCTGCTGCACGCCCAGCGTGCTCAGCGCCGGCGCGTGCGTGGCGGCGGGCGGCAGCGCGGCGACGACGCCCGACGGCGTGGCGACGGCGGTGGTCGTGCCCGAGGAGTTGGCGGCGCTGACGGCGGTCGTGACCGTCGCGCCCTCGTCGATATTGGTGAGCTGGTATGTGGGCCGCGTCGCGCCGGGGATGGCCAGGCAGTTGTGGCCCGCGGCGTTGCAGCGCTCCCACTGGTAGGACAGGGAGGTGGGGCTGTTCGTCCACACCCCGCCCGTGGCGCCCATCACCGCGGTGCGGACCGGGGTGCCGCTGACGGTCGGCGTGACGGTGGGCTGTGGCAACGGCTGGTCCTGAATCGTCAGCGGGGCGCTCTGGCCGGTGGCGACCCGGCCCGGCGAGGCCACGTTGGCGATGAGCACGATGGCGTGGCCGTCATCGGCGGAGGTGAGGGTGTAGTGGGCGGTGTCGCCCGCGACCAGCGTGCAATTTGACACGCCGTCGGGATCGCAGCGGTCCCAGTCGTAGGTCACGCCGGTCAGGGTCACGGTCCAGGATCCCGGGTTGGCGTACAGGGTGTTGGGCGGTTGCGGGTTGCCGGTGATGCTGGGCGGCGTGACCTGCGCCAGGGGCTGCCCGGTGACGACCGCCGTCAGCGGGCTGGTCACCGAGGTGGCGCCCCCGACCGACGTCGCGGTGACGGTCACGGCGATACGGCTGCCGATGTCCAGCACCGTCAGCGCGTAGGTGGCCTTGGTGCTCACCGGGGTGCACGCAGAGGTCACGGCGGTGACGGACGCGGGGCAGCGCACCCATGCGTAGCTGTAGGTGGCGGGACTGTTCCAGATGCCGTTGTCGGGGGTGAGGACGCCGCCGTTCATCAGGGTGCCCGAGGGGGCCGCGGGTGAGGTCACATTGACCGGCGGGCGCTGGACGGCCGCGGTGGGGGCGCTGGTCGCGCCGGCGCTGCCGTCCACATTGGTGGCGGTGACGATCACCCGGACGTTCTCGCCCACGTCGGCCGCGACGGTGGTGTAGGTCGCGCTCGTCGCACCGGGGATGGTCTGGTAGCCGTTGGCGGCGCCGCCGCGCTGCCAGACATAGGCGTAGCTGTCGGCACTCGGGTTCCAGGTGCCGCTGTCGGTGGAGAGGGTGGCGCCCAGGCTGGGGGTGCCGGCGACGGCCGGCAACCGGGTGCTGACCGGCGGGGCGGCTCCGATGACCGCGGTGGGCGCGCTGCCGGTGGCCACCGTGCCGTCAGGATCGGTGGCCGTCACCAGGACGCGGACGATGTCGCCCTCATCGGCGGCGGTCAGCGTGTAGGCGGCGGTCGTGGCGCCGGCGATCGCGGTCCAGGTGGTACCGGTGTCGGCAGAGCGCTGCCATTGGTAGGTGACGGTGACGCCGGCGCCGTTCCAGCCACCCGCGGTGGCGCTGAGCGTCGCGGTCCGCTGGGGGTTGCCGGAGACCAACGGGGGCGCGGTGTTGACCGGCGGCGAGGCGATCACCGTAGAGGAGGCCGGGCTGGCCGCGCTCACGGTGCCATCCGGGTTGGCGGCGGTGACCATCACGCGGACCGCGTCGCCCTCGTCGGCGATCTGCAGCATGTAGACGGGGCCGGTCGCGCTCGCGATGTTCGTCCACGTGGTCCCGTCGGCGGACCGCTGCCACCGCAGCGTGAAGGTGTTGTCGGTGCCCGCCCAGGCTCCGGTGGTGGACGACAGCGAGTTGCCGCGCTGGGCGATCCCGCGGATGGTGGGCAGCGTGTTGTCAGACGGCGGCGAGCCGCCGACGGCCGCGGTGGCGGCGCTGGGGGCCGACACCGTCGCGTCGGGGTTGGCCGCGGTGACGAGGACCCGCAGCGTGGTGCCCTCGTCCCCCACGCCCAGCGTGTAGGTGGTGGAGGTGGCCCCGGCGATGCTCGCCCAGGTGCTGCCGCCGTCGGTGGAGCGCTGCCACTGGTAGGCCAGGGCGTTGCCGATCCCGCTCCAGGTGCCGGGGGTGGCGGTGAGCAGGAAGCCGCGGCGGGCGGTGCCGCTGACCCCGGGGGCCACGGTGTTGACGGGCGCGGCCGTCGGCACGGTGGCGGTGGCGGCGCTGGCCACGCGGCTCGTCCCGTCGGCATTGGAGGCGGTGATGAGGATCCGCAGCTGGCTGTTCTCGTCGGTGACGCCGAGCGGATGGGAGCCGGTGGTGGCGCCCGCGAGGTTGGTCCACGTGGCACCGCTGTCGGTGGAGCGCTGCCACTGGTAGGCGTAACTGTTGCCGATCCCGAGCCACGTGCCCTGGGTCGAGCTCAGCGTCTGGCCGCGTTGCGCGCTCCCGCTGATGACCTGGGCCACGGTGTTGACCGGCGGAGTCGCGGCCACGGTCGCGCTCGGGGCGCTGGCCGCCGAGGCGTTGCCGTCCGGATTGGTGCCGGTGACCTGGAGGCGCACCGCGTCCCCCTCGTCGCCCACGGTGAGCTGATAGGACTGCCCCGTGGCGCCGGCGATGTTGCTCCAGGTGGTCCCGTCGGCCGAGCGCTGCCACTGGAAGCTGAAGATGTCGGCGATGCCGTCCCACGTCCCCGCCGCCGAGGTCAGCACGAGGCCGCGCTGGGCGGCTCCGGAGAGGGCCGGCGCCGCTGTGTTGACCGGCGGCGTCGCGCTGATCGTGACAGTGGCGGGGCTGGGGGCCGACACGGTCGCGTCGGGGTTGGCCGCGGTGACGAGCAGGCGGATCCCGTCGCCGACATCGGCGGTGGTGAGCGTGTAGCTGTCGGCGGTGGCGCCCGCGACATTCGTCCATGTGGCACCGCTGTCGCTGGAGCGCTGCCATTGGTAGGAGTAGGCGTTGCCGATGCCGGTCCAGGCGCCCTGGGTGGAGGTGAGCGTGTCGCCGCGCAGCGCGGCGCCCGTGATGGTCGGGGCGGTGGTGGCGACCGGCGGAGCGGAGCTGACGACCGCGGTGGCGGCGCTGCCCGTGGCGGCGGTCCCATCGGGGTTGACCGCGGTGATCAGAGCCCGCAGCGCCGACCCCTCGTCGGACACGGCAACCGTGTAGGTGAAGGTGGTCGCGCCGGCGATGTTGGCCCAGGTGGCGCCGCCGTCGGCCGAGCGCTGCCACCGGCACGTGTAGGTGTTGCCCACACCGCTCCACGCTCCCACGGTGGCGCTGAGGCCGCCACTGCGCAGCGCGCTGCCCAGGATCGTGGGCAGGCTCGTATTGGCCGGCGGGGTCGGCGCCACCACGCTCGAGGAGGTGCTGGAGGCGCTGGCCGACCCGTCGGGGTTGGTCACCGACACGGTGAGCCGGAGGAAGTCCGCTTCGTCGGCGGGCTGGACGGTGTAGGCGAGTCCGGTGGCCCCGCTGATGGTGGTCCAGGCGGTCCCGTCGGCGGAGCGCTGCCACTGGTAGGAGTAGGCGTTGCCGACGCCCTTCCACACGCCCTGACTGCCGCTGAGGATCGACCCCCGCTGCGCGGCGCCGGTGAAGGAGGGGGCGGTGGTGGACACCGGCGGCGAGGTGGGCACGGTGATCGTCGCCGCGCTCGGCGCCGTCGCCGTTCCGTCGGGGTTGGTGGCAGTGACGACGACGCGCAGCGCGTCGCCCTCGTCGGCGGGACCGACGACGTAGGTCGACTGGATCGCCGCCGAGATGTTGGTCCAGGAGGTGCCGTCGGCCGTGCGCTGCCATTGGTAGGAGTAGGCGTTGCCGATCCCCGCCCACGCACCCGCAGCGGCGGTGAGTGTCGAGCCGCGCTGCGCCGTTCCCGAGATCGCCGGGGCCGACTGGTTGATCGGGATCGCGTCGGTGACGGCGGCCGTCGGCGCGCTGGCCTGGGTGATCGTGGCGTCGGGGTCGGTGGCGGTGACCAGGACGCGGACCGTCGCTCCCTCGTCGGCGCTCTGCAGGGTGTAGGCCGCGGCGGTGGCGCCGGCGATGTCGGCGTAGCCCTCGCCCCCGTCGCGCTGCCACTGGTAGGCGTAGACGTTGTCGGGTCCGGTCCACGTCCCCAGGCTGGCGTTGAGGGTGGCGCCGCGCTCGGCGACGCCGCTGATCACCGGTGGCGCGGAGTTGGCCGGCGGGAAGGGAGCGATGACCTGCGTCGGCGCGCTGGGGGTGCTGGTCACGCCCGAAGCGTTGGTGGCGGTCACGAGCACCCGCACCGCGTCCCCCTCGTCGGCGAACTGCAGCGTGTAGGTGGGGGCGGTGGCCCCGCTGATGCCCGTCCAGGTGGTCCCGTCGGGCGAGCGCTGCCACTGGTAGGTGATCTGATCGCCCAGGCCCGTCCAGGTGCCGGCGGTGGCGGTGAGCGCGGCGGTCCGCTGCGGGGTGCCGCTGAGCGCCGGGACGCCGGTGTTGATGGGCGCGTTGTTGAGGACCGGCCCCAACCCCGGGCTGCTCGCGGTCCTGGTGCCGTACGGGTTGGTGGCGGTCACGGCGACACGGACGAGGTGGCCGAGGTCGCCCGCGGCCAGGGCGTAGGTGGAGGCGGTGGCGCCGGCGATGCTCGTCCAGGTGGTGCCGCCGTCGCTCGAGCTCTGCCACTGGTAGGCGTAGGACGTGCCCGACGGGGTCCAGGTGGACAGCGCACTGAGGATCTGGCCCTGGTCGGCGTGGCCGGTGGCGGTGGGACCGGTGGTGACCGCGGGCGCGCCGGAGCCGACCGGCCCGGTGGCGGCTGTCTGCGCGGTGCCCGTCCCGTAGGAGTTGGTGGCGCTGAGGATGACCTGCAGCTCGTCACCGAGATCACCGGAGGCGACCGTGTAGGTGGACGCGATCGCGCCGGCGATGGTCGACCAGGTGTTCCCGCCGTCGGTGGAGCGCTGCCACTGGTAGGTGTACGCGTTGGGGGTCGGGCTCCAGCTTCCGGCCGAGACGGTCAGCACCTGGCCCTGGAGGGGCTGGCCGTCGATCGCGGGCACGGCGGTGTTGACGGGCGCGACGTTGCTCACCGTCGAGGTGGTCAACGTGTAGTCATAGCCATAGTCGGTGCCGTCGCTGTTGGAGGCGACCAGCCGGTAGTGATAGGTGGCGCCGGGGGTGAGCCCGCCGAGGCTCGCCGGGGCAGCGACGGGCGCCTGGCCGGCGCCGACGTCGACGGGCGTCGTCTGCTGACCGTAGGCGGTGCTGAGGCCGTACTGCCAGTAGTAGGTGGTGTCCAGACCGTTGGGGTACACGCCGCCGGTCAGGCTTGCGGTGGTCGAGCCGACCGTCTGCGCATAGGTGTTGGTGGTGCCGTCGCCGCTGGCCGGGCCGCCGATGCCGGGGCCGCCGTTGAGGATGGCGCCGGAGATGGAGCCGATCCCGGTGGGGCCGTCATAGCCGGTCCCGGCGTTGCAGATGTAGGCGATCGCAGCGGCGCAGCTGCCCGTGGAGCCGCTCACCGGGTCGTTGAGCAGCGCGCTGTCGGCGTAGGCCCACTGCGCGGTCGCGCCGTTGACGCCGGTGAGCGCTTCGAAGGCCGCGATGAGCGGCGTGGCCAGGCTGGTGCCGCCCACCACGAACCAGCCGCCGTTGCCCGAGTCATAGATGCGCAGGCCGGTGTCGGGGTTGGCGTCGGCGGAGAGGTCGGCGGAGGCGCGCCCGACGCAGCCGGTGTCGTTCTGATAGGCGGGCTTGGGCTCGCTGGTGTCGCAGCCCGAGCCGCCGCCCCAGCCCACGCCGGAGCTGTTCAGCGCCCACGCCGCCTCGCTGTACCCGCGGGTGCTGGAGCCCCCAGCGGCGCCGCTCAGCGTCGTACCGCCCGCAGCCGTGACCCCCGGGAATGCCGCCGGGTAGTTGTCGGCGCCGGCGCCGGTGTAACCGTGATCGCCGGTGGCGGCGATGATCGCGGCACCCGAGAAGCTGCTGACGCCGATCGGAACGCTCGAGGCTCCCGCCCAGCTGTTGGAGACCTGGTTGGCGCCCAGCCCGATCGCGGCCGCGATGCCGGCGTCGAGGTCGGTCAGGGACGAGCTGTTGGCCTCCACGAGCAGGATGTGGCAGTTGGGGCACAGGGCGGAGACGGCGTCGAGGTCCAGTGAGATCTCCGCCTCCCAGTCTGAGCCGGCGGCACTGGGCAGCGGCGTGGCGTGGCCGCTCTGGTTGACCTTGGCGAAGCATCCGTTGGCGGTGGTGCACGGCGGCAGTCCGTAGGTGCTGCGGTAGGTCGCCAGATCGAGCTGGGCGTTGGGGTCGTCGCCGGCGTCGTCGACGGCCACGGTGTCCGATCCCCCGGCCGTCTGGGCCAGGTAGGTGAGGTCATAGGCCTGCTGCAGGTAGGCGGGCGTCCCGGCTCCGGGCGCGCTCGCCGGCGACGAGGACATCGAGCCGGCCGGGACTGCCACCGGCGCCCCCGAGCGAGCGCGGTGGCTGGGGAACATCTGGGTGAAGGTCGGGTGCGGCGTCACGTGCGGGTGCACGAGGCGATGCGTGGAGCGCAGGACGAGCTTCTGGGCGGCGCAGGCCGCGTGGCCGGGCGCCGGGGCCCCGCACACGTCAACCGCCGTGACCTGCGACACGGGCACGCCGGCGGTCTGCAGGACCGAGGCGGCCAACGCGCGCGGGCTGGGCGGCGCGGCGCGTAGACCGCGCGGATGGGGCGCGACGCCGCCGCTCAGCGGCTGGCGCAGGTTCAGACCGGGCGGCCGCGCCTGGGCAGCCGCCGTACCGGCGAGCAGGAATATCGCCACGAGCGCGGGCAAGGGCACGCCTATGTGCCGCCACAGCAGCCTCATACCAGTGGTTATCGGGACGCCTGTGCCGGGCCGCTGGAACCCTCGACGGATGTATGAGGGGACGGGCGTGGGCCGACGCGATGATGGCGGCGTGCCCCCCAGGCCGGCTGAGGGCAAGTCTGAGGTTCTGCTTATGATTGGTAAGTGGCAAACCTCAACGATGCGATGCCGGACGAGCTGAGCCCGCGCCACCTGCGCCGCGGTCTGCTCCAGCTCGCCGGGGTGGGGGTTGCGGTCCTGCTGGTCGTGCTGGTCGGACCAGGACTGGACAGCGTGCGCGACCGCATCGGAGACGCCTCTCCCTGGTGGCTGGCCGCGGCGGTCGTGTTCGAGCTGCTGTCAGCGCTGTCCTACGTCGTGGTCTTCCGATCGGTGTTCTGCGCGCAGATGAGCTGGCGGCTGAGCTACCAGATCGGGATGTCCGAGCAGGGCGCCAACTCGCTTCTGCCCGCGGGTGGGGCCGGCGGGCTCGCGCTGGGCGCGTGGGCGCTCAACCGCGGGGGCATGAGCGCCGCCCACATCGGCCGGCGCACCGTGGCCTTCTTCCTGCTCACCAGCCTCGCCAATGTCGGGGCGCTCGTGGTCTTCGCGGCTCTGTTCGCCGCCGGCCTCCTGAGCGGCGACACCGATCCCGCGCTGACCTACGGGTTCGGCGCCGCCAGCGTGGTGGCGATCGTGGTCACCCTGCTCGTGCCCGTCATGGGGACGCGGCTGGCTCCCCGCGGCGAGCTACCCGCGGACGCCGGCCGGGTGCGCGTCGCGATCCGTCATGTGCGCAGCGCCATCGGCGACGGGGTACGGGACTCGATCGTGCTGCTGAGGCGGCGGTCGCCCGGCGTCCTGGGCGGCTCCCTCGGCTACCTGGGGTTCGACATCGCCGTGCTGGTCTGCTGCTTTCACGCCTTCGGGCAATCGCCCGAGCTGTCGATCGTGGTGGTCGCCTACATCATCGGGCAGCTCGGCGGGCTCGTTCCGTTGCCCGGCGGCATCGGTGGCACCGAGGGCGGGCTGATCGGGGCCTTCGCCCTCTACCACGTGCCGCTGGCGGCGGCCACCGTGGCCGTGCTCACCTACCGCGCGCTGGCGCTGTGGCTGCCCGCACTGCTGGGCAGCGTGGCCTTCGTCCGCCTGCGCGCGACGCTGGCGCGCGAGACCAAGCCGGCGGCGATGTGCGGCGAGCTGGCCGCGCCCCTGCCCAAACCTAGGTCCGCGACGCGAGCACGAGGTCGTTCTCCACGGAGACCCATTCGGTCATGACGCCCGCAGGGGTGTCGGGGTCGTCGGGGCCGTGGACGAGGAAGCGGCGCGTCAGCGACGGCTTGACCGCGAAGACGGCGTCGGAGTCCAGGTAGCGGCTGTCGGCGTCGAAGACGTGCGTGGTCAGCGTGCGGTAGCCGTCGGCGCGGATGATCATGTGCACGTGGGCGGGGCGCCAGGGGTGGCGGCCGGTGAGCTCGAGCATCCTCCCCACCGGGCCGTCGTCGGGGATCGGGTACGGGGTGGGCCTCACCGCGACAAAGGCGTAGCTGCCGTCCTCACGCGTGAGGAAGCGGCCGCGCAGGTGGTCCTCCGGCGCCTCGGGGCGCTGGACCGCGTAGAGCTGGTCATCGCCGTTCTGCCACACGTCGACCTCGGCGCCGGGGATGGGCTCCCCGTTGAGATCCAGGACGCGCCCGTGCACCAGCGCGGGCACCCCCGCATCAGTCTCCGCGGTGATGTTGGCGCCGTACTCGCGCAGCGGCGAGCCCGGGACATAGAAGGGCCCGAGCACGGTGGACTCGGTGGCGCCCTCGGGCAGCGTGTTCTCGAGGGCGTCCACGAGCATCGACACGCCCAGCGAATCTGACCACAGGATGAACTCCTGGCGGTGCTCGTCGGTGATGTGACCCGAGCGGGTCAGCGTCTGGATCGCCGCCTCCCACTCCTGCGGTGTCAGCCCCACCTCGGTGACGAAGCCGTGCAGGTGGCGCACGAGGGCCTGCATGATCTCGCGCAGGCGCGCGTCGTCACAGCCGGCGAAGCTGGCCAGCACGTCAGCGGTGATCTGCTCGGGGGCCCTGGGTGCGGTCCGGGACTGGGTGTCTGACATCGAAAGCTCTCCCTCGGGATCTGGCGGTCGATCTTTACCCTATTGGCACGATGGCGGCCCTGCCAGATCCCTACGAGACGCTGGGCGTGGCCCCATCGGCCACCGACGCGGAGCTGCGCGCCGCCTACCGGCGCCTGGTGCAGCGCCATCACCCCGACCACAACGGCGGCTCGCCGGAGTCGGCGCGGCGCTTTGAGGCGGTGCAGGAGGCCTATGCCGAGGCGCGGCGGCGCCGCGCCGGCACCCGGGCGAGCGGCCGGCCGGCCGCCGCGGCGGGTGCCACCGAGGGCCCCGGCACGAGGGGAGCGGAGCCCAACGCCGCCGCCGACCCCGCGGTCGACGCACGCCTGGCCGCGATGGAGCAGGAGCTGCGGGCGGCCCGCGACGCCCGTGAGCGCGCCGCGCGCGAGGCCCGGCGCGCGAGCGAGCAGACGATCCGCGACGTGCGCGAGATGGCCGGCGAGCGCCCCTCGGACGAGGAGCTCGGCTACTACTCGACCGACGACAGCTTCACCAAGATCCTCGACGACGCCGCCTCCGAGCTGTCCGAGCACCTGACCGAGGCGCGCGATTCACCGCGGGGCCGGCGCGTCTCCGAGCTCATCGACGAGCTGGCCGCCAAGCTCGCCGCCGAGCGGCGCAAGCGCGGGTAGCGTCGCTCCGAGGGCGGGGGGGCGCCGTTAGGACACGCGGTGCACGAACAGCGTGCCGCGGCGCCGGCCGGCGAGCCCGAGCTCGGCCACCGCCTCGCGCACGCCCGAGAACTCTGGGTGGGTGTAGTCGTCGAACACGATCACCGACCCCGCGGGGAGGGCCGGGCGCCACGCCCGCACCTCGTCGATCGTCTGGCCGCGGTCATGGGAGCTGTCGATGTAGAGCAGGTCGACGGGAGCGCGGTCGGGGGGGCCGTCTGAGCCCGACCGGATGGCGAGCTCGATCCGGGCGCGCACGTCCTGACCGACCAGGCCCAGATAGCGCATCGGCTCGGCGCGCTCGATGACATCGCAGCTGAGCACCGAGCGCCGGGGATCGGCCAGCGCCAGGGAGATCGCGGTCCACCCGGTGGCGGTGCCGAGCTCCACCACGCGCCGGCGGCCGCGGGCGACGGCCAGCAGCGTGCGCAGGTCAGGCGGGCGCGTGGTCGACGTGAGGCTGAACACGTCGCCGCTGCGGCGGGCCAGACGCCGCGCACGCAACTGGAACCACGCCACGCGGGGCGGGAGCAGAGCGGCACCGGCGGCGAAGCGCGCGTCGATGAGCCATCTGCGAACGTCGGAGCGGGCCGGCATGCGCCGGGATGTTGGCAGCCGCCACCTGACAGCGGCATGCGCGGCGCCCGGTCTGGCAGCGGCGCCGCGCGCCGCCGCCGCCGGGACGATCAGCCGCGCAGCGCCAGCGCCAGTACCGACAGGTCTCCGACGTGGTGGGCCTGGGCGATCCAGGCCGGGGTGGTGGGCTGCGACGGGCCGGACTCGGTCAGCCTGCGGGCGTGATCGACGGCCGTCTGGAGGGAGTGGTTGGGAGTCTGCTTCTGCGTCACGGGCGTTTTTTCCGTTCTGGAGTGGGGGTGGCCCTCTCTGGTTCTCTCTCGTTTTCTCTCGATCTCAGTATCGGCCTTGCGAGCCATAAGCACAAATACTACTTTGCGCGGACTGAGATAGGCAATACTTATGATATGAACCTGCGCCAGCTCGAGTACTTCGTGGCCATCGCGGAGCGTGGATCGCTCACGGCGGCGGCCGAGGCCCTGCACGTCTCCCAGCCGTCGCTGTCCCAGCAGGTCCGGGCGCTGGAGCGTGAGCTCGGCGGCGAGCTCATCGAGCGCCTGCCCCGCGGCGTGCGGCTCACCGCCGCCGGCCAGGAGCTGCTGGGCGAGGCGCGCGCCACCCTGCGACACGCGCAGCGGGCGCGCTGGCAGGTGCGCCGCGCGCTGGACCTGGAGGTGGGGCGGCTCGACGTCGCGGTCACCACCTCGGCAGCCCTGGGCATCCTCCCCGTGGTGCTCCGCGACTGGCAGCAGCGCCACCCGGAGATCGAGGTGAGCCTCCTCGAGTTCCCCCACCGGCGCGCGCTGGACGAGGCGGTGCGCGACGGCGCCGGAGACGTCGCGGTGGGCTCCCTGCCCGAGAGCTGGCCGGGGGAGGTCCGCCGGCTGGGCTGGGAGGAGTTCGTGGTGGTGCTTCCCGACGGGGACCCCCTCCTGGACCGCGACAACGTCGGGCTGGATCAGCTCGCCGACCGCCGGTGGGTCCACTTCGCGCCCGGGCACGGGCTGGCCGAGGTCGTGGATCTCTGCTGCGCCCGCGCGGGATTCAATCCCCGGGTGGCGGTGCGCACCAGCCAGGTGGCGGCCGCGCCGCGCTTTGCCGCCGGCGGGCTCGGGCCGGCCCTCGTTCCCGAGCACATCGTTCCCGACGCACTCATGCACCTGGCGCGCCCGGCGGCGCCGCGCCTCATCCGCGCCGTGTGCGCCTACACGCGCGGCGGGTGGACGCCACTGACGCGGGCGTTCCTGGAGACGCTGCACGACTTCCCGTGGGGACCGAAGCCCCGCGGGGCGGTGGATCTCGCCTGAGCGCGCCGGGGCCAGCGCTGCCGGCTACCGCTGTCGGCTACAGCTCGCGGTCGCGCGAGCGCGCCCGCGCATCGCGGCGCAACGTGCGAGCCACGTAGTCATCGACGCTGTAGCGCTCCTCGTGCCATGGGTCGCCGCGGTGGTGATAGCCGTTGCGCTCCCAGAAGCCCAGCTCGTCGTGGGCGAGCAGTTCGAGCCGCTGGACCCACTTGGCGGACTTCCAGAGGTACAGGTGGGGCACCAGGAGCCGCGCAGGGCCGCCATGATCGGCCTCGAGCGGCGCGCCGTCGGCCATGTGGGCAACGAGCGCAGGGTGCTCGGTGACGTCGGACAGCGGCATGTTGGTGGTGTAGCCGCCGAAGCAGTGGGCGAGCAGGTGGGTTGCCTCGGCCGTGGGCCTGGCCCGCTCGATGAGGGCGCGCGCGTCGGCACCGCGCCAGCTCATCCCGAATTTCGACCACCGGGTGACACAGTGGATGTCCCCGCTCCAATCGGTCTGGGCCAGCTCGGTGAAGGCCTCCCAGTCCAGGACATAGGGCTCCTCCACCGCTCCGTCGACCGACAGCAGCCACTGGTCGGTGCTGACCCCCGGCGTCTGTCCGACGGTGAGCACCGGCCACTTGACGGTGGGCGACTGCCCGGGCGGCAGGCGCTCCGGATCGATTCCCAGCGAGCGGGCGCGGTTGCGCCCCCGCTCGCCGAACAGGCGAGGGGTGATCGGCATGCCCCTGATTCAAGCAACCTCAGCGGGCTAGTTGAGTGAACGACCGGGACCGATCGCGATCTTCCAGACAGAGAGGCAGGCTTTTGACATGGCGACGATGCGCGCGATGGTGGTCAAGGAGGCAGGGGGCGATTTCGAGCTCGAGGAACGCGACGTCCCGTCGCCCGGAGTCGGGCAGACGCTGATCCGCGTGCACGCCTGTGGGGTGTGCCATAGCGATGTGTTCGCCAAGGAGGGCGCCTATCCCGGCGTGACCTTCCCTGTCGTGCCGGGCCACGAGATCGCCGGCGTCATCGAGGCGCTGGGGGAGAGCGTGCAGGGCTGGGAGGTCGGCCAGCGGGTCGGCGTGGGGTGGTTCGGCGGCAACTGCGGCTATTGCGAGTGGTGCCGCCGCGGCGACCTCATCAACTGCGAGAACATGGAGATCCCCGGGGTCACCATGGACGGCGGCTACGCCGACTACGTGGTGGTCAGGGCCAACGCGATGGCCGCGATGCCCGACGACCTGGACGACGCGGAGGCCGGGCCGTTGCTGTGCGCGGGGATCACCACCTATAACGCGTTGCGCCACGCCGGCGCGCGCCCGGGCGATCGCGTCGCCGTCCTGGGCGTCGGCGGCCTGGGCCACCTCGGCGTGCAGTTCGCGGCCAAGATGGGCTTTCAGACGGTGGCGATCGCCCGCGGCACGGACAAGGAGGGTCTGGCGCGCAGCCTCGGCGCCCACGACTACGTCGACAGCACCGCCGGGGATCCCGCCGAGGCGCTGCTCGGTCTGGGCGGCGTCGACGTCATCCTCTCCACGGTCACGTCGGCCGAAGCGCTCACCGCGGTCTTCGGAGGGCTGCGCCCCCGCGGCCGGCTGGTGATCGTGGGAGCGTCGATGGACCCCATCGGCGTGCCGCCGGCGGCGCTCATCGGAGGCTCCAAGCAGATCCATGGCCACGCGTCGGGCACGGCCCGTGACTCCGAGGACACCCTGAACTTCAGCGTCCTCGCCGACGTGCGGCCGATGATCGAGACGATGCCGCTCGAGCGGGCGGCCGAGGCCTACGAGAAGATGGTGAGCGGCGACGCCCGCTTCCGGATGGTGCTGACCACCGACGCCTGAAATCAGCGGCGGCCGACGGCGGGGCGCGTCCTCGGCGGTCGCCCAGCGATCCGGCGTCAGAAGACCGGCTGCTCGCGGTAGTCGCCCCAGACGGTCTGGAGCGCCTGCACGATCTCCCCCTCGGAGACGTGGGCGCGGGCGGCGTCGAGCAGCAGCGGCATCAGGTTCACGTCGCGGCCGGCAGCGTCGGTGATGGCGGCCAGGGCCGCCGCGACCGCGGCGGCGTCCCGGCCGGCGCGCGCCGCCTGAACGCGAGCGATCTGCTTGCCCTCCAGCGTCGGGTCGATGCGCAGGATCTCGGTGGCCTGCTCGTCGCCCTCGGTGTAGCGGTTGACGCCGACGACGGTGCGGCGCCCGGCGTCGATCTCGGCCTGCAGCGCGAAGGCGGCGTCGGCGATCTCGCGCTGGGGGAAGCCGCGCTTGACCGCCTCCACCATGCCGCCGAGCTCGTCGATCTTGCGAAAGTAGGCGTAGGCGTGGTCCTCGAGGCGATCGGTCAGCGCCTCGACGAAGTAGGCGCCGCCGAGCGGATCGATGGTGTTGGCCACGCCGGTCTCCTCGGCGATGATCTGCTGGGTGCGCAGCGCGATGCGCACCGCCTCCTCGGTGGGGAGGGCCAGCGCCTCGTCGTAGGAGTTGGTGTGCAGCGACTGGGTGCCGCCGAGCACGCCGGCCAGCGCCTCGATGGCCGTGCGCACGATGTTGTTGAGCGGCTGTTGCGCGGTCAGCGACACGCCGGCGGTCTGGGTATGGAAGCGCATCCGCCACGACTCGGGCCGGCGGGCACCGAAGGTGTGGCGCAGCTCCCGGGCCCAGATGCGACGCGCCGCGCGGTACTTGGCGATCTCCTCGAAGAAGTCGATCTGGGCGTTGAAGAAGAAGCTCAGCCGGGGAGCGAAGTCGTCCACATCCAGCCCGCGCGCCACCGCCTGCTCGACGTAGGTCAGCCCGTCCTTGAGCGTGAAGGCCAGCTCCTGCGCAGCGGTGGACCCGGCCTCGCGGATGTGATACCCAGAGATGCTGACCGGATGCCAGCGGGGCATGTGGACGCTGCACCATTCGATCATGTCCCCCACCAGCCGCATCGCCGGGTCCACCGGGAAGCACCATTCCTTCTGGGCGATGTACTCCTTGAGGATGTCGGTCTGGATCGTGCCGCCCAGCCGCTCGGGGGCGATGCCCTGGCGCTCGGCCGCGACGACGTAGAAGGCGAGCATGATCGCCGCCGGGGCGTTGATGGTCATCGAGACGGTGACCTCGTCCAAGGGAATGCCGCCAAACAGCGTCTCCATGTCCAGCACCGTGTCGATGGCCACGCCCTCGCGGCCGACCTCCCCCAGCGAGCGGGGGTGGTCCGAGTCATGGCCCATCAGCGACGGCATGTCAAACGCCGTCGACAGCCCCGTCTGGCCGTGGTCGAGCAGATAGCGAAAGCGGCGGTTGGTCTCCGCCGCGGTGCCGAACCCGGCGAACTGCCGCATCGTCCACAGCCGCCCCCGGTACATCGACGGATATACGCCGCGGGTGTACGGATACTGGCCGGGTAGGCCGATCCGATCGTCGGGCCCCCCCACCCCGGCCGGCAGGTCGCGCTCGGTGTACAGCGGCTTTATCTCCTCCCCCGAGAGCGTGGTGAACGGCGCATCGCGCTCCGGGGTCAGACCGTACGCCGCCCGCCACTCCTCATAGGAGACGGGCACGTTGTCCAACACGGTCATAGCAGTCATGGTAGCCCCGAGATAGTTTGACGTCCAACTATCTGGGGGAGGTCACCCCTCGATCGGGGGGTTTGGGTTCCCTCGCCCCGCGCCAGCGGGTAGCGTGCCGCGCCATGTCAACGAGCCCTTCAGGACGCGTTGCGCTGGTCACTGGCGGCGCGCGCGGGATCGGGGCGGCGATCGCGCGCGGCCTGGCCGAGGACGCCATGGCCGTGGTGATCGCCGATATCCGCACCGAACAGGCCCAGGCCACCGCCCAGCGCATCACCGACGCCGGCGGCAGAGCGCTGGCGCTCGAAGTGGACGTCCGCAGCCCCGAGAGCGTGGCGGCGGGCGTTGACGCCGCCCTGAGCGAGTTCGGGCAGGTCGACGTGCTCGTCAACGTCGCCGGGTGGGATGAGCTCAAGCCGTTCGTCGACTCCGACGAGGAGTTCTGGCAGGAGGTGCTGGAGGTCAACTTCAAGGGTGGGCTGCGCTTCACCCGCGCGCTGCTCCCGGCGATGATCGAGCGGCGGTGGGGGCGGATCGTGAACATCAGCTCCGACGCCGGCCGCGTCGGATCCTCGCTCGAGTCCGTCTACGCGGGCGCCAAGGGCGCGATCATCTCGTTCACCAAGACCGTCGCGCGCGAGACCGCCCGGCTCGGCGTCACCGCCAACATCGTGTGCCCCGGCCCCACCGACACCGAGATGCTGCGCGACGTGGCCCAGGCCCATCCCGACGCCGACAAGGTACTCGAGCGCCTCGCCCGCGCGGTGCCGATGAAGCGGCTGGGCCAGCCCGAGGACGTCGCCGCGGCCGTGCGCTTCTTCGCCTCGGAGCGCGCCGGCTACATCACCGGCCAGACGCTGTCGGTGAGCGGCGGCCTCACGATGGCCTAGGCCCGGTGCAGGATCGCCCGCTGAAGGCCCTGGTCACGGGCGCCGCGGACCCCGGAGGGATCGGGGCGGCCATCGCCGCCCGACTGCGCGACGACGGGTTGGAGGTCGAGACGCTGGACCGCCGGCCCGGCTGCACCTACGAGGTGGATCTCGTCACCGGCGAGTTGCCGCCCCTCGGCGACATCGACGTGCTCGTCTCCAACGCGGGCCTGCCCACCATCGTCGGCGGCGCCCACTCGATGGACCTGGAGCGCTGGCAGCGGGACCTGGCCGTCAACCTGACCGGGAGCTTCCGGGTCGTCCAGGCGTGTCTGCGGGGGATGCGCGAACGGCGCTTCGGGCGGATCGTGGTGATCTCGAGCTTCGCCGCCCGGTTCGGCATGCCCGCCCAGGTCGCCTACAGCGCCAGCAAGGCCGGGCTCCTGGGCATGGTCAAGACCGTCGCGGCGGAGAACGCGGCGCTCGGCATCGCCGCCAACGCGATCCTGCCCGGGCTCGTGGCCAGCTCCGGGGTGCGCTCGATGCCGCAGGAGATCATCGACGCCTGGCTGGAGCACATCCCCACCGGTCGGATGGTGGAGACAGCGGAGATCGCCGCCGCGGCCTCGTACCTGGCCTCCGCCGCGGCGGGCAGCATCACCGGACAGGAGCTGCTGATCGACGGCGGCATGTCGCTCAATGCCCTGAGCGTCACCAGCAGCGTGGTGCGCGGACGCGGCGACGCGCCGGTGTGACCCGGGAGACCGCCCTCGCGCAGCTGCCCGCCCGGGTACGCGACGCGGTCCGGCTCCGCTGGCCGGGCGCCGAGGTGGGTCCGCTCGAGCCGCTGCCGGGCGGGATCTCGAGCCTGACCTTCGCCACGTCGGTGAGCGGCGCCGGAGACGAGGGCCGCCGCGTGGTGGTCAAGGTCGCACCCCCGGGGCTCGAGCCGGTGCGTAATCGCGACGTGTTGCGCCAGGCGCGGGTGATCGCGGCCGTTCACAACGCGCCGGGCGTGCTCGTCCCGGAGGTGCTGGTCTCCGACGCCGGCTCGCCCCCGTTCTTCGTCATGGCCTTCGTGCCCGGGGAGTCCTATGAGCCCAAGTGGGACGTCAGCGACTCGCCGCCCCGCCCCGCGGTCGTGCGGGCCCGCGCGCGTGCCGCGGCCCGGATGCTCGCGCACCTGCAGGCGATCGAGCCCGCCGCCGTGGGGATCACCGACGCTCCGCTGACCCCCGCCCAGGAGGTACAGCGGTGGGCGGCGCTGTTCGCGACAGCCGGCGATGACCTGCGCGGCAACGAGTCTCAGCTGCGCGACGCGCTCAGCGCCCGTCCCCCCGCCCCGGCGCCGCCGCGGATCCTGCACGGCGACTACCGCCTGGGCAACATCCAGTTCGACGCAGAGCGGCCCGCGGCCGTCATCGACTGGGAGATCTGGTCGGTGGGAGACCCGCGGGCCGACGTGGCCTGGCTGCTGGCGTTCACCGATCCGGTGCAGCGGCGGGTCGCCACCCGCGACCCGGCCAACCAGGCCGCCGCCGACGCCATGCCGGCAGCTTCCGAGCTGTTGGCCGAGTACATGGACCAGGCCGGCCTGGCCGGCCTGGCCGGCGACGCGCGCGATCTCGACTGGTTCCTGGCCTTCTCCTACTACAAGCTCGGTGCGGCGATGTCCGTGCTGTGCAAGCGCAACCGCCGGCTGCCCGAGCCCGATCCCAGCCTCGAGCTCGCGGCTCGGACGTTGCCGCCAACGCTGGCTCGGGGGCTGGAGCTCCTGAACGTCTAGCCCGCCCCACGGCCGCCCGTGAAGCCGAACAGCCGGCCCGCGATCCGGCGGAGTTGGAGCTCGTCCGAGCCCTCGGTGATGCGGTAGCGGCGATGGTGGCGGTAGATGAACTCGAAGGGGAGCGACCGCATGTAGCCCAGCCCACCGTGGACCTGGATGGCGCGGTCGGCGGCGTCGCAGGCGAGCCGGTTGGCGCGGTAGTTGACCATCGAGACCTTGTCCGACGCGCTCGTCTTGGCGCCGGTCGAGGCGCCGTCGCCCGCCTGGTCCATCTCCCATGCGGTCTTGTAGAGGGTGTTGCGGACCAGCTCGGCCTCGGTCTGCAGCTCCACGAGCTGCCACTGGACGCCCTGGTAATCCGCCAGCGGCTTGCCGAAGATGACGCGCTCCCGCGTGTAGGCGATGCTGCGGTCGATGCAGAACTGGGCGGCACCCAGCGAGGAGGCGGCCTGGCGGATGCGGTTCTCGTGCACGAACAGCTGCGCGCAGTCCAGGCCGCGGTCCACCTCGCCCACCACGGCGTCCTCGCCGACGCGAACGCCGTCGAGCACCACCTCGGCGTGATCCGTGGGCATGTTGAAGGACCAGTGGTAATACGGGACGTCGAGCCCGGGGGCATCAACCGGCACCAGGAACGCGGTGATGCCCAGGGCCTTGCCGTCCTGCCCGGAGGTCCGGGCGAACACGAGCATCGCATCGGCGACGTCGAGGCCCGTGATGAAGCGCTTGACGCCGTCCAGCACCCAGCCCGCCCCGTCGCCGGCCCGGCGAGCCCTCGTCTCCAGCCACGTGGCGTCGCTGCCGTGCCCGGGCTCGGTGAGCGCGAAGGCGATGGCGATGCGCCCGTCGACCAGCGGCTCGAGGTAGCGCCGGTTCTGCTCGGGCGTTCCGTACTCGTGCAGCACCAGCACCAGCGGCTCGTTGGCGACCACGGAGGCCTCGTGGGTGAGCTCGGCGTGCAGCCCGGGCCCGCGGTGGGCCAGGTGCTCGCGGATGATGGCCATGGCCAGGTTGGAGCCGTCGCTGCCCCCCAGCGCGGCCGGGAACGGGTATTGATAGAAGCCGGCGTCGATCGCCAGCCGCCGGGCCTGGGCGAGGACGCTGCGCCAGCGGTCGGTGGGGATTCCGCCCCGCTGCACGTCGGTGCGCGCGAACTCGCGGCGATGGTCGAAGAGGTCGGGGTTCGCGTTCTGGAGCGGCACGAGCTCGCGTTCGATGAACGCGTCGATCGAGGCCAGCAGCTGGGTGACGTCGGCGGGGATGGAGAGGTCCACCGGTCGATTATCGTGTGAACCCTCCATGAGTGTCCGCGCCATCGGAATCAACCACGTGGCCTTCGAGGTCCGCGACCTCGACGAGGCCCTGGCCTGGTGGGAGCGCTACTTCCGCTTCGAGCTGCGCGGCCGCCGGCCGACGATGGCCTGGATTGATCTGGGCGACCAGTTCGTGGCCCTCAGCGAGGTATCTGAGACCTCACCCGTGGGCGACCGGGCGCGGCATGTCGGTCTGGTCGTGGACGACAAGGAGGCCCTGCGGGCGGCGGTGCGCGCGGCAGGCGAGGAGGTGAGCCCGTCCGGCTCGCTGCGCCTGCGTGACCCGAGCGGGAACATCCTCGAGATCGTCGACTACCGCGACGTCCAGTTCACCAAGTCCGGTGAGGTTCTGCGCGGTATGGGGCTGGACGGCCTTCAGAAGTCGGCGTCCGCTCGCGAGGAACTGCGGGCCAAGGGGCTCGATTGACATGTGTGTGCCCCCCCAAGGGGGGTACGGAGTGCCAATGGCGGCTGGCGCGACCACCCGTGCCGGCCGTCTCTTTCTTCTGGCGGCGTGCAGCGAGGAGGCAGGATGCGCAGGACATCGATCATCGGCGCGGCGGCGGTCCTCGCAGCGGCGCTGTCGGGGTCGGGCTCTGCGGTGGGCGCGGGCAAGCCGCCGCACAAGCGGCCGTTCAGCGCGGTCGCCGCCGGGGCGCGGATCAGTAGCAGCGGGAACCGCTTCGAGATCGCCTACCGGGTCAAGCGCTCGCCGGACGGCGGCGGCGCCGGCCTGCAGGACGGCGTGCTCCTGGGGACGACGTATCCGGCCGTCGTGCATGACACCACCAAGACGTTCTACGCCGACGGCGTGCAGAGGACGTCTGAGACCTACACGATGGCCTCGCCCCACACCAACGGGGTGGGCACCATCGCCGGACAGGGCAAGTGCACCACGGGCAGCGGGGTCCACAAGGGCGAGACGTGTACCTACGGAATGAGCGGGACCTACGACCTGCAGACCGGCGTCGTGCACCTGCGCTTCGCCGGGACGCTCACCCGCTGAGGCGGGCGTCGCTCAGACCGCGATCGACAGGGCGACGGGGCCGCGACGCCGACCGAGGGCCTCGACCGCGGCGCAGACCTCGTCGGCCTCGCGGGGATCGAGCTGGTGTGGTCGGCGGGCGATCCATTCCGCCAGCCGCGAGCCGTGGATGAAGACGCTGCGGCCGTCGGCGACGCACCCGTCTGGGAACTCGCCCCAGAAGACCACGGCGGCCTGCACCCACAGGCGGCGGCCGGTGAGCCGCTGCACGCCATCGCGGAAGGCGGCCGCGTCGGCCAGCGCCCGCGGGCGGAGTCGCTCCAGCCGGGGCTGCGCCCCGGGCGCCGCCGGGTGCTCGAGGACCGGCTGCCCCGCGTGCATGGTGATGACACCGGCGGGGCTCATGCTCTGCATGATGATCACGCCGCCGGGACCGATGGCGATGTGGTCATAGGTCGTGTCGATCCCCGGGACGTCGTGCAGGAACCGCCAACCGGAGTGCTCCAGGGACGCGATCGCCGCCTCGGTCCGCCGCCCGGCGGCGAGAGCCGAGGGCGCGTGACCGACGCGGGGACGGACACGACCGGGACCCGGCACGCGCAGCGGCGTACGCCCGGCGCCGCGCCGCACGGCCACCCACGCGCCCGCGGCGGCTCCGGCCACCACGCCGGCCAGCCAGGACAGCTCCTGGCCGTCGAAGATGAGCACGAGAGCGCCGATCGCGACGACGGCAAGGGCCGCGCCTAGGTCCGCAAACAGATCAGCGCGCCGGGAACGCACCTGTGCCCCGCGTTCGGCGCGACGATGGGTTGGCTGAACGTCCATTCTCATCCAACGTGTATCGACCCCGACGGCGATTGCCTGAGTCAATGCCCCTTTGAGATGTTTGAATCTGACTCCAGATCCAACGGTTGACAGGGTCTCCGACTTACTGGCGAGCGTCGGATTACTCAGCCGCACCGGCCGGGAGGCCGAGTCTGCGAGAGGCCAGCCGAGGCGGCGGCGGATCGCCGGGCCGCCGCGAGATCTTGACGTCTCACGTCGCACACAGGCCCTGTTCGGGGCGCGTGACGCGAAACGCCAGTCATGTTGACTTCTCAGATCACACCGCCTCAAAAGGGCGAGCGTGCGATCTGAGGAGTCAACGGTGCGGCCGCGACGCGAGCGTTGCCTCGTTCAATGCCAGACGTCGGCGCTGCGTCTCGTCGGCGGAGCCCGATGCGGGCACGCCACGCTGCACCGCCTCCCATAGAATCGCGGCGCACGCGAGGCAGACCAAAGGAGAGGGACATGGGCGACGCACAGGTCAAGTTCACGCTTAGCGAGCGGGACATCCCGACGCACTGGGTCAACCTGATGGCGGACCTGCCTGGCGACGCCCCTCCCCCCCTTCATCCCGGGACCAAGCAACCCGCGGGGCCGGACGATCTGTCGCCCATCTTCCCGATGGCACTCATCCTCCAGGAGGTCTCGGGCGAGCCGGTGGTGGAGATCCCCGACCCCGTCCGGGAGGCCTACAAGCTGTGGCGGCCGACCCCACTTCACCGGGCGTACCGGCTCGAGCGCGAGCTCGACACCCCCGCGCACATCTACTACAAGTACGAGGGCGTCTCGCCCGCCGGCTCGCACAAGCCCAACACGGCAGTGGCGCAGGCCTACGAGAACGCCGCGGCCGGGATCAGGAAGCTCACCACCGAGACCGGGGCAGGCCAGTGGGGCTCCTCGCTGGCCTTCGCCTGCCGCCTGTTCGGACTGGAGTGCGAGGTGTGGATGGTGGGCTCGAGCTATGACCAGAAGCCCTACCGGCGGTCGATGATGCAGACCTGGGGAGCCACCGTGCACCGCTCGCCTTCGGATCTGACGCAGTCGGGCCAGGCCAACGCGGAGCACACCACCGGCTCGCTGGGAATCGCCATCTCCGAGGCGGTCGAGATCGCCGCGCAGAGCCCGGACACCAACTACTCGCTGGGATCGGTGCTCAACCACGTGCTCCTGCACCAGACGGTGATCGGGCAGGAGGCGCTGGCCCAGATGGAGATGGCCGGCGAGTACCCCGACACGGTCGTGGCCTGTGTCGGCGGCGGATCGAACTTCGGCGGGCTGACCTTTCCCTTCCTGCGTCGCAACATCCGCGACGGGGCGCGCACCACGTTCATCGCGGCCGAGCCGGCCGCGTGCCCCACCTTGACCCGCGGGGTCTACGCGTATGACTTCGGCGATACCGCCGGGCTGACCCCGCTGATGCCGATGTACACGCTCGGTCACGATTTCGTACCGCCGCCCGTCCACGCCGGCGGCCTGCGCTACCACGGAGACTCGCCGCTGGTGTGCGCGTTGGTCAAGGCCGGCATGGTGCAGCCGCGCGCCTACCGCCAGAACGAGACATTCGAGGCCGCGGTGCGCTTTGCCCGCACCGAGGGCATCATCCCCGCCCCCGAGCCCGCCCACGCCATCCGCGCGGTCATCGAGGAGGCCGAGGCCGCGCGCGAAGCGGGAGAGGAGCGCGTGATCCTGTTCGGCCTGTGCGGACACGGCCACTTCGACCTCAGCGCCTACGACGCCTACCTGGCCGGAGACCTCGAGGACCCCGAGTTCTCCGAGGCCGACCGGGACGCGGCGCTGGCGGCTCTCCCGGAGGCACCGGCCCTCACCTGACCGCCGCCTGGCCGGTCTTCGCCGGGCCCCGCGGGGATCGTGCGCCCGCGACGCGGTGTCATCAGCCTGTGACCGTGATCGCGGCAGCGATCCCGCAGGCCGCCGGGATGAAGCCGATGCGCTTGGGCGGCGAACCAGTGCAATATGCCGTTTTCCTGTCTAGTGGGGAGCGGGGCGGACAGGATGAGAGGACCCTCATGTCACTCTCCGCCCCTGCACCCGTGCTGGGTGAGGATCAGTCGCCGCTGATCACCTTCACCCCCACCTCCTCGCTGGGCGAGGAGGGCGAGCTCATCTCCGTGATCCAGCGACTGTCGCTGGCCCGCTCCCTGTCGGAGATCCAGCAGATCGTGCGCGTCGCCGCGCGGCGGCTGACCGGCGCCGACGGAGCGACCTTCGTGCTACGCGACGGCGAGTGCTGCTTCTATGCCGACGAGGACGCGGTGGCACCGCTGTGGAAGGGGCGGCGCTTCCCGATCAGCGCCTGCATCAGCGGCTGGGTGATGACCCACCGCCGGCCGGTGACCCTGCCCGACATCTACGCCGACGACCGGATCCCGCAGGAGGCCTACCGCTCCACCTTCGTCAGGAGCCTGGCGATGGTGCCGATCCGCCGGCTGGATCCCGTGGGGGCGATCGGCAACTACTGGGCCGACCATCATGAGCCATCAGACCGCGAGGTGACGCTGCTGCAGGCGCTGGCTGACTCCACCGCCGTCGCGCTCGAGCACGTGCGCGTGCTCGGCGAGCTTGACGCGGCGCGGCGGGAGGGGCTCGAGCGCCTCGCGCTGGCGGCCGAGTACCGCGACGACGGCACGCGCGAGCACCCGGCGCGCGTCGGATACACGTCGCTGCGTCTGGCCCAGGTGCTCGGGATGGATGACGACCGGGCGTCGCTCATCGGCCAGGCGGCGGCGCTGCACGACGTGGGGAAGCTGGCCATCCCCGACGCGATCCTGCTCAAGCGCAACAAGCTGGCCGAGCACGAGTTCGAGAAGCTCAAGACCCACACCATCGCGGGGGCGGCGATCCTCGGCGGCAGCCAGTCGACGCTCATGCGGCCGGCCGAGCAGATCGCCCTCACTCACCACGAGCGCTGGGACGGTTCCGGCTATCCCAACGGTCTGGCGGGCCCCGACATCCCGATGACGGGCCGGATCGTCGCGCTCGCCGATGTCTTTGACGCCCTCACCCACCCGCGTCCCTACAAGGCCGCGTGGAGCATCGACGCCACGCTGTCGGAGATCCGCTCGCTGGGCGGCAAGCAGTTCGATCCGGCCGTAATCGACGCGTTCATGGAGCTCGACCCGACCGAGCTGGTCGAGCTCCCGGAGGACGCGGGCCTGGTGGCGACCGGACCGCCGGTCTGAGGCTGGCCGCTAGACGGGGGACGAGGGTCGCGCCAACCCCTCGGCCAGATCCCCGAACCCGGGGGCGATGATGGCGCCGGGCTGGGCGACCTGCTCCTCGGCGACCAGCGCCTCGGTGGTCAGCATGAGCGCGGCCACCGACGCGGCATGCTGGATGGTCAGCCGGGTGACGCGCAGGGGATCGATGACGCCGTCGTCGAACAGGTTCACGAACTCGCCGCTGAGCGCGTTGAGCCCCTCTCCGGGCGGCATGGTCCGTACCTGATCGACCACGGCCTGACCGTCGTAGCCGGCGTTGGCCGCGACCCAGTAGAGCGGCTCGGCGAGCACGGAGCGGATGACCTCCGCGCCGCGGAGGTAGTCGCCGGTCAGGCCGGTGTCGTCCAGCGCGGTCTCGGTGCGCAGCAGAGCCGTCCCGCCGCCGGCGACGACGCCCTCGCTGACGGCGGCGCGGGTGGCGGCCAGCGCCCCCTCGCAGCGGCGCAGCTTCTCCTTGAGCTCGGGCCCGGTGGCAGCGCCGACATGGATCACGGCGAGGCTGCTGGAGAGCCTGGCCAGCCGCTCGCGCAGGACCTCGATGTCGGTGTCCTGGGTGGCGCGCTCGAGCTCGGCGCGGATCTGGGCGAGGCGCGCCTGCACCTCGTCGGCCGTCCCTGCGCCCTCGACCAGGACCGTGGAGTCCTGGGTGATGACGACGCGACGCGTGGAGCCGAACGTCTCGGGTTTGACGTGCTGGAGGGTGAGTCCCGCCTCCTCGGCGATGACCTGGCCACCGGTGAAGGCGGCGAGGTCGTGCAGATGGGCGATGCGCCGGTGACCGAAGCCGGGGGCGCGAACCACGGCCGCCTTGAGCGTCCCGTGCTGGTTGTTCTGCACCAACAGCCCCAGCGCGGCCCCATCGACCTTCTCGGCGAAGATGACCAGCGGCCGCGGCGACTTCATCACCGCGTCGAGCGTGGGCATCAGGTCCTGAACGTGGACGATGGGCTTGTTGGTGAGCAGGATGTAGGGGTCGTCGAAGACCGTCTCCATCCGCCGGGTGTCCTGGACGAGGTACGGGGAGAAGTGCCCGTTCTCGACGTGCATACCCTCGACGAACTCCACCTCGATGCCGGGCAGATCGGCCTCCTCGATCGTCACCACGCCCTCGGAGCCGACCTGGTGCAGCGCCTTGGCGACGGCCCTGCCGATCCGCTCGTCCTCCTTGGCGGCGATCGTGGCGACGTGCGCGAGGTCGGCCTGGCCGGCGACATCCCGCGCGCCGCGCCGCAGCTCGGACACGACCAGCTCCGTCGCGTCCTCGATGCCGCGGCGCAGCAGCATCGGGTTTGCTCCCTCCTCGAGCGCCTTCATGCCCTCGCGAACGATGGCTTGTGCCAGCAGAGTAGCGGTCGTGGTGCCATCGCCGGTGAGATCCGAGGTCTTGGTGGCAACTTCTCTGACCAGCTGCGCTCCCATGTTCTTGAGCGGGTTGGAGAGTTCGATCTCGCGCGCTATGGAGACGCCGTCGTTGGTGATCATGGGCGCGCCGGTCAGCCGCTCGAGCACGACGTTGCGGCCCTTGGGACCGAGCGTCACGCGGACGGCGTTGGCCAGCTCGTCCACGCCGGCCGCCAGCAGTTGGCGCGCCTCGTGGTTGAAGTAGAGGATCTTGCCCATGAAACGCTCCCTGTTCAGGCTCCGGCGGGGATGAGGATGCCGCGGCCCTGCAGACGGCCGCCGTTCAGATCGGCCATGGCATCGTTGATGGCGTCGAGCGGGTAGGTGCTGGTGTGGAGCGTGACCTTGCCCTGGGCGGTCAGGGTCATGAGCTCCTGCAGATCGGCGTAGGTGCCGACGAGGTTGCCGATGAAGGAGATCTCGCGGCTGATGACGTCGATCGTGGGGATGTTGATGTTCTCGCCGTACCCGATGACGTAGTAGAAGCCGCCATCGCGCACCATGGCGATGCCGTCCTCGATCGCGCCCTTCTCTCCGACGAAGTCGATGATGGCCTCGGCGCCGAGGCCATCGGTCATCTCCTTGACCGTGTCCACCTGGGTGCCGTCGACCTTGACCGTCTGGTCGGCTCCCATCTCGCCCGCCAGCGCCAGTGCCTTCTCCGAGGGGTCGATGACGATGACCTCCGCCGGGGTGTAGGCCTTCAGGCACTGGATGCCGATGTGGCCCAGCCCCCCGGCGCCGATGACGACCACGCGCGTGCCGGCGCCGAGGACGGGGATGGCCTTCTTGACCGCGTGGATCGCGGTCAGCCCGGCGTCGGCCAGCGCCGCGATGTCCTTGGGCTCGAGGCCGGGGCCGAGCTTGACCACCGAGCGGGCCGAGGTCTTGAGCAGATCGGCGAACCCCCCGTCGCGATCGATCCCGGGGAAGGAGCCGTTGAGGCAGTGCATGTCGTCGCCCACGCGGCAGGGCAGACACAGGCCACAGGAGATGTAGGGGTGGACGATGACGGTGTCGCCGACCGCGACATTGGTCACACCCGAGCCGATCTCGTGCACCCACCCGGCGTTCTCGTGGCCCGGGGTGTAGGGGAGCGCGACGCCGGACTTCTCGGCCCACTGGCCCTCCTGGATGTGGAGGTCGGTGCGGCACAGGCCCGCGGCTCCGATCCGCACGATGACGTCGAGCGGCCCTTCGGCCTTGGGCTCGTCGACCGAGTCGAGCTTGAGGGCCTCCTCATACGCGTGCAGCCTCGCGGCCTTCATCTCGGTACCTCCTGTTCGTCTGAGTCAAGGTTGTGGCGGAAGGCCAGCAGGCCGCGGCAGATGCCGCCGTTGGCCTCGAGGCTGGTGCGGACCAGCCGCGCCGCGCGCAGCCACCGCGTCAGCTGGTCGGCGGTCACCGCCTCGCCGTTGGGCATGACGAACGCCGGCGCATCCGGTCCCACCTCGAATCCCAGCTGGCCGCGCAGTTCGAGCACGCGGGGAACGTCGGGGTCCTCCGGCGAGAGCTCGGCCACCCGGGCGCCGACCACGTCCTCACGGGCCATGCCGGCGACCAGCATCCGCTCGCACACCCGTGCCTGGCGCGCGATGAGCGCCTTGCGCGTGAACAGCTCACGCAGCGCCTCCAGGTCGTCGTCGTCGGTCTCCCCCGGGAAGGCGCCGGTGAAGCCCTGCCCGTGCGTCAGGGCGGCGTTGATCTCGTCCGCCGTGTAGTGGTCCTCCAGCGCGATGGTGACGTCGCGCACCCCCCGGACCCCACGCACCGCCCGGCGGGCGTCGGCGGCCATGAGGAAGGCGAAGTTGGGGGCGCACTGGGGCGTGGGCAGGCGCAGGACCACGTCAACGCGGCCGGCGGCGGTCACCTCGCAGGACGTGATGAAGCGCAGCGACGTGATCGGCTCGTCGAGCTCGGGGTCATAGACGCCGGCCAGCGCGTCGAGCACCCGGTCGCGCAGGCCCGCCCCGCCCGCCGCCGGATCGGCGGCGGCGGTGCGGGCCGGGCGCGTGTCGGCCTCCGGTGGCGGGGAGGCCGCGGACCTCATCCGGCTTCCACCAGCTGGGCGTCGTCCTTGGCCGCGGCCTGGGCGGCGCCCATCCCCTCGGGGACCTGGATGCCGTACAGCTTGGCGGCATTGAGCCCGAGGATCTTGCGCTTGCCGGCGTCGTTCAGCCGCGGGTAGTCGGAGAACTCCTCGTGGTCGGGCTGGGGGTAGTCCCAGCCGAGGAAGCCCTCGATCTGCCACTTGGGCTCCCAGATGCCGTAGTCGGAGCCGAAGAGCATCTTGTCCTCGCCGACCCAGAACAGCAGCTCACCCATGACCTTGGCGAAGAACCGCGGCCGCGCGTGCATCAGGCCACCGATGACCACCGACAGGCCGGCGTACACGTTGGGCTCCTGCGTCGCCATGAAGCAGAAGTCCTCGATGCGCGGCAGCCCGACGTGCTCGATGATGAAGTTGAGCTCGGGGTTGTCGGTAGCGGCCTGGTCCACGTCGCGGGGATCGAAGGCGTCCTTGTCCAGCGGCCAGATCGTCGGGCCCTTGTGGACGTGGATGTTCTTGATGCCCAGCTCCTTGCACTTCTCATAGAAGGGCTTCACAGCGTCGTCGTCCAGGCGCCAGCCGCGGGAGCCGTTCTTCCACTCCGCGGTGTAGAGCTTGACGCCCTGCAGGTTCCAGCGTTTGGCGTCCTCCTCCAGCTGCCGGAGCCCCGCATCGCCGTCACGCGGGTCAAAGCGACCGTTGACGATCAGCTTGCCCGGGTGCTTCTCGGCCATGGCGCCGTTGCGCTCCGCCGTGTTGAAGCCGTCGGCGTACCACTCCTTCAGATACGTCGACTGGAAGATGCCGACATCGACGCCGCCGTCCTCGAACACGTCCTTGACGAAGTCCTCCTCGGAGTACTTCATGAACTTCTCGATCGGCCAGTGCGTCTCCGGCGGCCCCAGACCCATGTAGGCATGGAAACAGTCGATCCACCCCTTGGCGTACTGCTCCTGCCCCTTGACCCAATTCTCGGGGCTGGCGTCCCACAAGTGCAGGTGTGAATCGACGATGAAGTACCTCTCACCGTTGCGCTCGTACATTCTCTTCCTCCCTACTTAGGACAGAGCCTGCAGGTCGAAGCTAATGTACTCCGCCGCATCCTCGGGGTTGGCAAACATGATGATCCGGTCGTCCAGCACGACCATCCGGCCGTAGTGGGTCGACATGATCTCCTCGAAATCGTCGTTGCCGAAGTCGTCCCAGCCGAGCGCCTCGGCGCATTCGTCGTAGACGATCTCGAAGCGGCTGTCGCCGTCGACACGAATCATCGACGGCAGGTATTCCACCCTCACCTCCGGCTTGTCCTTCATCACGCCCGCGACGACGTGGCCGACCTGATTGTCCATCAGGGTCACGCCACAGCGATTGGACGCGGTGCGGTTGGCCTGGAAACGGTCCGTCGTGGTGCTCATCTCAGTCGAGTTCCTTTGCGTTGAGGTGCAGATCCCCTAGGACTTCTTCAAACCGCCGCCTCGCATGCTCGAGCGAGTCCTCGAAGCGGATCACCTTCTCGCCCGGCTGGGACCAGATCGGCTGCATGGCCCGGCCGGCCGCGATGCTGCGCGGCGTCCACTCCCGGAGCCACCCGTCCATGGTCTTGCGGTTGTGCTCGCCGTGCGTCTCGTCATTGGCGAGCATCCCGAACAGGGTTCGCGCCACGCGGGCGTCGCGGGCGGTGTCCGACTCGCCGGCGCCCATCAGCGTCGGGGTGACAAAGTCGCCCTGCGGCGCCGCCACCTGCATGATGAACTCCGAGCGGAACAGCTCGCCCACCAGCGGCTCGAAGATAATTGCCGCGGCGAAGAACGCCTCGGCCCAGTCCCGGATCCCGGTGATGCCCTCGACGTTCTCGCGTACGCCCTGCCAGATCGCGTCGTTCTTCCAGGCGTCCTTGTGGGCCTCACCGTCGAACCCCTCGACGGAGTCGGTCAGGTCCAGGTTGTAGAGGATCAGGTCCTGGCCGAAGCGCAGCTTGTGGGCCGAGGCCACCGACAGCGCATTGTTGATCATGTTGGTGGGCGCATCGCGCTGGGCTGGCAGGTACACGTGCATGCCGATGCCGTGCTCGACATGGGCCCAGGCCCCGACGTGGCGCTCGACCGTCTTGATCCAACCCCGGTTCCAGCCGTCGAACGCGCGCGCCGCCTTGGCGTTGGCGAGGTTCTGGCTGATCTGCCGCACCACGTTCGCGTTGTTGCGGTAGATCGTCTGCTCCCACTCCTCGTTGGGGTCCAGGAAGGCGTGCCAGTTGGAGGACTTCAGCGCGGTCCACTCCTGCGGGTAGCCCCCGGTCCCATCGGCGAAGCCGTAGATCCACCCCTGGAGGAGGTAGCGATCGGGGTCCGGCTGGACGTCGACGGTCACGTCCTCATAGACCGTGGCCCGCCGCTTGGCCGGGCTGAAGTAGTTGTAGGTGCGGCTGTTTGACGACGGAAATTCACGAGCGCCCGCCTCGGCGTCGGTGAACACCGGCTTGGGAACACTGCGCTCTTTGACGGGCGCTTCAGTGTCGGTTGCCATCGATTGCCTCTCTCCTCTCCGCGCTCAGGGCGCGGTGGTCGTGAACTTGTCGAAGTAGACCCGTGCCTCGGGGACGCCCCCCTGATCCAGCATGGCGATGGCCGCGTCGACCATTGGCGGTGGACCGCAGAGGTAGGCGTCGACCTCTCCGATCTCTTGGTGCAAGCGCGTGACCACGTCGGTGATCAGACCCCGCTCCCCGCTCCAGTCCTCGTCGTCGCCGCAGTGCGACAGCGCCGGGACAAAGCGGAAGTTGGGCAGCCTCCGTTCGAGCTCGGCCAGTTCGTCCAGGTGGAACAGGTCCGCGGGCCCCCGCGCTCCGTAGTAGTAGAACGCCGGGCGCTCGTTGCCGTCGTCTGCCATGGCGCGCAATAGCGCGAGGATCGGGGCCATGCCCGCGCCTCCGCCGATGAACAGCAGCGGACGCTCGGACTTCTCGCGCAGCGTGAACACGCCGTACGGGCCCGTCACCTCAACCTCGTCACCCGGCTTGAGCGCCTCGTTGGCCAGCAGGCTCGAGAACTTGCCGTCGGGATAGATCTTGATCATGAACTCGAGGCGGTCGCCGCCGGGCAGGTTGGCCATGGAGAACGAGCGCACCTCCTCGGATCCCGGGATCTTGATGTCGACGTACTGGCCGGGCTTGAACTTGAGCTCGGGGCCGGAGAGGACGAGATGGCGGATGTCATGCGTCAGCTCGTCGATCGCCTCCACACGCATCGTGTGCGTTTGGATAGCGACGCCGGAGCGCAGGACCTCCTCGTCGTAGTTGATGAGCTCCACCTCGAGGTCGGACATGGCATGGGCGCGGCACAGCAGCGTCCACCCCTCCTCCTTCTCGAAGTCGTTGAGCGCGAAGTTGGAGTACTTCTCGAGGTCGACCTCGCCGTCGAGGAGGAAGGACTTGCACGCCGCGCACTGACCCTCCTTGCAGCCGTGCATGAGCATGAGCCCCTGGCGGAACGCGCCGTGCAGGACCGTCTCGTCCTCGTCGACCTCGAACTCGATGCCGACCGGTTCTAGTCGGACTTGAAATGTCTCGCCCATGGAGTCGTGTTCTCTGGTGCCGAAGAGGCGACCGGCCCGTGTTCACAGGCCAATCGCCTCACGTTCGGCAGGATCCGGGTTAGGCACCCGCCTCGGCGGGCCGGCGACCGGCAGGGCCGCCTCGCTTGTACTCGGCCACGTGGGCCTCACGCTCCTCGGGCGACATCTCATTGAGGAGAATGTTGGGGCTCTGGAGGGTGTAGCCCTTGGCGTTCTCCAGCGTCCACATCTTCTTCGGGTCCAGGTCCAGGTGTGGCTGGGGCACGAGCGTCTCACCGTCGTCGCGGACGTAGCCGAGATCCTTGATGATCTCGGCGAGGTCCTTGCCGTGGTACATCGTCTCCCACTCGCGGTGGCCGGTGAGCCGGCCCATCGACGGTGTCGCGCGGCCGTTGTACTCGGGCCGGAACGCGACCTTGTCGGTCCAGTGACACGTCTCCGAGCAGTAGGTGCGGACCTGCCCGTCGACCTCATCGACGACCATGTCCTCGCGGATCAGGCACGGGACCATGCAGCTCCAGCAGCGATGCGGGTACACGTAGTCCGTTTCGGCGTCGAAGGTGATTGGAGCGTGGCCGTTGCGCTTGCTCAGATCGGTGTAGCGCTCCCACCACTTGCCGTACTTGTCGTACCAGCCGGGGTACTTGTGCTCAAACCACTCGAAGTCGCGGTCGTCCATGCCGTCGATGCGCCAGTAGTTGACCGGCCAGCCGGTGGCGAAGAACTGGGCGACCTCGTGGACATAGCCCTTGTTCCAGATCCGATTCCAGGACTCCTCGACGAGATCATGCGGGATCGTCAGGCCGTACTTCTCCAGCGGCACCAGGTAGCTGCGGTAGTAGTCGTCATAGATCCACCGCCGCCACGCCTCGGCGTAGCTCTCGCGGTCCTTGCGGCGATCCTTGGTGCCGTACTCGATGAACGTCCCGATGGCGGCGTCGACGACCGCGTGGTTGTTCCACCAGGCGTAGCGCAGGTCGCGCTCGAGCAGCTCGCGGTTGCGCTCGTCGGCCAGCGCCATGAGGATGATCGAGTAGCCGTTGGAGATGTGGCGGCTCTCGTCGGACTGGACCGAGTGAAAGACCGTCGGCAGCAGGTAGTCGCCGTTGGCGGCCGCCTCGCCCGGCATGGCCACGAACAGCACGTTGGTGAACGCCGTCTCGGCGACGATCGTCAGGTAGATGTTGGCGGCCGTGATGGCGTCGCCGGTGATGAACCCCTCGCCGAACTGGCGGCCGATGGTGCCGGCGTAGCAGTTCTGGAACGCCTTCTCGGTGATGTCGAACCCGGCGGGGTCGATGTAGTGGTTCATGTACAGCCGCTTGAGGTTCATCTGGATCGTCGAGTGGCGGACCTCGTCGATCATCTGGATGGCCAGTCCGTTGTGGACCTCGGGGTTGGGCACCGTGCCAATCGTCAACGGCATGGCCCGGGCGGCTGAGATCTCGGGGAAGGGGATGATGGAGAGGAACAGCTTCTGCCACTCCATCCAGCGCTCCTGCACCTGACGGAACATGTTGCCGCGGATGGCCCCGTCCATCGCCCCGAAGACGCGGTTGTCCTTTTCCTCCTCCATCGGGAAGTAGGACCGCAGGACCTGCTTGAGCGGGTCCTTCTTGGGCGCCTTCTCGAAGGTGTAGTCCGTGGCGTACTTCTCGACAGGCGTGACGTACGTCGGCTCCCAGGAGAGCTCCTGAATCTTGTTGTGAGCCTTCGTGATGCTCTGTCTACTCACGCTTCTCTCCTTCGCTGGTTTCCCTCGTCACCGCACGCGTCCGTTACCGCGCGACGGTCCTGTTTTCGAAGCTACGCCGCGGGAGTG
>DASXJW010000143.1:0-30794 GCA_036497165.1 Solirubrobacteraceae bacterium
CCTGGCGCTGCGCTTCGTCGCCGAATCGCGCGTGGACTTGGCACGCCGCTCCCTCGATCTGGCCGGCGCGTTCACGGTGACCTCCGGGCTGGTGATCCTCGTCTACGCGATCGTCAAGGCGCAGTCCTTCGGTTGGGGCTCGGCGCGCACACTGGGTCTCGGGGCCGTCGCGGTGGCGCTGCTGGCGGCCTTCGTGGCCATCGAGCACCGCTCCAAGGCACCATTGATGCGGCTCAGCATCTTCCGGGTCCGCTCGCTCGCCGTGGCCGACACCGTCCTGCTCCTCCTGGCGTCTGGGATGTTCGGGATGTTCTTCTTCGCCTCCCTGTACATCCAGCAGATCCTCGGCTACAGCCCGCTCAAGGCGGGACTGGCCTTCCTGCCGGTCACCGCGGTGATCATGATCGGCGCTGGCCTCGCCCAGCAACTGATCCGGCGCTTTGGCGTGCGTAACGTCGGCGCGTTCGGGATCGCGCTGGCCAGCGTGGGGCTGCTGGTCCTCACGCAGCTGCCCGTCCACGGCAGCTACGCCGGCGACGTGCTGCCCGGGCTGCTGCCCCTCGGTCTCGGGCTGGGACTCGCCTTCGTGCCGATCACGCTGCTGGGTACCAGCGGCGTGCGCGAGGAGGACAACGGGCTGGCCAGCGGCCTGTTCAACACGGCCCAGCAGGTCGGCGGCTCGCTGGGACTGGCCATCCTCTCGACCCTGGCGGCCAGCCAGGCCGCCCGCGTGCTCCACGGCAGCGGCATCGCGGCGGTCCAGACCGCGCGGGTCTCGGGCTACCACGTGGCCTTCCTGGCGGCGGCGATCATGCTGGCGAGCGGCGCCGTGCTCCTGGTGGTGGCCCTCAGGCGTAGCCACCTGCGCGACGTGGAGGCGGCGGTGGAGGCCGGGGTCCAGCCGATCCCGGCCTAGCGCCCCCCGGCCGGTGTCCGCCCGCACCTACTAGCGTTCGTCATGCAAATGGAGCAGAATCCACACGCGATGGAGGAGCGCCGCACCATGCGGGCGGACGCCGAGCGTAACCGGCGCCGGCTCCTGGACGCCGCCACCGAGATGTTCTGCGAGCGCGGCCTGGAGGTCGGCGTCGGCGAGATCGCCCACCAGGCCGGCGTCGGCCGGGGAACGCTGTTTCGCAACTTCCCCTCCAAAGAGCACCTGATCGCCGCGATCGTGGTGGAGCGGATGAGCGAGTCCATCACCCGCGGCCGGGCGGCGCTGGAGGAGCCCGACGCCGGTGAGGCCCTGTTTGCCCTCATCGAGCAGTCAGTCGGACGGTCCCAGACCGACCGGGCCCTGTTCGACGCCATCGGCGACACCTGGCTGGCCAACGAGGAGATCCGGGAGACCCACTCCGAGCTGCTCGGCGTACTCGACGCGCTCGTACGCCGGGCCCAGGACGCCGGTGCCGTGCGCACCGACATCAGCGCCGTCGACGTGCTCATGATGGTCAAGGGCGTCTGCGAGGCGGTCAGCTCCTTCCAGCACGTCAACCGCGACGTGGCCCTGCGCCAGCTCGATCTCATCCGGTCGGCCATCAGCACGCCCGGCGGCGAGCGCCCGCTGCGCGGCAGCCCGCCCACGGTCGAGGACCTGGAGCGCACGGCGGCGGCCACCACCACCGCCGCCAAGCCGCCTCGGGTCGCGGCGGGCTGACGCTCTTTCGTTGACCGCGGGCGTCTGGGCACGACGCGAACGCACGTCAACGACGGGCAATGAAGAAGGCGAGGATGGCGCGGCGCTTCGTGGCGAGACGTTGATCTCTCACGTCGCACACTGTCGGCTTTCGAGGGGAGTGACGCAGAATGCGGGCCATGTTGAACTCTCGCGTCGCACCGCCTCAACAGCGCCTGTGAGTGATCTGAGGAGTCAAGATCTGACCCACCCCGCAGGTACTTCCCTCCTTTTCAATGCCCGCCGTTGACGTACGTTCGCGTCGTGCCGAGACGCCGGGATCTACAGACCCACAGCACCGAAGCGCGCCTCGATCTCCCCCCGCGCCACTGGCTCCGCACGTCCGCCGGCCCATTCGAACACCGTCGGCGTCGTCACCACCCCCGCGCGCACCCCGGCGCGGAAGGCGGCCTTGACGCGGTCGCGGACGGCGTCCCCGCGGCGGTCGGCGTCGAAGCGTTCGAGGTCGAGCTCCAGGCGGCGCGCCCGATCCCAGAGGTGCGGATCCTCCAGTCGCGCCTGATCGTCGAAGAGGAGATCGTGCATCTCCCAGAAGCGGCCCTGCAGTCCGGCCGCCTCGGCGGCGCACGCCGCCGGCCACGCTCGGGGATGGCTGGAGCGGACCGGGAAGTGGCGAAAGACCACCTCCACCGCGAGGTCGCGCAGCCTCCGCTCCAGGGCCGCGCAGTACGGGCACTCGAAGTCGGCGTAGACGACGGTCAGGGGGCCGCTACCGCGGCGGTGGTCCTGCTCGGAGGGCTCGGGGACGGGAGCGGATCCGAGCTCGCTCATCGCACCCTGGCGGGTCAGCTCTCCAGCGCGTCGAAGATGAGGTTGGCGCCCGGCAGGTCGCTTGGCGAGGGCGCCTGATAAGACCACTTCACCACGCCGTCGGGGCCGATGACGGCCAGGGCCCGCTGGGGAAAGCCGCCTTCGTGGTAGGCGTCGAAGGCGCGGCATGCCGCGCCCTTGGGCTCGAAGTCCGAGAGCTGCTCGATGGTCACGCCCAGCTTCTCGGCGAAGGCGGTCTGGGAGTAGGTGGCGTCGCAGGAGACGCCGTACAGGGTCGCGCCCTTGGCCCGGAAGTCGTCCAGCACCTCCTCATAGAGGTTGAGCTGATCGGTGCACACGGGGCTGAAGGCGAACGGATAGAAGACCAGCACCGTCGTCTGGCCCTCGAGGTCGGCGCGCGTGAAGTCGCTGCCGTCGGCGCGCTTGAGGGTGAAGTCGGGGACGGGGGTGCCGCCGGCGATCAACGCCGCAGGCCGAGCTCGCGGATGACCGCGCGGTAACGCTCGAGATCCGTCTTGCGCAGATAGTTCAGGAACCGGCGGCGCTGGCCGTTGAGCATGAGCAGCCCGCGACGCGAGTGATGGTCCTTGGCGTGCGTGCGCAGATGCACCGTGAGCTGGTTGATCCGCTCGGTCAGCAGCGCCACCTGCACCTCGGTCTTGCCGGTGTCGGCGGGGCTGTCGCCGAACTTCTCGATCAGCTCCTGCTTTCGTTCCTGGGTGAGAGGCATGCGGCCGGTGAGGCTAGCAGAGTGCGGCCCGGTCGCCACTCGGCCCGGCGGGCGCGGGCGGGGGCCGGCGGCGGCTGCGTCACCCACACAGGCGGCGCACCTCGTCGACATCGAGGCGCATCTGCTCCACGAGCGCCTCGGCGGTGTCGAACCGCCGCTCGCCGCGCAGCCGGGCGTGAAAGTCCAGGCGCAGCGTCTCGCCGTAGAGGTCGCCGTCGAAGTCCAGCAGGTAGGCCTCGATGAGGACGGCGCGGCCGGTCCCGAACGTCGGTCGCACGCCCACGGAGACCGCCGCGCAGCGCTCGTCGGCGCGCGCCGCATAGATCCCGTGGCCCGGGCAGACGAACTGCTCGTCGGGGACGATGTTGGCCGTGGGGAAGCCGAGCTCGCGCCCACGGCGGTCGCCGGTCACCACCGTGCCCCGCAGCTGAAAGGGCGCGCCCAGGAACCGCGCCGCGTGCTCCACGTCGCCCGCGGATACCAGCGCCCGGATATGGCTGGAGGAGACGATCTCGCCGTCGACCTCCACGAGCCGGACGACCCGGGTGCCGAACCGGGGGTCTGAGGCGAGCATGTCGGTGTCGCCGGCGGCGCCGTGACCGAAGCGGAAGTTCTCGCCCACCGAGACGTGGGTGGCGCAGAGGCGCTCCACGAGCACGTGGTCGATGAACTCCTGGGGCGTCTGGGCGGCGAAGCGTTCGTCGAACGGGATGAGCACCAGCTCCTGGACGCCCAGCTGGGCGATCAGCTCGGCCTTGGCGTCCAGGCTGGTCAGCAGCCGGGGGGCCGCCTCCGGCCGCACCACCGCCAGCGGGTGAGGCTCGAAGGTGAGGACGGTGTCGCTGCCGGCGATCACCTCCCGGTGGCCGAGATGGACGCCGTCGAATTCGCCCACCGCCACACGGCGCGGGCGAGCCTCCACGTCGGGGAGCATCGTCACCTGCATCGGCTGCAAGCCTATTGAGCCGAGCGCCCCGATCCGGTCCCGGTGCCGTCCACGGGCCTCGGGGATGGCGATGATGTCGAGCGCCCCGACGGTCAACCCGCTGAGCGCAGGCCCACCTCGACGCGCAGCCGCGTCCCGTCCGCGTCGGGGCGCGCCAGGGCGATCAGCCCGTCCGCGTCGACCAGCCGCACCGCGGCGGCGTCCGGGTCCACTGCGCCGCGCGTGATCTCCACCGGACTCCCGTGTGCGGCGCGGCGAGCCTGCTCGCCATCCAGCCGCACCGCGGGCAGGAACGCAAGCGCGTCTGACAGCGGCACCGGCCGCTCGGGATCCGCGTCGCTGACATCGAAGGCGCCGATCCGGATCCGCCGCAGCGCGAGGCAGTACGCGTCCCCCAGGTCGGCGATGAGGCTGCGCACGTAGGTTCCCGAGGAGCACTCGATGGTGAACGCCCGGCGATCGCCGTCGTGCCAGAGCTGCTCGAAGCGGTAGACCTCGACCTCTCGCTCGGCCAGCTCCGGCAGGGTCCCGGCGCGCGCCAGCTCATAGGCCCGCCGCCCGCCCACCTTCACCGCCGAATACGCGGGCGGTCGTTGGCGCACGCGCCCCGTGGGCAGCACGAGGTCACCCTGGGGCACGACGCCCGTCTCGGTGATCTCCCCCTCGGGGTCGCCGGTGGTCGAGACCGCGCCGAAACGCGCCACCACCTCGTAGCGCTTGGGCAGCGTCATGAAGAATCGCTGGGCCCGCGTGGCGCGTCTGACCAGGATCAGCAGCAGCCCGGTGGCGAACGGGTCCAGGGTGCCGGCATGGCCCACCTTGGTCTTGCGCGGCAGCGTCCGGCGCACCGCGGCCACCACATCATGCGAGGTCATCCCCGCGGGCTTGTCGTAGACGAGGAGGTGGTCTGAGACGGTCAATCAGCTCTGCGCGGCGAGCTGCTCGCGCAGGAACGAGACGAGGTCTTCGTAGGAGAGCTCGGTGCTGAAGCCGGCCGCCTGGCGGTGGCCGCCGCCGCCCTGCGCGCGGGCGATGGCCGAGACGTCGATGTCGTCATCGCCGGCGCGCAGCGACACCTTGCGGCCGCCGTTGGGCCCGCCGAGCCGGTCGCGCACCAGCGCGGCGAGGCGGGTGCCCTGCACCGCCCGCAGATGGTCGATGACGCCCTCGGAGTAGCTCTCCTCGGCATGGGAGTCAGAGAAGTCGCCGGCCGAGAGATCGGTGATGGTGAGACGGCCGTCGTCGTAGCGCTGGACGTTGGCCAGCCCGCGGGCCAGCAGGGCCAGCTTGCCGTAGGGCACGCCCTCGTAGATCCGGCGGTAGATCTCGTGGACGTCGACCCCGGCCTGGATGAGGTCGCCGGCCATGCGGTGCGCCTGCACGCCGGTGTTCTCGTACATGAAGCGCCCGGTGTCGGTGATCAGGCCCACGTACAGCGCCTCGGCGATCGTCCTGGTCGGCGCCACCCCCAGCCGGCGCATCAGGTCCCACACGATCTCCGCGGTGCAGGAGGCCTCGGGCACCACGAGGTTCACCGTCCCGAAATGGGTGTTGTCGTGGTGATGGTCGATGTTGAGGATGTGGGGCGGGTTGGGACGGGCTTGCCGGAAGGCCTCGGCCGGATTGCGCTCGATGTTGCCGCAGTCCAGGAACACGATCGTGCGCTCGGCGATGTCGGCGGGCGGCTCGGAGACGAGCCCGTCGAGCGACAGGAAGCGGTACTCCTGAGGCAGCGGCAGGTCGCGCTCGGCGATGAACATGACGCAGTCCTTGCCGATCTCGTCCAGGATCCCGCGCATCGCCACCAGCGATCCGATCGCGTCCCCGTCGGGGTTCTCGTGGGCGACGACGACCAGCTTGCCGGCCTCGCGCAGCTCAGACAGCACCCTGTCTCGTGCGGAACGATCGCCGTTGGCGGTCACCGGTCGGAATCCTCGTGGGCGTGGTCGGCCAGCAGACTCGAGATGCGCATGCCGCGATCGACGGAATCGTCGTACTCGAAGGTCAGCGACGGCGTGTGCTTGAGCGTCAGCTCGGTGGCCAGCCGGCGCTGGAGGAACCCGTGCGCGGAGCGCAGCCCGTCGATGCTCTCGCTGCGCTGGTGCACGTCGCCGAGCACGCTCACATACACGCGAGCGTGGCGTAGGTCGGGGCTGGTCTTGACACCGGTCACGGTCACAAAACCCACTCGGGGGTCCTTGAGCTCTTTCGCGATCGCATCGGAGAGGACGGCTCTCATCGCCTCGTCGACGCGCCGCATGCGGCCACCGCGCATCCTAACCTCCGCACATTCGTTCGCGCTGCGACCTCATGCCTCATCCTCGCAAATCCTCGACGGATGCCACCAGGCGCTCCACGCTCGCCCCTTCCGGGCAGCGCGCCAGCACCCAGCGCTCCACCTCGTCGGCGGCGGCGGCCAACCGGCGCAGCGAGCCGCCGGTGAGGGCCGCGGTCAGCGTCGCGCGCTGCCACAGGTCCTGATACCCGGTCTCCGAGACGGCCACTCCGAGACGACCGCGGAGCTGCGCCTTGATCGAGGACAGCTCCTTGCGCTTGCTCTTCAGGCTCCCGGCATCGGGGAAATGCAGGTCGATGACCAGCACGGCGACGAATCCTCCGCTGGGCGGCCCAGGCACGGGGGCGAGGGCCGGCGCTAGGTGAGCTCGCGCTCGACCTGCCGGGTGGTGTAGGTCTCGAGCACGTCGCCTTCCTTGACGTCGGCATAGTCGCGCAGCACGATGCCGCAGTCATAGCCGGCCGCGACCTCGCGGGCATCCTCGTTGAAGCGCCGGAGGCTGGCGATCTCGCCGTCCCAGATGACCGTTCCGTCGCGCACCAGTCGCACCTTGGAGCCGCGGGTGATCCGGCCCTCGGTGACGTGCGAGCCGGCGATCGTGCCGACGCGGGAGGCCCGGAAGATCTGGCGCACCTCGGCGCTGCCCAGCGCCTCCTCGACCTCTTCGGGAGCCAGCATGCCCTGCATTGCGCTGCGCAGCTCCTCGATGGCGCGATAGATGACGGAGTAGCCGCGGATCTCGACGCCCTCGCGCTCGGCCACGGCGCGGGCGTCCCCGACCGGCCGCACGTTGAAGGCGAGGATGACGGCGTTGGACGCCGCCGCCAGCATCACGTCGGACTCGGTGACTGCACCGACGGCGCGGCGGATGACGACCACGCTGACCTCGTCCTGGGGCAGCTTGGCGATCTCGTCCTCGATGGCCTCCAGCGAGCCCGCCACGTCGGCCTTGAGCACCAGGTTGAGCTCCTTGAGGTCAGAGCCGAAGATGTTCTCAAGCGAGACGCGCTTGCCGCTCTGGCGGGCCAGCGACTCGGCCTTCAGCCGGGTCGCGCGCTCCATCGCCAGCTGGCGGGCGCGCCGCTCGTGCTCGACGGCGCGCACGTGCTCGCCGGCCTCGGGGACTCCGTCGAAGCCGAGTACCTCGACCGGCTCGCCGGGCAGGGCCTGACCGATCCGGTTGCCGCGGAAGTCATGCATGGCGCGCACGCGGCCCCACTGGGCGCCGGCGACGAGGGCATCCCCGACCTCGAGCGTGCCGCGGCTGACCAGGATCGTGACCACCGGACCGCGCCCGGGATCGAGCTTGGACTCGATCACGGTGCCGGAGGCAGCGGCGTCGGGATTGGCCTTGAGCTCCTCGACCTCGGCCATGACGATGATCGTCTCCAGCAGGTCGTCCAGGCCCTCCCGCGTCTTGGCCGAGACGTTGACGAACTCGACGTCGCCGCCCCACTCCACGGGCTGGAGACCCAGCGCGGTCATCTCGGTGCGCACGCGATCGGGCTGCGCGCCCTCCTTGTCGATTTTGTTGACCGCGACCAGGATGGGCACATCGGCCTCCTTGGCGTGGTCGACCGCCTCCTGGGTCTGCGGCTTGACCCCGTCATCGGCGGCGACGACGATCACCGCCATGTCGGTCACCTTGGCGCCGCGCGCGCGCATGGCGGTGAACGCCTCGTGGCCGGGCGTGTCCAGGAAGGTGATTGCGTGTCCGTCGTGGCGCACCTGGTAGGCCCCGATGTGCTGGGTGATGCCGCCGGCCTCGCCGGCCGCCACCTGCGTCTCGCGGATGGCGTCCAGCAGCGAGGTCTTGCCGTGGTCGACGTGGCCCATGATCGTCACCACCGGCGCGCGCTCGACCAGGTCCTCCTCGGCGTCGTTGAACACCGGCTCGGCGATCTCCTCGTCCTCGGAATGGACGATCTCGACCTCCTTGCCCAGCTCGACGGCCAGGAGCTCGATGGTCTCGTCGTTCAGCGTCTGGGTAAGCGTCCGCATCTCCCCGAGGCCCATCAGCTTCTTGATGATCTCCGAGGTGGAGACGTCCAGGTACTCGGCGACGTCCTTGACCGTCGAGCCGGAGTTGATCTGGACCGCGCTCGGGTCAGCCAGCGCGGTGCGTGAGGGCCGCGCCGCGGCCTCCTCGTCATAGACCCCGCGGCGGCGGCGGCCGCGCCGCTGGCGGCGCGGCGGCTGGTTGGACTGCGGCGGACCGCCCGTTCCTGGGCCTCCGCGGCGGGATGCCTGGGAGTCGATCACCACGCGGCGGCGGCCACCGGCGTTGCCGGGGGCACGCTCGCCCTGAAGAGAATCACGGGTGGGGCGCTTGTGCGTATCGCCGCCCGCGGCGTTGCCGCGGCCGCCGTCGCCACCGGACGTCGGGGTCTCGTCGGCGGGCGTGGGCGCCGCATTCTCGGCCGCGGGGGCGTTGGCCGGGCTCGCCTCGGCCGCGGGAGCGTTGCCCGGGCCCGCCTCGGCCCGAGCGCGTTGGCCCGCGGGGGCGTTGGCGCGCTCACCGGCCGCCGACTTGGCGCGCTCACGAGAGGGCGACCCGGCGCCGGTAGCCTCGGCAGGCCGGCCCTGGGGCTTCTCGGCCGTCCGGTCCTGGTCCTGCGCGGGCGCCTCGGCGGGTCTGCCCGACGATGCCGGGCGCGCCTCGCCGCCGTTGGCGAGCACGCGCGAGGCGACCTCCTCGTCGACCGACGAGGACGAGGCCTTGACGTCGACGCCGGCCGCCTTCAGGCGTGCCAGGACGTCCTTGGCAGGAAGGCCTCGCTCCTTGGCGATTTGGTGAACGCGCTTGTTGCTCATCGCTGACTGAGTGTACGTCTCTTACTGGCCCGCGCCGTCCGGGGCCGCCGCCTCTGCCGCACCGTTTGACGGTGCATCGGCTCCGACCTGGTCTGTGCCGGTGCCGGCCAGCGCCTGGTGTGCCTCGATGCCGCAGTAGCGAGAGCCCGGCAACGCCGCGTTGGGACAGCGCCGGCCATTGGTGAGGATGGCGGCGCAGCGGCCCTGCAGCTCCTCCTCCTCATAGCCGTGCTCGGCCTCCTCCGCGGCGAACTCGGTCTCGGAGCGGATGTCGATCCGCCAGCCGGTGAGCCGCGCCGCCAGCCGGGCGTTCTGGCCCTCGCGCCCGATGGCCAGCGACAGCTGGTCGTCGGGGACGATGACGGTCGCCTGCTTGCCGGCGTCGTCCACCAGCACCTCGCGTACGCGCGCCGGCGACAGCGCCTTGGCCACGAACCGGGCGGGCTCGTCGTTATAGGGAATGATGTCGATCTTCTCGCCGCGCAGCTCGGAGACGACCATGCGCACCCGGGAGCCGCGGGGGCCGACGCAGGCGCCGACAGGGTCGACGCCGTCGACATGGGACACCACGGCGATCTTGGAGCGGTAGCCGGGCTCGCGAGCGACGCCGGTGATCTCCACCAGGCCGTCGGCGATCTCGGGCACCTCCAGCTCGAAGAGCGACTTGATGAGCTCGGGGTCTCGCCGCGAGACGATGATGCTCGGGCCCTTGGTCGAGTTCGAGACGTCCTTGATGACCGCCTTGATCCGCTGGGAGTGGTCGTAGCGCTCGCCGTCGACCTGCTCGGACTTGGGCAGCAGGGCCTCCACTCGCTCGCGCAGCTGCACGAGCGTGTAGCGAGAGTCCGACTGCTGCACGATCCCGGTGATCAGCTCGCCGACGCGATCGCGGTACTCCTCGAACATCATGTCGCGCTCGGCCTCGCGGATGCGCTGCAGGATGACCTGCTTGGCCGTCTGGGCGGCGATGCGCCCGAAGTCGTGCGGCGTGACGTCCTCGACCTCGATCTGGTCCTCATACTCCTTGAGCTTCTCCAGATCGATCTCGGGCTCGGGCGCCTCGCGCATCTCCCCCGTCTCGGGATCCACCGTGGGCTGTTGGTCGGTGCTCGCCTCGATCAGGAGCTGCTCCTCGAGCTCCGGCGGGATCTTCAGCTCCCACACGATGAAGTCGCCGCTGTCGCGGTCCATCTCCACCTTGGCGTACGGCGCCGAGCCGGGCGTCTTCTTGTAGGCCGACAGCAGCGCGTCCTCGAGCGCCTCCATCAGCTTCTCATGGGAGATGTTCTTTTCCGCTGCGAGGCCCCGTACGGCCTCAACGATTTCCTTGGACATGGATCAGTCTCCGGGTACGAGGTTGGAGCGGACGATCTGCTCGTACGGAATCGTGAGGATCCCGTCGCCGGCGGCGATCGTGACGTCGCTATCTGAGGCGCCGACCAGCTCGCCCACCACCGTCGTGGACGGCGGTGCCGGCTGCCTGTGGCCATCGCTGGCCTCACGCAGCCGCACGCGGGCCTGGCGGCCGAGGAAGCGGGTGTAGTGCTGAGGCTTGGTGAGCGGGCGGTCCTGGCCGGGGGACGAGACCTCCAGCGCGTAGCGCTGCCGGTACTCGTTGAGATGGCTCGAGACCCGTTCGCAGAGATCCAGGGTCACGCCACCCGGATGGTCGATGAACAGACGGAGTGTGGAGCCTGCGACCTCGGCCAACAGCACCTCGACCTCAGGCTCGACGCCGGCGAGTCTGGCTTCGATCTCGGTCTGTATGGCACTCACTGTCTCCTCCATAAATCTCATAAAAAAAGCGGGCGAGCGCCCACTTTCAAGAACGGCACCGGGGAACGCCCGGCCGGAAAGCTGTGACGCTCAGGTTAGCACCGCTGCCGTGCATTGGTGAACGTCTGGCGCCGCCGATCAACCGGCGGACTGCCGGTCGGCGGCGGCCCGGGCGCGGTCGCGGTAGACCCGGTAGTCGCGGCGTCCCGGCTGCAGGCAGGCGGCGAGCGCGAGCGGCTTGCGCGCCTCGTCGTGGCGGCCCAGCAGCTGCAGGCACCGACCCAGGCAGAACTGCGCATAGTCGTTGGTGGGCGCACGCTCGATCACCGCCAGGAACTCCTCGGCTGCCTGCTCGTAGTGCTGGATGTGAAACAGGGCACGGCCGAGCGCCTCGCGCACCGAGGTCTTGTCCGGCGCCAGATCCCGGGCGCGCGCCAGCGGCACCGCCGCCTGGTGGTGATGCCCGGCCTCCAGCAGCTCTGTGCCCCGCTGGAACAGGTCATAGAGGTCTTCCACCCCTATGAGTCTAGGAACTGGGGCCTCAGGCTCCAGAGGTCTCGCGGCGGGCGCGGCGGCGGGCGCGGCCGTGGGCCCGCGGCGGGCGCGGCGGCAGCGCCCACAGCGCGCGCACCCGACCGAGGAAGCCCAGCCCGCGCCCCAGCTCGCGGCGCAGAGCCCGGCGCTGCGTGGAGCTCGGTGCGGCGGCGGCGCCGCCGTAGCGCGCCAGACGCAGCGTGCGAACGTAGGCCTCGGCCTCGGGCGAGCTGTGCAACCGCCGCTCCAGCCCCACCAGGGTGACCCCCTGCGGCAGCGGGCGGCCCGTCCGCGACAGGGCTCGCTCGAGCTCGGAGAGCAGGTCGGTGCGCGTGAACTGCATGCGCGCCAGGCGCTGGAGGATCCAGGCGAGCCCGAGCACCAGGGCGACGGTGACCGCGACCACCCACCACCAGCTCGCTCCGCCGGCCGACCGGCGGTGGCGGGCGGTGGCCGCAGTGGTGACGCCGCCGATCTCCTTGCGGGGGGCGGCCTTGGCCGCCGCGGTGGCGCCGCCCAGCGTCTTGAGGATGCTCGGCAGGGCAAGGCTGCCGCGTGCCGGCGCCGTGGTCGGAGTGGGATCGAAGCGCACCCAGCCGTACCGAGGGAACCACGCCTCCACCCAGGCGTGGGCGTCGACGTCGGTGACGATCCAGCGCCGGCTGTTCTTGTCGTAGGTGCCGGTCGTGAACCCCGAGGCGACCCGCGCGGGGATCCCGCCCATCCGCAGCAGCAGCGCCATGGCGCCCGAGAACTGCTGGCAGTAGCCCGCCTTATCGGTGAAGAGGAAGCTCTCCAGCGGGAACTGGCGCCGCGGCGGGTTCTGGGTGTAGGAGAAGCCGTGCCGTTGGCTGAGGTAGCTGCGCACGCTCATCACGAAGGCGTACGGCGTGCGGGCGCGAGCGGCAAGCCGATGGGCCGCCGCGTACGCGCGCGCGTACGGGGAGAAGCCGATCTCGGTGGCAACGGCGTCGGTCTCCGCCCCGACCGCCCCACCGAAGACCGTTGGATGGTTGTGTGAGTGAAACAGCGGGAAGCTCACCGGCTCGACGTGCGCAACCCCGGGGCTGGCGACGACGGGAAGTCCCACCGTCAGGTAATTCTCGAGGGCGGACGCGGGGTAAACGCGCCCGGCCGTGGCCAGTTGGTGGGCGGAGGGGTGCGGCGAATAGCTCGTGACGTCGTAGTTCGTGCCCGGCCCCAGCGGCGTGCCGGACTGCCAGGTGCCCTGGTCATCTCCCTCGGCGACTCCGCTCGAGAGCTGGGGTTGCTGGTCGGATTCGCCGGCGGCGATGACGTCCGACGTCTTCATGCCGACGATGGAGACGTGCAACCTCTGCGTCCAGCGCGCCAGGGCGTCTGGACCGGGCGCCGGCAGCGGCGGCTGTGGCTGGCCGACACCCGCCACCCAGCCGTAGCCGTTGAAGGTGTCGAGATCCTCGGCCTTCCAGTACTCGCCGGACCTCTGCGCCTGCACGGTGAGCACCTCGTGACCGTTCTGCGGCCAGCGCAGCGGCCCGTATGTCTGGTTCCAGTTGAACGTGTCGACGTGCACCGGGACCGTGGTGCCCGCCCAGGCGCGGTAGTCGACCCACGGCGATCGGCCATCGATCCGCGGCGCGGCGATGGCGCCGACGACCCCGGCCAGGGCGACGATGCCCACCGCCGAGGCGCCCGCGCCGGCGCGGACCCGCTCGCCCCACATGAAGGCCGCGAGCAGGCCGAACAGGAGCAGGCCCTGCATGTAGGGCAGCTCGGGCCGGATCAGCGTCGAGGGGACCACCGCCAGCGCGATGAGCGGCAGGGCGGCAGCGGCGCGCCGCCCCTCCCCCAGCTGGCCGGGGGCGAAGGCGAGCACCGCGGCGGCATCGAGCACCAGCACGGCGGCGCCGAGGATGATCACCATGCGCACGTCGCGGCTCGCGCCCAGATAGGGGACGAGCGCGTTGGGCAGCAGGCTCAGTCCATGGCCGATCCGGTCCGCCGTGGCCGCGATGTGCATGTGGGTGAGCCAGTGCCAGCGCAGCCCCGAGACCGGGAAGGCCAGGAGCACGACGACTGCAGTCGCTGCCACAGCCGCCGCGTGGCTGACGCGCATCAGCAGAGGGACGGCGCCCGCCAGCGCGACCGCCAGCGCCAGGAGGCCCAGCAGCCTCCAGCCCGGTTGCGGACGCATCAACGTGGCCCAGCGCACGAGCCCGTAGCCGGCCAGCGCGGCGAACGTCGTCAGACGGATCCATGGCCGCTCGGTCCGGGTGGCGCGCGCGGGCGCGGCCGCGGCGGGGCGCGGGACGACTCGCTGGACGGGATCGATGGTGGGGGCGCCGGCACTCATGCCACGCGATCCTCGGGCCGCGTGCGCTGGTTGCGCCGTCCGGCGCCGAGCAGGAAGCCCTGGCAGCCGCTCACCGCCAGCGCGGGCCGGGCGGAGCCGCGCACGCCGCGCGGATGGCCGCCGACGAGCTCGGCCTCGGGCACCACGAGCACGACAGGCGCGCCGCCGGGCGCGCTGAGCATCGCCCCCAGGCGCTCCACCGGCGAGGCGGCGACGTAGATCATCGCCGCGCCCCGCCCGGCCAGCGTTCCCAGCGCCGGGGCGCGGGTGCCGCTGCCGCCCTCGACCAGCGCCAACCGGGCATAGGCGGCCGGCCAGCTGAGGAGCTCGCGGTCGATCATGGTGGACCGCTGCTCTCCGGGCAGCAGCAGGCCGCAGCCGCCGGCGGCGGCGAACTCAAGGGCGAGCGACGCCGCGGCGCGAACGGCGGCGTCGAGCCGGTCGCGCCCGCCGGGTCCGGAGGAGGCGGGCGTCCGCGAGTCGAGGATGACCAGCGGCCGCGTGTCGCCGTCGGCCTGCAGCCGGCGCTCGATCAGGCCCGCGCCGCGGGCCACCGCCGGCCAGTAGATGCGGCTGGCCGGAGCCCCCTCACGGTAGGGGCGCAGGCCATCGAGGTCCACGGCCGCCAGTGCCTCTGATCCGGCGTGGCCGTCGGGGAGGCGGAGCCGGCGGTCGTGCCCGCGGGCCAGCCAGCGCACCGGCTCGGTCCGGGGCAGCACGAGGACCTGCCGGCTGCCGGCGGTGCTGACCGCTTCGGCCCGTGCCAGCTCGAGCGGGTCGCGGACGGTCAGCGCGGGCGCGGGCAGCTGATGCAACCCACGGCGGGCGAAGCGCGAGCTCACCCGCACGCTCGTCGTGCGCTCCCCCTTGACCGGGGAGAGCTCCTCGGAGAGGTCGAACCGTGCGCCGGTGAAGGGATCGACCACCTGGCCGCCGGGCAGACCGAGGGCCCCGCGGCGCACCTCGATGGTCGCGTCCACCGGCTCGTCCTCGATCATCCGCTCGGTGGGGAGGTGGCGCTGCGTGGCGGCTCCGCGGGCGGCCAGCCACAGCCACGCCGGGGTGCCGGCGCCGAGACCGATCAGCCCCACCGCGGGAACGAACAGCGGCGCCGCGTCGAAGATGAACGCGACCACGCAGAGCGTCACGCCGCAGAGCGCAACGACAGCGGCTCGCATGGCGAACAGCCGCGGTGCGCCCATCGCATGCACGGGCGCTCTAGAGGGCCCTCGTGGAGCCGACGGCGTCGAGGATCACGTCGCGGGCCGCCGCTCGCGGAGTCTCGGGGGCGAGCACCAGCCGGTGGGCCAGGACGGGCACCGCGAGCGCCTGAACGTCGTCGGGCAGGGCATGGTCGCGCCCGCTCATCATGGCGTGGGCCTTGGCGGCCCGCAGCAGCATGAGGCCGGCGCGCGGGCTGGCCCCGAGGTCGACACGGGGATCCTCGCGCGTGCGCCACAGCAGCCGCACGATGTAGTCGCGCAGGGGCGCGGTGGCCCGGACGCGCGCGGCCGCGTCCTGGGCGGCGAGCACCTCGGCAGCGGTCACCACCGGGCGCAGCGTCATCACCTGGTCGCCGGTCTCGTGCTGGGCCAGCATGCCCGCCTCGGCGCTGCGATCCGGATAGCCCATCGACAGGCGGACCATGAACCGGTCCACCTGGGCCTCCGGCAGCGGATAGGTGCCCTCGTACTCGATGGGGTTCTGGGTCGCCAGCACCAGGAAGGGCCGCGCCAGCTCGTGGGTGTGGACATCGACGGTGACGCGCCGTTCCTGCATGCACTCCAGCAGGCCCGACTGCGTCTTGGGCGAGGCGCGGTTGATCTCGTCCACGACCACGACGTTTGCGAACACCGGCCCTGGCCGGAACTCGAAGCGCTGCTCGCGCTGGTCATAGACATTGGTGCCCACGACGTCGGCCGGCAGCAGGTCCGAGGTGCACTGGATCCGGGCGAACTGGCAGTCGATCGAACGCGCCAGTGCCCGGGCCAGCGCCGTCTTGCCCACGCCCGGATAGTCCTCGACCAGCGCATGCCCTTCCGCCAGCAGCGCCACCAGCAGGTGGCGCAGGGTCTCGGCGCGGACCTGCACCGCCTTGTTGATGTTGGCGGTCAGCGCGCGGGCGACGGCCGCGAACGCCTCAGACTCCTGCGGCGCGAGCGGGGTCTGTTCTGATGGCTCGATCGTCTGACTCCTTGGCTGGCACGAACAGCTTGTCCACCTCATCGAGGACGCCCTCGGCGATCTGCTCCTTCCTGGCTCTACCTAGCCGGCGCTCGGATCCGTCCGCCAGGAGGATCGCGACCTCGTTGTCGGCGGCGTCGAAGCCGATCCCGGGCTGGGAGATGTCGTTGACCACGATCGCGTCCAGGCGCTTGCGCTCCAGCTTGCCGCGCCCGTAGGACACGGCGCCCTCCCCGTGCTCGGCGGCGAATCCCACCAGCACCTGCCCGGGACGGCGCCGGGCGCCCAGCCCGCCGAGCACGTCCTCGGTGGGCTCGAGCTCGAGCACGGGGGCGCCACCGTCCTTCTTGATCTTGTTCGGCGCCGGGTCGCGGGGCCGGAAGTCCGCCACCGCCGCGGCCATGAGCAGCACGTCGCTCTGGGTGAAGCGCTCGTCGCAGGCGGCCCTGAGCTCGGCAGCGGTCACCACCGACACGACCTCGACGCCGGGTGGCGCGGGGAGCGACACGTTGGCGGCGACCACCGTCACGTCGGCGCCCCGGCGCGCGGCGCGCTCGGCCAGGGCGAAGCCCATCCGCCCGCTGGAGCGGTTGCCGATGTAGCGGACGCTGTCGATCGGCTCGCGCGTCCCCCCGGCAGTGACGAGCACACGGACCCCGAACCACGGCCGCCGGAGCTGGCGGGTGGCGTCGGCCAGCCGCGCCTCGATGGCCGTCAGGAGCTCGGCCGGCTCGGACAGGCGCCCGATGCCGCGCTCGCCATGGGAGGCGAGGTCGCCGGAGCCTGGGCCGATGAGCGTGATCCCGCGATCGGCCAGCACCGCGAGGTTGGCCTGCACCGCCGGATGCTCGTACATGCGGTTGTTCATGGCCGGGGCCACCGCGACCGGGCAGCCGGCCGCCAGGGCGGCGGTGGTGACGAGGTTGTCGGCGTGGCCATGGGCCAGCTTGGCGATCGTGTTGGCGCTGGCGGGAGCCACCAGGTACAGGTCCGCGTTCTCCACCAGAGCAAGGTGGCTGATGGGGGCGCGGTCACCAGGAGGCTGGCCGGGGTAGGCGCCGCGCAGAGGGTCGTCCTCGAACTCGCCAGTGAGCACCGGCGCCCCGGTGATCCCGGCGAACGAGTCCGCGCCGACGAACCGCTGGGCGGCCTCGGTCTGGATGACCCGCACGGTGTGTCCGGCCTTGATCGCCAGCCGCGCCGTCTCCAGAATCTTGTAGGCCGCGATTCCGCCGGTCACTCCGAACAGCAGTCGCGCCACCCTCTCCGCCTCCTGATCCTCGCCGAGTGCGCCCTACACCCGCCCGTGCCGGTCGTCCTCGTTGGTGCGGGGACGACCACCGCTCAACGGTAGTGGTACTTGATCTTGCCCTGCGCCACTTCCTCCAGGGCGATCGTCAAATAGTTCTTGGAGCGGGTGTCGACCATGGGCGGCGGAAACTCGTCGAACGTCCCCTCACCGAGGTTGTGGTAGTAGGAGTTGATCTGACGGGCGCGCTTGGCGGCCACGAGCACGCTGGCATAGTCGGAGTCGACGTGGTCCAGCAGCTTGTCGATGCGGGGTGAGATCAAGGTGGGTCCTTCGCTTGTGGGTTGCCGATCAAGGTTAGCGGGAGATGTGCAACATCCTGCAACGGTGGGACGTCAGGCGGGCTTGGCCGCGCAACCTCCCGCCCCCAGCTCGCCCTCCACGATGTCCACGAGCTCACGCAGGGCGTCCTCGAGACGGTCGTTGACGACGACGCGGCCGAACTCGGACTGGGCCTCGAGCTCGCCCTCGGCGGTGCGCAGCCGCGCGTCGACCTGCTCGGGCGGATCGGTTCCGCGGCCCACCAGACGCGTTCGCAGCGCCTCGCGGCTGGGCGGGGAGATGAACACCTGCAGCGCCTCGGGCATCGTCTCGCGAACCTGGCGGGCCCCCTGGACCTCGATCTCGAGCACCACCGGCTCGCCCCGGCGCAGCCGGCCCTCGAGCTCGGAGCGCAGGGTGCCGTAGCGACGCCCGGAGTAGGTGGCGTGCTCCACGAACTCGCCGTCGGCGACGCGACGATCGAACTCCTCGGGACTGAGAAAGTGATAGTCGACGCCCTGCGTCTCGCCCGGACGCGGGGCGCGGGTGGTCGCGGACACCGACAGGCCCAGCTGGGGCACGCGCTCGAGCAGACCGCGGATGAGCGTTCCCTTGCCCACGCCGGACGGCCCCGTGATCACGAAGACTCTGGCCACCGGCGCAGAGACGCTGAGGATCAGCGGCGGCGCAGGAGCGCGACGAGCTCGCCGCGCTGGCGCTCGGAGAGCCCGCCGAGGGTCTTGCTCGGCGAGATCCGGCACTGGGACAGGATCTTGTTGACCTTGACGCGGCCGTACTTGGGCACGGCGAGGAGCAGGTCGAACACCTTGGCGGTCATCAGGTAGTCCGGCGGATCGAGCAGCAGCTCGTGGATGGGCGTGCGCCCCGCCTTCAGATCCCGCTTGAGCTGCGCGCGGCGGCTGCGGATATCGTTGGCGCGCTGAAGAGCCTCCATGCGCTGCATCAGTGAGCGCTCCGGTGCGGCGAGCTGCTTGGTGAACGATTCACTGACCGGCGGCATGGGCGGCGACTATACATCTTGGGGCGGGCCGATCAAGCCCAAACGACCCAATTCGACTCAAGCTCAGCTTGAGGTTCAGCATTGTCGAGCCTAGTTGGGGCATTTTCCGCCGTTTGCAGGGGCTTTAACTCCCCATATCAGCCTCGTCCAATCACCCGCGGAGGCTGAGGATGTCCTGCCCGGAAAGGCGGGGCGGGCGCGCCGCGGCCCCCAATTCGGCGGCGATTCGCGCGCCTGCCGCGGGGTCGCGAAACGACTCGGTGCCCACCGCCACGAGTGACGCGCCGGCGGCGATCAGCTCAGCGGCATGGCGTCCGTGGCTCACGCCGCCCATGCCGATCACCGGGATGGCGACGGCCTCCGATACCGAGCGGACCTGGGCCAGGGCGATGGCGCGCACCGCGGGACCCGAGACGCCCCCCGTGGTCCCGCCCAGCCATGGCGCCCCCGTGCGAGGGTGCAGCGCCATCCCGCGGATCGTGTTGATGAGCGCGACGGCGTTGGCGCCCTCCCGCTCGGCGGCCATGGCGACAGCGGGCACGTCTGAGGCGTTGGGGGTGAGCTTGACGATCAGCGGCTTGCCGGTCAGGGGCCTGACCACGCTCAGCAGGCGAGCCACCTCGTCGGGGTCGGCGCCCATCACCAGCCCGGTCTCCACGTTGGGGCACGACACGTTGAGCTCCAGCGCGGCCACCTCGTCGCGCTGCGCGAAGGCGCTCACCAAGCGGGTCACCTCCTCGCGGCTGAAGCCCATCACGTTGACGATGAGCGGGACGGGCAGCCTGGCCAGCTCCGGCAGGTCGTGGGCCAGGTAGCCCTCGAGACCCTTGTTGGGGAGCCCGATCGAGTTCATCAGCCCGGCGGGCAGCTCCCACAGCCGCGGCGCCGGGTTGCCCTGCCGGGGCGCGAGCGTCACCGTCTTGGAGACGAAGGCAGCGAACGGAAACCGGGCGAGAAGCTCGTCGCCGAAGGCCCGGCGCGCGGCGACGGCGTCGAACGTTCCCGACGCGTTGATGATCGGATGGGCGAGCTCGATGCCGCAGAAGTCGATGGGGGTCACGGCGTGCTCCCCGGCATCACCGGCCGCCCCCGCATGTCAATGGCCCGCACCGGGCGTCAGCGCCGTGGGCAGCAGTGCGGCGTCGATCACCGGCCCGTCCACGCACAGCCGGACGTAGCCACCGGTCGTCTGCACCACGCACCCGAAGCACGCTCCGTAGCCGCAGGCCATCCCCGACTCCAGCGCCAGCTGGGCGGGGACCGCCCGTTCGGCGCACAGGGCGCGGACGGCTTCCAGCATCGGCGGCGGACCGCAGGCGTAGACCTCGACGTGGCTGCGCTCGTCCAGCTCCCGGACGAGCAACTCGGTGACCAGGCCGCGGTGCCCGGCGCTGCCGTCGTCGGTGGCGATCTTCGGCTCGGCCAGGAGCGCGGCGCCGGCGGCGTGGTCCCCATCCCGGAAGCCGAGGAGGGGCACGGTGTCCTCCCCCAGCTGGTCCTGCCAGAGGGCCAGCGGCGCGATTCCGACGCCGCCGCCGACCAGCAGCGCCGTCCGGCCGTCGCGCGGGGCGGCGAAGCCGACGCCGAGCGGGCCCACGATCGCCAGCCGCGCGCCCTCGTGAAGCGCGCACAGTTGCTCGGTGCCGGGTCCGACGTCCTCGACGAGGAACAGCAGCTCATCGCTCTCGGCGGGGGCGCGCAGGACGCTGAAGGCGCGCGGGAGGTAGGGCCGCTCATCGGCGCCTCCCCCCCATCGCTCCGCCGCCCTGAGCATGTAGAACTGACCGGCCTGCGGGCGGGGCCCGGCTGGATCGGCGCAGCGCAGCACGGTGTAGGCGCCGTGGCGCTCGCGCGCCACCACCCGCGCCTCACGGGCGCCGAAGGGTGCCTGGACCCGGCCGTCCACGGCGACGCTCACGAGGAGGCCACCGGCCCGCCGGCGCGCTCCCAGCCAGTGCGATGCAGCTCCTGCAGCGAGATGACCTCGGGCTCGCCGCGCCGGCCGGCGATGATCGCGCGGGCCGCGGCCAGCCCGCCGGACATGGTGGTCACACAGGGAATCCCGCGGGCGATCGCCGCCGAGCGGATCTCATAGCCGTCCGAGCGGGCGCGGGTCCCGGTCGGGGTGTTGATGACCAGGTCCACCGCGCCGCGCTCGATCCAGTCCACGACGTTGTCGGGACCCTCGTTGAGCTTGTTGATGGCGGTGGCCGGGATCCCCATCCGCCGCAGCGACTGAGCGGTGCCGCGGGTGGCGATGATCTGGAAGCCGAGGTCGTGCAGCAGGCTGGCGATGCCGATGGCGGCGGGCTTGTCCCCGTCGGCCACGGTGAGGAAGACCGTGCCCCGGTCGGGCAGCTTGGCGCCGGCGGCGGCCTGCGCCTTGGCGAAGGCCGTGGGAAAGTCGGCGGCGATTCCCATCACCTCGCCGGTGGAGCGCATCTCGGGCCCGAGCAGCGAGTCCGCCCCGGCGAAGCGGCTGAACGGCAGCACCGCCTCCTTCACGCACACGTGGCCGCAGCCGGTCATCTCGGGCAGGTCTAGATCGGCGATCCGCTCGCCGAGCAGGATCCGGCACGCGAGCTTGGCCAGCGGCTGGCCGATCGCCTTGGACACGAAGGGCACGGTGCGTGAAGCGCGCGGGTTGGCCTCGATCACGAACAGGCGATCATCGCCGCGGATGGCGAACTGGACGTTGAGCAACCCGACCACGCCCAGCGCCTTGGCGATGCCGGTCGTCTGCTCGCGGATGCGGTCGAGCATGTCGCCGCCGAGCGTATGGGGAGGCAGCACGCAGGCCGAGTCACCCGAGTGGATACCCGCCTCCTCGACGTGCTGCATGATGCCGGCAATCCACACCGATTCGCCGTCGCACAATGCGTCGACGTCGACCTCGATCGAGTCCTCGAGGAAGCGGTCCAGGTAGATCGTGGCACCGGGCTCTGATCGGACGCGCTCCAGGTAGTCGCGCAGGCCGTCCACGTCGTAGACGATCTCCATGGCGCGCCCGCCCAGCACGTAGCTGGGGCGCACCAGCAGCGGGAACCCGACGCCGGGAGCGGCGGCCAGGGCCGCCTCGGGGCCGGTGGCGGTGGCGTAGGGCGGGGCGCTGTAGCCCAGGCGATCGAGCAGGGCCCCGAACCGGGAGCGATCCTCGGCCAGGTCGATGGCGTCGATGCTGGTGCCCAGGATCCTCACCCCCGCCGCGTCCAGGCCGGAGGCCAGCTTCAGGGGCGTCTGGCCGCCGAACTGGACCACCACCCCTTCAGGCTTCTCAAGCTCGCAGACTGCCAGCACGTCCTCGAGCGTGAGCGGCTCGAAGTAGAGGCGGTCCGAGGTGTCGTAGTCGGTGGAGACGGTCTCGGGGTTGCAGTTGACCATCACCGCGTCGCGGCCCAGCTCGCGGACGGTCTGGGCGGCGTGCACGCAGCAGTAGTCGAACTCGATCCCCTGGCCGATCCGGTTGGGCCCCGAGCCCAGGATGACGACGCTCGGCCGGTCGCCGCGCACCACCTCGTGGCTGGGGCCGTCCGGCCCGGGGCGCTCCCAGCTCGAGTAGTAGTACGGGGTGCGCGCGGCGAACTCCGCCGCGCAGGTGTCGACGGCCTTGTAGGTCCGCTCGCCTGCAAAGGGGTAGCCGTCCTCGCCGTCCCATTGGGAGACGAGCTCGCTCAGCTCGCGCAGGAACCAGGGATCGATGCTCGTCCGGCGGCGCAGCTCCTCGATGGGTGTGCCCCGCCGCAGCGCCTCCAGCAGGTGGTCGTAGCGCTCAGAACTCGGACCGCCCACCCTCTCCAGGAGGGTGGCATCGTCAGCGGGGAAGACCGGCTTCGTGTCAAGCTCGCGCGAGCGCAGCGCCTTGGCGAAGGCCTGCTTGAACGTCCGCCCCAGCGCCATCGCCTCGCCCACGGACTTCATGTGCGTGGTCAGGCCGGCCTCGGCGCCCGGGAACTTCTCGAACGCAAAGCGCGGCCACTTGACCACGCAGTAGTCGATGGCCGGCTCGAAGCTCGCCGGCGTCACGCGCGTGATGTCGTTGGGGATCTCCTGCAGTGTGTATCCCACCGCCAGGCGCGCGGCGATCTTGGCGATCGGGAACCCGGTGGCCTTGGAGGCCAGCGCGCTGGAGCGCGACACGCGCGGGTTCATCTCGATGACCATGATCTCGTCCGTGCGCGGGTTGACCGCGAACTGGACGTTGGAGCCCCCGGTCTCGACCCCGACGGCGCGGATGACGGCGATGGCCTGGTCGCGCAGTGCCTGGTACTGCTTGTCGGTCAGCGTCTGCTGGGGCGCCACGCAGACGCTGTCGCCGGTGTGGACGCCCATCGGATCGATGTTCTCGATCGAGCACACGATCACGACGTTGTCGGTGTGGTCGCGCATCACCTCCAGCTCGAACTCGCCCCAGCCCAGGACCGACTCCTCGAGCAGCACCTGCCCGATGGGCGAGGCGGCCAGGCCACCGCCCACGATCCGCTCGATGTCAGCCTCCGTGCGCACCACGCCGCCGCCGGTCCCGCCCAGCGTGAAGGCGGGGCGGACGATGAAGGGCAGGCCCAGTTCGGGCAGCGCCCGGCGGGCGTCGTCGGTGGAGTGGGCGATGACCGAGCGCGGCACCCGCAGGCCCGCGGCGGTCATGGTGTCGCGGAACCGCTCGCGATCCTCGGCGCGGTCGATGGCCTCGTAGTCGGCGCCGATCAGCTCCACGCCGTAGCGGGCCAGCGTGCCGTTCTCGTGCAGGACCTTGGCCAGGTTGAGCGCCGTCTGGCCGCCGAGGGTGGGCAGCAGCGCGTCCGGGCGCTCGCGCTCGATGACCTGGGCCACGGGGCCGGGGAGCAGCGGCTCCACGTAGGTGGTGGTGGCCACCTCGGGGTCGGTCATGATGGTCGCGGGGTTGGAGTTGACCAGGACGATCTCGTAGCCCTCCTGCTCGAGCACCCGGCAGGCCTGGGTCCCCGAGTAGTCGAACTCAGCGGCCTGCCCGATCACGATCGGCCCGGAGCCCAGCAGGAGGATCTTGCGGATGTCGGTGCGCCGGGGCATGGCGGACGGTCAGGCGGCGGCCGCGATCGCATCGACGAAGCGATCGAAGAGGTAGAGCGAGTCGTGGGGCCCGGGGCCGGCCTCGGGGTGGTACTGGACGGTGGCGCCCGGGACGTCGCGCAGGGTCAGGCCCTCCACGGTGCGGTCATAGAGGTTGATGTGGGTCAGCTCCGCGGCGCCGAAGTCCGTCTCCCAGCGCACCGGCTTGTCCTCGTCGATGGTGCGCGCGCCGCCCGGGCCCAGGACGGCGAAGCCGTGGTTCTGGCTGGTGATCTCGGTGCGGCCGGTGGCCAGGTCCTTGACCGGATGGTTGGCGCCGTGATGGCCGAAGGGCAGCTTGTAGGTCTGAAGGCCGACGGCGCGGCACAGCAGCTGGTGTCCGAGGCAGATGCCGTACACCGGCAGCTTGCCGACCAGCCCCCGGACGGTGTCGACGATGTGGTCCAGCGCCCCGGGGTCCCCGGGTCCGTTGGCCAGGAAGACGGCGTCGGGCTCTGTGGCGAGGAGCGCCACCGCGCCGGCGTGGCACGGATGCAGGGTCACGGTGGCGCCGCGGGCACGCAGGTTGCGCACGATCGAGAGCTTGACCCCGGTGTCGATCATCGCGATCTGCACGCCGCTGTCGTGGCCGATGGGATCGAGCACCGCGGCCTCGGCGGGGGTCACCTCGCACGCGAGGTCGCGGCCGGTCATGGCCGGCTCGGCCTCGATCAGCGCTCGCGCCTGGGCGAGCGACATGCCGGCGGGGAACAGGCCCCCGCGCATCGCGCCGCGGTCGCGGAGGTGGCGCACCAGCGCGCGGGTGTCGAGATCGGTGATGGCCGGGACCCCCTGTTCGGTCAGCCAGGTCAGCCAGCCGGCGTCCGCCCGGGGAGCGTCGTCGCGGTCCACGGCGGCGCGCATGATCGCGGCGCGGGCGTGGGCGCGATCTGACTCCATCGCCTCCGCGCTGACACCGTAGTTGCCGATCTGGGGATATGTGAAGACCAGCAGCTGCCCGGCGTAGCTGGGATCGGTCATCGCCTCCTGGTAGCCCGACATCGAGGTGGTGAAGACGATCTCCCCCACCGCGTGGCCTTCGGCCCCACAGGCGATGCCGTCAAAGCGCGCGCCGTCCTCCAGCAGGACGTATGCGGTCGCTCCGGCGGCGGCCATCTCGCCGGCGCCTCCCACTACTCCTCCCCGCTCCGGCCGGCACCGGCCCCCGAGCGGGCGGCGTCGCGCACCAGCATGGGACGGCGGTGGGCCACCGCGCCCGCGGCGAGGGTCAGAAGCACCCGTCCGCGCAGGCTGCGGCCGTGAAAGGCGGAGTTGCCCGAGCGGCTGACGTAGCCGTCCTCACCCACCTCCCAGGTGGCCTCGAGGTCGACGAGGCAGAGGTTGGCCCGCTCGCCCACCGCCAGGCGGGGCGTGGGCAGGTCATACAGCGCCGCGCCGGCGGTCATGCGTTCCACGACCGTGGTCAGCTCGAGCTCGCCGGGGAGCACCAGCTCGGTGTAGAGCGCGGGGAACGCCGTCTCGAGCCCGGTGGTGCCCATCGGCGCCTGCTCGAAGGGCACCTCCTTCTCGTGCACCGCGTGCGGCGCGTGATCGGTGGCCACGCAGTCGATGACGCCGCTGCGCAGCCCCTCCACCAGCGCCCGGCGGTCCGGCTCGGAGCGCAGGGGCGGGTTCATCTTGAATCGGCTGTCCAGGGTGCGCACCATGTCGTCGGTCAGCGTCAGATGATGGGGGCTGGCCTCTCCGCTCACGCGGGCCCCGGCCGCCTTGGCGGCGGCCAGCGCCTGGACCGACTCGACGGCTGAAAGGTGCTGGAAGTGGACGCGTGCGTCCTCATAGAGGGCGAGCGCCCCGTCGCGCGCGATCATCGTCGACTCCGAGAGCGAGGGGATGCCGGCCAGTCCGAGGCGAGCCGACACCGCGCCCTCGTGCATGACCCCGTCCATCGAGAGCGCGGGATCCTCCTCGTGCAGCGCGATGACGCCGCCGGCCAGCCGCTGGTACTGCAGCGCCTTGCGCAGCATCCCGGCTGAGACGACCGGCTTGCCGTCGTCGGTGAAGCCCAGGGCGCCCAGGTCGCGCAGCTCCGCCATCTCGGTCAGCTCCTCACCGTGCAGCCCGCGCGTGATCGCGGCCAGGAAGCCCACCGGGATCCGGGCCTCGCGCTGGGCGCGCTCGATGAGCGAGCCGAGCACGGCGGCGGTGTCGAGGGTCGGCGTGGTGTTGGGCATCCCCACCACGGCGCAGAAGCCGCCCGCGGCGGCCGAGGCCGTGCCGGTGTCGAGATCCTCCTTGTACTCCTGCCCCGGGGTGCGCAGGTGGACGTGGGGGTCAACGAAGCCGGGGAAGACGTGCTTGCCGCCGGCGTCGATCACCTCGATCTCGTCGGGGGCGGGCAGCCCGCCGGGCTCGCCCAGCTCGGCGATGAGCCCGTTGCGGATGAGGAGGTCGTGGGGCTCGTCGAGGTCGGCGCGCGGGTCGAGCAGATGGGCGCCGCGGATGAGCAGGTTGTCGCCCGGGCGGGCCGTGTGGAACAGATGGCGGGGACTCATCACGCCACCGCCGATAGGACCGGAGAGCCGACCAGGAGCTCGTAGAGCACCGCCATGCGCACCGCCACGCCCGCCTTGACCTGGTCGCCGATGAGCGCCTGCTCGGAATCGATGGTGGCCGCCGAGAGCTCCACGCCGCGGTTGACCGGCCCGGGATGCATGACGAGCTGGTCGGGACGCAGGCGCGCGTGGTTGATCTGGTAGTTGGCGGCGTACTCGCGCAGAGAGGGCACGAAGGACTGCTGCATCCGCTCGTGCTGCATCCGCAGGACGTAGACCACGTCGGCCTCGTGGATGCGCTCGAGCGTTGGCGTGGCCGCGCAGCCGAGCGCCTCGATCTGGCGGGGCAGCAGCGTCGGTGGCCCGCACACCGTGACCTCGGCGCCCATCCGCGTGAAGGCCAGGATGTTCGAGCGGGCCACGCGCGAGTGGCTGACGTCGCCGACGATCCAGACGTTGAGGCGGTCCAGCGAGCCGAACCGGCGGCGCAGCGTGAACACGTCGAGCAGCGCCTGAGTCGGGTGCTCGTGCTTGCCGTCGCCGGCGTTGACGACCGCTGCATCGGTCCAGCCGGCGACCAGCTGGGCGGCGCCGGCGTGGGGCGAGCGGATGACGATGGCCGCCGGGTCATACGCCGACAGCGTCTGCACCGTGTCCTTGAGCGACTCGCCCTTGTCGACGCTGGAGCCGGCCGAGCGGATGTTGACCACGTCGGCGGAGAGGCGCTTGGCCGCCAGCTCGAAGGAGCTGGACGTCCGGGTACTGGCCTCGTAGAAGAGGTTGACGATCGTGCGGCCGCGCAGCGCGGGGACCTTCTTGATCTCGCGCCCGGAGACCTCGGCGAAGGACTCGGCGCGGTCGAGCACGCGCTCGATGCCGCTCCGGTCCAGATCGTCGATCGAGATGAGATGGCGGATTCTGCTCGGACCCATCCCGCTCATGCCGCCTGGATCCTCGTCTGGTGAGCGGGTCCGATGGTGACCTCGTCTACGCCGTCGACCTCGTCGATGTGGACGTTCACGCGCTGGTCCTGCGAGGTCGGGATGTTCTTGCCGACATAGTCGGGGCGGATCGGCAGCTCGCGGTGCCCGCGGTCGACCACCACCGCCAGCTGGACGCGCGCGGGGCGGCCGTAGTCGAAGATGGCGTCGATCGCCGCGCGGACGGTCCGGCCGGTGTAGAGCACATCGTCGACGATGACGATCGTGCGCCCGTCGAGCCCGAAGTCAAGCTCGGTGTCGTGCACCACCGGCGAGCTCGAGCGGATCGTGAGGTCGTCGCGGTAGAAGGCGATGTCGACCGATCCGAGCGGGACCGGCGAGTCCAGCAGCTCGGAGGTCAGCGGCTGCAGCCGCTTGGCCAGGTGCGCGCCGCGGCGGTGGATCCCGACGAGCGCGACAGCGCCGTCCGGGTTCTTCTCCACGATCTCGTGGGCGATCCGCACCAGCGTGCGGCGCATGTCATCGCGGTCGAGCGCGACCGTTACGGCGTCCAACTTGGCTCCTTCCTGGCCTCACGGGACCGGGTTAAAGGGGCGGGCGGCTGTGGTTGCGGAGCCTAGCAGTGGCCCCGGCGGCTTCGCTCATGGGAAGTGGCAGCGGCGTCGGCCTCGCTGCGGCTGCCCACCGGACGTGAGGTCACTTAGCCGCCATAGTGGCTGACAACTGCAATCACCCCTGGTCGGCGTCGGGGCCGCGCCGGTACAGGACGTGGGCGAGGCCCACGTGCTCGATGTCGCGGTCATAGGCGAAGCCCGCCTTTTCCATCACCCGGCGTGAGGCGTGGTTGTCGGGCAGCGCGATGGCGATGAGCTCCTGCACGTCGAGCGGACCGAACGCCACCTCCACCGAGGCCCGGGCCAGCTCGGTGGCCAGTCCCTGGCCCCACCGCGCGGGCGTGATCGCCCACGCCGCCTCGACGGCGAAGCCTCCGATCGCGTCGGTGAACTGCAGCCCGCCGCGGCCGACCAGCTCGCCGCTGCCGCAATCGCGCAGCAGCCACAGCCCGAAGCCGTGACGCTCCCAGTGATCGCGCTTGTCCTCCAGGCCCGCCCGCACGTCGGCGCGGGTCGGCGGGTAGGCCCACGGCCACAGGGTCCGGTACACCCGCGGGTCCAGGGTCAGGTCGGCCAGCTCGGCCTCGTGCTCGGGCCCGAGCGGCTCGCCGGTCATCCGCGGCGTCTGGAGAGTGGCGAGCGCCAGGATTTTCTTCACGGCGCCGGCGCGGCGGATCGCTCGGCGGCCATGCGCTCGTCCCATCGGATGAGCGAGGGCTCGCCCCGCTCGGGGAACGGGATCTCGATCGTGTCGAAGTCCCGCGGGACCACGGTGTTGGGGAAGATGGAGCGGGCCTCGTCGCGCAGCTGGCCGAGGGGATGGCGCGTCGAGACGTGGTTGAGCGCCAGCAGCCCGACCTCGGCCTCGGCGGCGATCGTGGCCGCCTGGTGTGCCGTGGAGTGGCCGTTGTCGGCGGCGCGCTGGCGCTCCTCCTCGGCGAACGTCGCCTCGTGAACGAGGACGTCGGCGTGGTGGGAGGCGATGCGCAGCGCTTCGCAGGGGCGCGTGTCGCCCGACAGGACCAGCTTTCGGCCCGGGCGGGCCGGGCCGAGCACCTGGTCCGGGGTCACGCCGCGGATGGTCTCGCCGCGCTGGACGCGACCGAACTCGGGGCCCTCGGTGAGACCGAGGCGCAGCGCCGCCTCCTTGTCGAACTCACCCGGGCGCTCGTCCTCATAGAGGACGTAGGCCAGCGCCGGGCCGCGGTGCGAGACCGGGACGGGGGCGATCCGGTAGCCGTCGCGGTCGAGGACGTCTGAGGGCTCGAGCTCCACCAGTTCAAGCTCGTAGCTCACGGCGCCGGCCATCCGCAGCGCCAGTCCCATGAGCGCGCGCAGCCCCACGGGGCCACAGATCGTCAGCGGCAGCTCGCGGCCGCGCAGGTCGAAGGTCTTGAGCATCCCCGGCAGGCCCAGCCAGTGGTCGGCGTGAAAGTGCGTCAGGTAGACCTCGGTCAGATCGGCCAGGCCAATCGAGCTGACCAGCTGGCGCTGGGTACCCTCCCCGCAGTCGAACAGGATCCGGTCTCCGCCGCGCCGCACGAGGATGGCGGGCAGGCCCCGGCGCGCGGTCGGAATCGAGCCACCGGTGCCGGCGAAGAAGATCGAGAGCTCCATGGTCGGTCCGAGTCTGTCAGTCGAGCTCAACGAGCTCGAACACGAGCTCAGCGCCGGCGTGGCAGACGCCCATGGTGTGGCCGGGCTGGCGGCGCCGGTCGGTCGGGCTGCCCGGGTTGAAGATCTCAAACCCCTCGGGCGCGCGCTCGTGGAGCGGGATGTGCGAATGGCCGAAGATCACGGCATCGGCGCCGGGAAACCGGGTGCGCATCCGCCGCAGTCGCCCCTGCGCGGGGCCGGCGTCGTGGGTGACGGCCAGCCGGTGCCCGTCGACCGGGATGACCGCGCTGGCCGGTAGCGCCGCGCGCACCGCGGCGTTGTCCACGTTGCCATGCACGCCGACCACCGGTCCCAGCCGCCGCAGCTCCTCGAGCACCTCGAGGGTCACGAAGTCCCCGGCGTGCACGATCAGGTCGGCGGCCCGCAGGCGCGCCAAGCACGCCTCCGGCAGCGCCCGCGAGCCGCGCGGCAGATGGGTGTCTGAGATGATCGCGAGCTCCACGGGCAAACCAGGCTAAGCTGGCCGAGCGCGTCGCGCCCGTAGCTCAGGGGATAGAGCGTCCGCCTCCGGAGCGGAAGGTCGCAGGTTCAAATCCTGCCGGGCGCGCTTTATGAGAGCCCCGCATCGCGTGGTTCTGTTATGTCCCGACGGACTCCGGATCAGCCGGAAACTGTCCTTTGGCGGCCCGACTGCCAATATCTGCCGCTTCGGTGCCCTCCACGAGCGCGTACAGGACGCTGGCGAACGTCCGGCGCACCGACTGGGGTGTAATCCGTTCCGGCAGCGGCGCCATCCCCTGCTCCACGAGCTGCGCGCTCGCCACCCCCACCGCCGGGGTGAGCACCCGGTTGCGGATGTTGTCCGAACCGCTTGTCCGGACCGGGCTCGTCGCTGCTGTTAGCCCGAGGCGCCAACGCGAAATCCAATCATCCAATCCGGCCGGTGTGTCCGCGGAGTTTCTGCCAAGAACGGGTTAGCGCCGACCGCGCTGGTCAACGTCGTGAGCAAGAAGTTGAAGCGCCGGGGGAAGGGCGGCTGCTACGTGTCGCGCGATCTGCGCGATAGTGATCGGCGGGACCGGGCCGTCGGCATTGACGCGTTTTGCGAGAGACCGCGAGCACCTCGGCTGCGCTTTGTCCACGATCGCGTCGGCGACCAGGGCCGCCTGAGCGAGGACCCAGTGACGATTGCACCACCTCAAGCGACTTGACTCATGATCAGGAGAAACCTTCACGGCAGCGCGACAGCGGCGGCCCGCGGGAGCTCCCTCGATCGATGATCGTCGCGGCTAAACGGCAGCCAAGAGCTGCGCAGCTCGGGCCTCCCATGGGATCATTGCCAGCGTCTCGA
>DASXJW010000144.1:0-13555 GCA_036497165.1 Solirubrobacteraceae bacterium
ATGGCGGCCGACCGGCTCAGCCAGGACGACGCCCAGGACGGATTCATCCTCGACGGCTTTCCCCGCACGATCGACCAGGCCGAGGCGCTGGACCAGCAGCTCTCGGAGCTGGGGCGGCGCGTGACCGCGGCTCTGCTCATCGACGTGCCCGACGAGGACGTCATCCGCCGCCTCTCCGGCCGGCGGATGTGCGTCAAGTCCGGGCACAACTACCACGTCGAGTTCGACCCGCCCAAGAACGAGGGCGTCTGTGACCAGGACGGCTCGCGGCTGGTCCAGCGCGATGACGACAAGCCCGAGGTGATCGAGAACCGGCTGCGCGTCTACCACGAGAAGACCAAGCCGCTGGTCGACTACTACGACGATCTGGGGCTGATGCGCCGCATCGACGGCACGCGCGACCCTGCCGACGTCCACGGCCACATCCGCGCCGTGATCGCGACGCTGCGGATGGAGGAGGACGTCTAGGACGGTCCTCGAGTCGCCGATGCCGCTTTAGCTAGCATCGACCCCGACACCCTGGAGCGGCTGAGATGATCATCAAGAAAAGCCCCGACGAGATCGAGCGCATGGCCACGGCCGGCGCGATCCTGGTGCGGACGATGAACCTCCTGGCCGGCAAGGTGCGCCCCGGGGTGACCACCAAGGACCTCGACCACGCGGCGGAGCGCTTCATCCGCTCCCAGGGGGCGACACCCGCCTTCAAGGGCTACCGCGGCTTCCCGGGCTCGATCTGCGCCTCGCCCAACTCGATGATCGTCCACGGCATCCCAGGGCCCTACAAGCTGGCCAAGGGCGACATCCTCTCCATCGACATCGGTGTCATCTACGACGGCTGGGTCGCCGACGCCGCCCGCACGTTCGCGGTCGGCCCGATCAGCCCCGTGGCGCAGAAGCTGCTCCACGTGACCGAGGGGTCGCTGATGGCCGCAGTGCCGGTGTGCGTTCCGGGCAACCGCCTGGGCGACATCGGCCACGCCGTCCAGCAGCACGTCGAGGCCGCCGGGCTCTCGGTGGTGCGCTCCCTGGTCGGTCACGGCATCGGCCGCGACATGCACGAGGAGCCCCAGATCCCCAACTACGGCGCGCCTGGCACCGGGATCGCGCTGGAGGAGGGGATGGTGCTGGCGGTGGAGCCGATGGTGACCGCGGGCCGCCACGCGGTGCGGGTCGCCGACGACCACTGGTCGATCTTCTCCCAGGACGGCTCGCTGGCCGCCCACTTCGAGTTCACGATCGCCGTCACCACCGAGGGGCCGCGGGTGCTGACGCCGTGGCACGAGGCCGGAGCCGGCCGCGCCGTCGCCTGAGACTTTTTTGGGTCTGGAGGTTGCGGGGCGGGTCCGGCGCCCCCGGGGGAGTGTGCGGGGAGTCAACGTCCCAACTGCGCCCGGTTTTCGGGGCCTGGGGCCGTTTGCTGCCGCCACGGCGGGAAACGTCCCAGGCGGTTTCGCGCCGCGGGCGGGCTGGGACGTTGGCCGCAGTGAGGGGCGTGAACGTCCCGCCGAGCCCGCACGGCGTCACTGCCGGGACGTTTGCCGCCGGCACCGCCAACGCTGACTCCGCGCCCACCCGCGCTAGCCTGAAACGTCGTAGCAGACCACCCGGCGGAGGCCGGGATGCCCCTGCTAACATCCCCCGGTGCGCCCGCAGCGCTGCCATTTGTCGCTGCAAGTGCCTCTTCGGTGCGGTAGCGGCGATCCAAGCGGTCGCCAGAGCCGGGCCGAGGATCCAATCAATTTTGTCCGCGAATTCTGAGAGCGAATCAGCGTGAAGGTACGACCATCGGTCAAGCCAATGTGTGAGAAGTGCAAGATCATCCGCCGTCACGGGCGGGTCCTGGTGATCTGTCCTAATCCCCGCCACAAGCAGCGGCAGGGCTAACTCCGGTCAGGTAAGGAAGCACGGCATGGCGCGAATTTCAGGGATCAACATCCCCCTCAACAAGCGGGTCGAGATCGGCCTGACATACATCTACGGGATCGGCCGCTCGACGTCCAACGAGCTGCTGGCCAAAGTCGGCATCGAGCCCGACCGCAAGGTCCGCGACCTCACCGAGGAAGAGGTCGTCCAGCTGCGTGACCTGATCGACAACTCGCTCATGGTCGAGGGCGACCTGCGCCGAGAGCGCTCACAGAACATCAAGCGCCTCCAGGAGATCGGCAGCTACCGCGGCCTGCGTCACCGCCGTGGCCTGCCCGTCCGCGGCCAGAACACCAAGACTAACGCGCGCACGCGCAAGGGTCCGAAGCGCATGCAGGTGGCCGGCAAGAAGAAGGCCGGCAAGAAGTAATGCCCGCCCCCCGGAGACCTCAGCGCGGCCGTCGCCGCGTGCGCAAGAACATTCCCGTCGGGCAGGCGCACATCAAGACTTCGTTCAACAACACGATCGTGTCGCTCAGCGATCGCGAGGGGAACGTCATCGCGTGGGAGTCCGCCGGCGGCGCCGGCTTCAAGGGCAGCCGCAAGTCGACCCCCTTCGCGGCGCAGGTGACCGCCGACGCCGCCGCCCGCAAGGGGATCGAGCACGGCCTGCAGAAGGTCGAGGTGTTCGTGAAGGGCCCCGGCTCCGGGCGCGAGACGGCGATCCGATCGTTGCAGGCCGCGGGCCTCGAGGTGACCGGCGTCAAGGACGTCACCCCGCAGCCCCACAACGGCTGCCGACCCCGAAAGCGCAGGCGCGTCTGACATGGCCCGAGATACAGGTCCGCAGTGCAAGCAGTGCCGCCGGGAGGGACAGAAGCTGTTCCTCAAAGGCGAGCGCTGCCTGACCGACAAGTGTGGCGTCGAGCGCCGCTCCTACCCGCCGGGTGACCACGGCCGCGGGCGCCAGAAGCAGAGCGAGTATCGCGTCCAGCTGCGCGAGAAGCAGAAGGCCAAGCGCTACTACGGCGTGCTCGAGAAGCAGTTCGCGATCTACTACAACAAGGCCAGCCGCCAGCAGGGCGTCACCGGCGAGAACCTCCTGCGGATGCTCGAGTGCCGGTTCGACAACGTCCTCGTCCGGCTGGGCTTCGCGGCGTCGCGACGCCAGGCCCGACAGCTGATCCTCCACGGCCACTGGACCGTCAACGGTCGCCGGGTCAACATCCCGAGCTACCAGCTGCGCGACAGCGATGTGATCGCGATCCACGCCAAGTCGACGGCGTCGCAGGTCATTCGCGACGCCACCGAGCTGACCGGCCAGGTGCCGGCATGGCTGCAGGCGGACCACGATTCGCTGACGGCCAAGGTCCTGCGCAAGCCGGAGCGGCGAGAGATCGCGGCGCCGGTGGCAGAGCAGCTCATCGTCGAGCTGTACTCCAAGTAGTACGAATCTTGAAACGCCCCCGGGACGGATGGCCCGGGCGGCGCCTGAACGCCGCCGCCGAGGCGGTCAGAACCCACGAAGTTAGGACGTGTGATGCTTGATTTCCAAGTGCCCCGAATCTCCAGCGAGTCGGTCGATGACACTCGCGGTTCGTTCACGATCGAACCTCTGGACCGGGGCTTCGGTTACACCTTCGGCAACTCGCTGCGACGCGTGCTGCTCTCCTCGCTCGCCGGCGCTGCCGTCACCAGCGTGCGGATCGAGGGCGTGGCGCACGAGTTCTCGACCATCCGCGGGGTCAAGGAGGACGTGACCGACATCGTCCTCAACCTCAAGGGCATCGTGTGCCGGATGCATTCGGACGCCACCGAGATCGAGGCGCCCCTGGTCGTCACCGGACCGGGCGAGATCACGGCCAAGGACATCGATCTGCCTTCGGGCGTCGAGATCCTCAACCCCGATGCGCACATCGCCACGCTGGAGAAGAAGACCAAGCTCGAGGTCTACCTCACGATCGGCCGCGGGCGGGGCTACCGCCCGGCGGAGGAGAACAAGTCTCCCGACCAGCCGATCGGCGTGATCCCCATCGACTCGATCTTCTCGCCGGTGCGCCGGGTGGCCTATAACGTCGAGCAGGCCCGCGTCGGCCAGAAGACCGACTTCGACAAGCTGACCCTGGACATCGAGACCGACGGGTCGATCGACCCGCACGCGGCGCTGCGCGAGGCCGCGGAGATCCTCATCTCCCAGCTGGCCATCTTCACCGACGCCGACCGCGTCGTGGAGCTGCGCGATGTCGGCGCGCCCGGCGCGCTCGATCCGGGGCTGGGCGGCGCCGGCCAGGTCGGCACAGCCTCGCGTCCGCCCAACGCGATGGACGACATCCTCATCGAGGAGCTCGAGCTCGGCGTCCGCTCGTACAACTGCCTGAAGCGGGCCGGCATCCAGACCGTCGGCGATCTCGTCTCCAAGACCGAGGGGGAGCTCAACGCCATCCCCAACTTCGGCAAGAAGTCCATCGACGAGGTGATCGAGACCCTGCACGCGCGTGGTCTCGGGCTCCGAAACGACTAACATCGCCCTCTGACCTCGCCATGAGACACCAGCGTCAGCGATACCAGCTCAGCCGCAGCGCCTCGCACCGCAAGGCGCTGCTCATGAACCTCTCCAAAGAGGTGATCGAGCACGAGCGGATCCAGACGACTCAGGCCAAGGCCAAGGCCGTCAAGCCCGAGGTGGAGAAGCTGATCACGCTGGCCAAGCGCGGCGACCTCCACGCTCGCCGTCAGGCGCTGTCGGCGCTCGGTCAGGACAAGTTCACCGTCTACAAGCTGTTCGAGGAGATCGCTCCCCGCTACACGGAGCGCCCGGGCGGGTACACGCGGATCCTCAAGCTGGGGCCGCGGCGGTCGGACTCGACCGAGATGGTCCTGCTCGAGCTGGTCTAGCGACGGCGGTGGAGGGCGGGGCGGCCGGCCCGGCGTCGCGGCTGCTCATCGAGTACGACGGGACCGACTTCTTCGGCTGGGCGCGCCAGCCCGGGCTGCGCACGGTGCAGGGCGAGCTCGAGCGGGCCCTGTCGGTGGTCCTGCGCCACGACCGCGTGGCGCTGACCGTCGCCGGGCGCACCGACGCCGGCGTGCACGCGCGCGGGCAGGTGGCCAGCTATGCGGGCGCGCCCGCCCGGCCCGACTCGGTCAACGCGGTGCTGCCCCATGACGTGGCGGTGCTGGATTGCATCGCGGCGCAGCCCGGATTCGACGCCCGCCGTGACGCCACCAGCCGCGCCTACGCCTACCGGGTCCTGACCCGGCGCTCACGCAGCCCCTTCGAGCGCCGTTTCGCGCTGCACTGGCCCCACCACCTCGACGGGGAAGCGCTGGCCGCCTGCGCAGGCTCGCTGGCCGGCGAGCACGACTTCACCGCGTTCACGCCGACCGAGACCGAGCACGTGCGCTTCGAGCGGGTCGTCCTGGGAGCTGCCTGGGTGCAGGCGGGGCCGGGTGTGTCTGAGTTACACATCGAGGCCGACGCCTTCATGCGCAACATGATCCGCGTCCTGGTGGGGACGATGCTCGAGGTGGGCGCGGGCCGCCGCTCCGTGGAGTCGTTCTGCGAGCTGCTGCAGGGACGTCCACGGGCCGACGCCGGGGCCACCGCGCCCGCTCATGGCCTGCACTTCCTGGGCGCCGGCTACGGCGGCGAGCGCGTGCTGTGAGACCGGTGCGCCTTCGCGACGCAAGCGACGTCGCCTTCCCGTCCAGACGCAAAGCAATCCCTGATTGGACAGATGTTCTATATCACTATTCCTAGTAAAACCCTACTATTCCGTACACGTCACAGGGGCGCAGGCGTTTTTGGGGGTGGTCGCGGTCCGAGCGGTGTAGTTCTCACCGCTCGGGCCGCGGCTCAGCGCCGTCCGCGCTTCCGGCCTGTGCGCGCCATAGCATCTAGGCAGGTGCACTGATGCGCGTGCTTCTCACCAATGACGACGGGATCGAGGCGGATGGGCTGCAGGCGCTGAGACGCGCGCTGCTCGCGATCCCGTCCGTGGACCTGGCGGTGATCGCGCCGGACGGCAACCGCTCGGCGATGGCGCGCTCCATCACCACCCGCCGGCCGGTGTGGGTCCAGGAGGTCGACTTCGAGGACGGGACGGTGGGGTATGCCACCGACGGCACGCCGGTGGACTGCGTGCGGCTGGCCCACCTGGGACTGGTGGAGGGGTTCACCGCCGAGCTGGTGGTCTCAGGGATCAACCACGGCTCCAACCTGGGCGACGACATCACGTACTCGGGCACCGTCGCCGCTGCGCTGGAGGCGATCGTGCTGGGACTCCCCGGCATCGCGATCTCGCAGCAGTCGACCAGCCGCGAGCTGGACTTCCGCATGGGCTCGAGGTTCGACTTCTCGGTGGCGGCGAGCTTCACCGCGCGCCTGGTCGCCGAGCTCCAGAACGTCCCCCTCCCCGAGGGGACGCTCCTGAACATCAATGTCCCCGGAGCTGATCCCTCCGGCGTGACGGTGGCGCGCCTGGGCAAGCGCGTCTACCGCGATGAGCTGGCGCTGGTCGATGAGGATCCCAGCCATCGTCCCGGGCGGCGCCTGTACCGGATCTACGGCGACGCGACCTACCTCGGTGACGAGACCGGGACCGACCTGGCCGCCGTCGCCGCCGGCCACATCGCGGTCACGCCGATCCACTTCGACCTGACCGACCGCGACGGCCTGGACGCGCTGCAGCGCTACGACCTGGCCCGGCTCATCGCGCCGGCGGCCGACGAGGTGGCCGACCGGTGAGCCCTGCGGGTGCGGCGAGCGCGCCGGCCGGCGATCCGGCCGCGCGCGCACAGGAACTGAGGCGGCTGCTCGAGTACCACGGCCACCGCTATTACGTGCTCGACGATCCCGAGATCGGCGATGACGCCTACGACGCGTTGCTGGACGAGTTGCGCCGGTTGGAGGCCGACCATCCGGAGCTGCTGACGCCGGACTCTCCCACGCAGCGGATCGGCGGCGAGCCCGTCTCGGACCTGGTGAAGGTTCGCCACCCCGAGCCGATGCTGTCCCTGGCCAACGCCCGCTCGGCCGGGGAGCTGCAGGCCTGGATCCAGCGGATGCGCAATCACCTGGCCCGCGAGGGAATCGAGGATCCGGGCTTCGAGTTCGTGGCGGAGCCCAAGATCGACGGCCTGGCCATCTCGCTCATCTACCGCAACGGGGTGTTCGAGCGGGGGGCCACGCGCGGCAACGGCGAGGTGGGGGAGGACGTCACGCACAACCTGCGCACGATCGGATCGATCCCGCTGCGACTGGAGATGGACGGCGAGACGCCCCCTTCCCTCCTTGAGGTACGGGGCGAGGTCTACATGTCGCTCCCGGACTTCGCCGCCCTCAACGAGCGCCGTGCCGAGGCCGGCCTTTCGACCTTCATGAACCCCCGCAACTCGGCGGCGGGAACCATCCGCCAGCTGGATCCCAAGCTTGCCGCCGACCGGCCGCTGTCGCTGTGGTGCTACGCGATCGGCGTGACGGACGGACTGGCCTTCGACGCCCACTGGGAAGCGCTGGAATGGCTCCGCGCCCACCGGTTCCCGGTCAACCCCGACGTGCGCAAGCTGACCGACGAGCAGGAACTCGTCGCCCAGTGCGAGGCGTGGGAGCGCCGGCGCGGCTCCCTGGACTTCGAGATCGACGGCGTCGTGGTGAAGGTCAACCAGTTCGCGCTGCAGCGGCGGCTGGGCATCGTCGGGCGCGATCCGAGGTGGGCGATCGCGTGGAAGTTCCCGCCGACGACCGCCGTCACCCGGCTGCTCGAGATTCGCTGGAACCCGGGGAAATTCGGCGACCTGCACCCCTACGCGGTCGTCGAGCCCGTGCACGTCTCGGGCGTGACGATCAAGCAGGCCACGCTGCACAACGAGGAGGACATCGCGCGCAAGGACATCCGGCCCGGCGAGGACGTGATCGTGCTGCGTGCCGGGGACGTCATCCCCCAGGTGCTCTCGCCGGCGCCGCACGTCGCCGAGCGCGAGGATCGTCCGCCGCCCCCGCGGCCGCCCGAGCGCTGCCCGGTGTGCGACACCCCCACGGTCAAGCCCGAGGACTCGGTGTTCACCCGCTGTCCCAACCGCGACTGTCCCGGCCGCCGCTGGCAGTTGCTCACCTTCTTCGAGAGCGTGCTGGACATCGACGGCCTAGGAGAGAAGCAGGTGTCGCTGTTCATGGATCTCGGCTGGGTCCGGACGGCCGCTGACTTCTACGATCTGACCGCCGAGCAGATCGCGCAGCAGCCCGGATTCGGCACGGTATCGGCCGAGAAGCTGGTGTCCGCGATCGCCAAGTCCAAGGAGATGCCGTTCGGCCGCGTGCTGGTGGCGCTCGGGATCGAGGAGGTCGGCGGGGTCACCGGCCGCAACCTGGCCGCCCAGTTTCGCTCCATAGACGCGCTGCTCGCCGCCGACCCCGAGGCGATCGAGGCCACGCCCGGCGTGGGGCCGAAGATGGCCGCCACCATCCACCAGCAGCTGCACGACCCGATCATGGAGAAGCTCATCGCCGACCTGCGCGCGCGGGGGCTGCAGTTCGAGCAGGAGGGCCAGCCCCCCGGCGAGGGACCCCTGGCCGGCAAGACGCTCGTCCTCACCGGGACGCTGCCCGAGCTCACCCGCGAGCAGGCCACCGAGCGCATCATCGCCGCCGGCGGCCGCGTCACCGGCTCCGTGTCGCGCAAGACCGATTGGGTGGTCGCCGGCGAGAGCGCCGGCTCCAAGCTGGCCCAGGCGGAGAAGGTGGGGGTGGCGGTGCTCGACGAGGCCGGGCTGCTGGAGCTGCTTGGCGGCTGACGCCTGGGTCACCGGGCGGCGATCAACAGGCGTAGCGGTCAGCCGGAGTACTTGGCCAGAGCGACCTGCATCCGGTTCTGGATCGGATGTGCGTAGTCGGGATAGACGCCGTTCATCATCAGGGCGAAGGCGAGCGTGTGCCCGTCCCTGGCCCGGCAGTAGCCGACCACGTTGGAGACGTCGTGCAGCGTGCCGGTCTTGCCGCGGCAGCGACCCTGGGCGTAGGTGCCCCGCATCTCGTGCTGCAGGGTGCCGGTCTCGCCGGCCACCGCCAGCGACGAGGTGAACTGGGCGTCGGAGGCCATGCCGCGCAGGAGCGTCACCACCTCGGTCGGCGTGGTGCGGTCCGCGCGCGACAGCCCGGAGCCGTCGTTCAGGCGCGGATGGATGTCGAAGCTCGAGGCCATCTGGGCTCGTATGACCGCCGCCCCGGCGGCGGTCGTCCCGCCGGCGCCGAACCGGGCTCCAAGGTCCTTGGCGAGCATCTCGGCGAAGAAGTTGTCCGACGGGCTGTTCGTCAGCGACACCAGGGTGGCAATCGGCGGGGAGGGCACGCTGGCCATGGTCGTGGCGCCGGCCGGCGTCCGGCCGGCGATGACCTTGATGCGGCGAGGCAGGCGCACGCCCGCCGCCTCCAGGGCCGTGGCGAGGTCCTGGCCGGCCTGGGCCGCCGGGTGCTTGACCAGCGCGGTGCCCGTGCTGTTGGCCCACCCCCGGTTGTAGCTGAGTGCGCTGAGCTCGCCCTCGACGTCTGTCGAGGGCTGGTTGCCGGTGGCCGGGGTGCCGCGGTCTGAGTCCAAGAACGTCTCGTCGGCCACGATGCCGCCGTTGAGCCGGGTGATCCCCGTGGCGGTCCGCCACGCCGCCACCAGGCCCTCCAGGGTGGCGCCCGTGCCGTAGTTGGTGGCATCGAACGCGCTTGAGCCGAACGTCGGGTCGCCGCCGCCGCGCAGGTACAGGGTCCCGGTGAACGTGCCCCCAGCCTGCGTTCCCTCACCGAGGATGGCGGTGGTCAGGGTGGCGCCAGGGCCGAAGCGCTGCAGGGCGGCGGCGGTGGTGTAGAGCTTCTCCACCGACGCCGGCAGGCGCCCGGCGGCGGCGTTCCTGGCGTACAGGGTTCGGTTTGCGGTGAGGTCGACGACGTAAGCGCCGCTGAAGCGGCCGGCCTGGCGCATGCCGAAATTGAGGCTCCCGTCGAGCTGCCGGTTGGCGCCGGCCGTTGCCGCGCTGGTCGGGCCCGTGCTGGTCGGGGCCAAGCTCGTGCCCGTGCCCGAGCCCCCGCCCACACCGGCCCCGCCGCCCCCCTGGGCGGACGCGAGCGGCGCGGCCGTGGCGAGGGCCAGGACCGTGGCAAGCAGGGCGCGGACGCAGCGCATCGACTATGTGTAACCCATCGTTCGGCGCAAAGCTGCGGTGCGCCGGCGCAAAGCTGCGTGCATCGGCGAACTCGGGGCGCCGCGCCCCTAGAATCCGGACCGGCCATGGGCAAGGTTGTCAAGCTGGATGCGTCGACAGGCCGCGTCGCCGGGGGCCCACGTCCGGGGAAGGCGCCGCGCCGGCGGCGCTCCAAGACGGCGCTGGTCCTGGGCGGCGGCGGCTTCACCGGGGGCGTCTATGAGATCGGGGCCCTGCGGGCGCTCGACCTTCTGTCGGTCAACCGCACCGTGAACCAGTTCGACGTCTACGTCGGCACCAGCGCGGGCTCGTTCGTGGCGGCCGCGGTGGCCAACGGGGTCACGCCGGAGGAGATGATGCGGGTGATCGTGCAGCAGGTGCCCTCCCCGTTTCCCGACGCCCGCATCGGCTCGCTGCTCAAGCCCAACTACCGGGAGTTCGCCTCGCGGGGGCTGATGTTCCCGCTGCGCCTGGCCCATCTGGTGCGCGCACTGGGACGCGATCTGCGCCAGGTCTCCGCGATGGACATCGCGCTCGCGCTGGCCGAGGCGCTCCCCACGGGTCTGTACTCCGGCGAGGGGATCGAACGCTACGTCCGGCGGATCCTGTCTGCCCCCGACCGGACCAACGACTTCCGCAAGCTCTCTGGCGAGCTGTATCTGGCGGCCACCGACCTGGACACCTGTGAGCGGGTGGTGTTCGGCTCCGAGGGCTGGGACGACGTTCCCATCTCCCGGGCCGTGAGCGCGTCGAGCGCCCTGCCGATGGTCTACCGGCCGGTGAGGATCCGAGACCGGGAGTACGTCGATGGCGGGATCGTCTCCACCACCAATCTCGACATCGCGGTTGAGGCCGGCGCGAAGCTCATCGTCGTGGTCAACCCGCTCGTGCCCTACACCAACGACTTCGAGACGCGCATCCCGACCCTGACGGGCTCGCGGCCCCGCCGCGTCTCGGATATGGGGTTCCCCCACATCGGCTACCAGGCGTTCAAGATGCTCGCGCACCAGAGGTTGCACGAGCTCGCTCGCCAGTGGGAGGACCGCTATCCCGGGGTCGACATCATCCTCATCGAGCCCGACTCCAGTGACGAGCTGATGTTCCAGACAAGCGTCATGAACTACACGTCACGGGTCGACATCGCCCGCCACGGGTTTCAGTCCGTGACGCTGAAGCTGGCCAACGACTATCCGCGGTTCAAACGGATCTGCGCTCGCCACGGCATCGACATCTCCGCCACCCGCGTGCGGACGGTGGTCGAGCACTTCGAGGCTGAGCGGGAGTCCACGCGCGCTTGGCGCAAGATCCTGGGGCAGACGACCTCGACGCTGCTGCGTCAGTCCGTCCAGTAGGGGGCAGGATGGCCCGGCGGCTCTGGCTGCCTCCGGGCCGTGTCCGGCTAAGAGGAGGGCTACGCGCTGGCGACCTGGGCCTGCGGCGGAGAGCTGATCGTCATCTCGCGCAGGCTAGAGAGGAACAGAGTCTTGTCGATCCGACCGTTGAAGATCGGGACGCCCAACTCGCAGCATTTGGCGATGACATCGCGCCGGTCCAACCCGGCTTCACGCGCCAGCTCGGTGGGCGTCAGGTGATTGGCCATCGGTCTTCTCTCCTTTTTGCCGTTCACTACATGGCCACAAGTATGCAGTCTGTCCCGGACGCTGACAATGGCGATGGACGAAAATACGTGCGCCAGGCCTGCGAATTTGCCCCGCATTTACGGCGGTTTATGAACTTTTACTTGAGGGCACCATGTGGAAAAGCCACGTCGGCGGTAAATTGAATGAACGGTATCGTTCAGTCGATCCCGGCGGTAGGGCTTTCATCCCGTCCAACAGACACGAGCAAGGGTCGCCATGACGCTCACGATGAGCAGGATTTCCAGGCCCCCGCTGTGCAGCGAGCAGGTCCTCGTGACCGCGGCCCGCGCGGGTGATGACCGCGCCTTCGAGGAGCTGTACGCGCGCTATCGCGAGCGGATCTTCACGTTCATCCTCAGCAAGGTCCACGACCACGGGCGCGCCGAGGACATCGCCCAGGACGTGTTCATGGCCGCCCTGCGTCGGCTGCGTGCCAGCGACCAGACCATCTCCTTCAAGCCCTGGATCTACGAGATCGCCAAGAACGCATGCATCGACGAGTTCCGGCGCGGGAGCCGGGCGCGCGAGGTGCCGCTGGAGTCCGATGGCGAGTTCGTCGTGGATCGTCAGGCCGCGGCGGTCTCCGCCATGCCCACGCCTCCGGCGGCGGTCGAGAGCAAGCAGCGGCTCAACGACCTGCGCGGCGCCTTCGGCGGCCTGTCGGCCAGCCAGCACCAGCTGCTCGTGATGCGCGAGTTCGAGGGCCTGTCCTACGACGAGATCGGCGCGCGGCTGGACATGACGCGCCAGATGGTGGAGAGCGGCCTGTTCCGGGCGCGGCGCAAGCTCAGCGAGGAGTACCAGGAGCTGGCCAGCGGCCAGCGATGCGAACAGATCCAGACCGCGATCGAGGGCGGTCGCCTGCGCTCGGTGCGCGCGCTGGGGCTCCGCGACCGCCGCCGGTTCGCCCGCCACCTCTCACACTGCCAGCCGTGCCGGCACGCCGCCCTGATGGCCGGGGTGGACGATGCCCTTCTCAAGCCTCGCAGCATCGCCGCGAAGATCGCCGCGCTGCTGCCGTTCCCTCTGTGGCGCTTCTCCTGGGGCTCGCGCGGCGCCAAGACAGCCGCGGCCGGTGGCTCACGCCACCTGGCCGCCGCGGGCTCGGCCGGCGCCGGCTCCGCTGGATCCGCGATCACCCTTGGTCAGGCGGCGGCGACGGTTGCGGTGGTCATCGCCGGCGCGGGCGGGGGACTGGCCGTGAACAGCCTCGCCTCCGGCACGCACCGGCACGCACCGGCTGCTGTCAAGGCCCCTGACCACACGAGCGGGCACGGCTCCTCGAGCTCGGCGAGCTCCGCCGCCGCGACCGGCGCGAGAGCCACGACCGCACACGCGCGGTCGGTCCTCTCGAAAGGTTCGAGCGCCCTCAGCTTCGCCGGGCGCACCGGGACCACGTCCCAGCCCGGCTCGACTCACCGCCGGCGCGGCTCGGCCTCCGGCGCCCCCGGCAGCGGTGGCGCCGGCGGGGGCGCGGGATCCAGCGCCGCCCCGGGCAAGAGCGGGGCCGGCTCGGGAGCCGGTAATGCGGCCAAGACGGCCGCCAACGGGCTTTCCAGCACCGTCAACGGCGTCAGCAACGGGGCCGGCAAGACGGTCAGCGGGGTGACGAACGCGGCCGGCAAGACGGTCAATGGCGTGACGAATACCGTGGGCAAGACGGTCAACGGGGTGACGAACACCGTGGGCAAGACGGTCAACGGGGTGACGAACACCGCGGGCCAGACGGTCAACGGGGCGACGAACACCGCAGGCCAGACCGTCAACGGGGTGACCAACACGGTCGGTAAGACCGTCAACGGCGTGACCCAGGCCACCGGGACCGCTACGGCCCCCGCGGGCCAGGCCCTCAACGGCGCGAGCAA
>DASXJW010000145.1:0-13171 GCA_036497165.1 Solirubrobacteraceae bacterium
GTCCGCCAGCTGCGCCGCGGTGCGCGCGGGCAGCTTGCCGTGGTGGACCAGCGGGTCGGCACGGTAGGCCTCCACCACCGCAGGATCGCGGCTGATCAGCGATGGGTCGATCGCGATCAGCGGCGTGCGGGGGGCCACGACTGACAGGGCACGGCCCACCAGCGCAAGCGGTCTGGGCACCGACTCCAGGGCCGCCAACGCCGCGGACAGGATGAGTCCCGCCAGACGCTCCTGATGCACCAGGGCGTAGCGCAGGGCGACGAGGCTGCCCATGCTGTGGCCCAGCATGAACACCGGCAGGGCGGGCCCCGCGGCCACCGCCCGGTCGACGAGCGAGTCAACGTCGGCGACCACGTCGTCCATGTCCTCGATGAAGGCGCGCGGGCCGTCAGAGCGCCCGTGCCCGCGGTGATCTGAAGCGTGGACCGCGTACCCCTCGTTCACCAGGCGAGCCACCACGTGCGCGTAGCGGCCGCTGTGCTCGCCGGCGCCGTGCACGAGCACGATCACGCCGCGCGCGGGCTGGGTCGGGGCCCACGAATGCCAGAAGATCTGCCGCCCGGCGACGCCGGGGAAGGACCCGGTCGCCTCGGTCACCCCTGCTCCTCGGCCCACGGGACGACGACGGCGTCCTCGTGGGGCGAGTCGCGCGCGACCACGTAGTCGGCGGCCTCGGTGTCCGAGACGTTCTCCACGACGTGGGTGACGCGCGGCGGCACGTAGAGCATGTCACCGGGCTCGACCTCCAGACGTTCCTCGAGGTGATCGCCCCACAGGATGCGCACACCGCCCGAGAGCATGTAGAGGGTGCTCTCGCAGTTCTCGTGGTAATGCGGCCGTGACCGCGTTCCGGCGGGGACCCTGAAGCGTCCCATGTAGATGTTGCGCGCTCCGGCGGTCACCTGGGAGATCTCGGCGCCTCCGACGATGCCGCGGGGGGTCTCGTGATCGGGCCCGGGCTTGATGAGCCTCATTGCGGCCGAGTGTATGACTCCTCGGGGTGCGCGGCCACCTCGATCTGCAGCGGGCCCTGGGGCGCCGCCTCGTGATCGACCTGGAGCGTGGTGTGGCTGATCCCGAATTGCTCGGCGACGATCTTCTGCAGCGCCCGGCGCCGCTCGTGGCAGTCATCGCCGGCGCCAACGACGACGTGGGCCGACAGTGCCGGGAACCCCGAGGTCACCTCCCAGACGTGCAGATCGTGCACCTCCACCACCCCGGGATGGCCCGCCAGCGTCCGGCCGATCTCCTCGGGGTCGATGCCCGCCGGGGCCGCCTCCATGAACACGCGGCCAGACGCCTTCAGCAGCCCGTAGGCGGCGTGCAGGAGGATGCCGGCGATGAGCAGGGAGGCGAGGGGATCGGCGCGGTCAAACCCGGTGGCCATGATCACGACCGCGGCGACCGCCGTCGCCATGAACCCGTAGAGGTCGGTGACGATGTGGCGGTAGGAGCCCTCCAGGTTGAGGCTGCGGCTCTCACCCGACCCCCGGGCCAGGATGGCCGCGGCCGCCAGGTTGACCACGATGCCGACGAGGGCCACGATCAGCACCGGCAGCGCGTCCACCGAAGGCGGAGAGACCAGTCGCCGCAGCGCGTCGATCACGATGACCACCGACAGGATGAGCAGCGTGACCCCGTTGCCCTGGGCGGAGAGGATCTCGGCCCGGCCCAGCCCGTAGGTCATGGATCCGCCGGCGGGCCGAGCCGCCAGCCGAGCCGCGAACAACGCCACCGCCAGTGCCGTGGCGTCGGTGAGCATGTGCGCCGCGTCGGACAGCAGGGCCAGCGATGAGGCCAGCACACCCACGGTGACCTCGACCAGCATGAAGCAGAGGATCAGCGTCAGCGCGGCCTTCAGCGCGGCCCGCTCGGTCTCGCGCGACGGCGCATGGTGATGGTGGTCGTCGTGGGAGTGGTCGTGTGCCACGCGGGAACGAGCTCAGTTGACGGAGGGATCGGGCGGCATGCGCGCCACCAAGGCGTAGCTGCCGCCCTTGCGCGTGAGCACCTCGGACCACAGCTCGAGCGGCGTGCCCGTGAACGCATCCTCGCGCCGCGCCCTCTCGAGGATCCAGTCGCCGCGCTCGACCTCGTCGTCGAGCTGCCCGGGTCCCCAGCCGGCGTGTCCGACAAAGGCCCGTCCGCGTCGCACGCTGAGCGATGGCTCCTCCTGCGCGCCGCTGGCGAGGACGCCGATGTCCTCAAACGCGATCAGCGCCGCCTCGGCCGGCTGGTCGAACTCGGCCAGCACGATGAGCGCCGAGGGCTGGACCGGCCCCCCGACGTAGAGCGGATCATCGGGCTCGAGCAGCTGCTCGAGCTCGGACACCGCCTCGCCCACGGTCGTCTCCGACGGCCGGTTGAGCACGAGGCCCAGCGCGCCCTCGTCGGAGTGCTCCACGATGAGCACCACCGTGCGCCAGAAGTTGGGATCGACGAGCCCCGGACCGGCAATCAGCAGCTGACCTCGTGCTGAGTCCACTGGCGCTGAGGCTAGACGATGCGTGGCCGCCTTACAGGCCCAGCGAGTCGCTCGAGGACGAAGCTGCGCATCTCGTCGCGGAGGCGCTCGTGCACGCAGGTGAAGGGCGGGACAGCGGCGCGCATGCGCGCCGCTGCCGGCCGCGCATGCGCGGCCGGGACCCGGCCGCATGCGGCCGGGTCGGCCATCTCACAGGCCGTACGAGCGCCCGATCACGTCGAGCATGATCTCGTCCGTCCCGGCGCCGATGCGGTTCAGGCGCATATCCCGCCACACCCGCTCGATCCCGTACTCGACCATGTAGCCGGCCCCGCCGTGGATCTGGATGCACTCGTCGGCGACCTCGACGGCGACCCGCGCCGCGTGCAGCTTGGCCATGGAGATCTCGCGCACCGGGTACTCGCCGTTCTGGAAGCGCCAGGCGGTGGTGTAGACGAGCTGCCGGGCCGTCTCGATCTTGGTCGCCATCTCGGCGAACTTGTGGCGGATGACCTGGAAGCGGCCGATCTCGCGCCCGAACGCCTTGCGCTCCTTGGCGTACTGGAGGGTGCGGTCGAACACGTGCTGAGCGCCGGCGACGCAGCCTGCCGCCCCGATCAGGCGCTCGCCCTGGAGCTCCCACATGATGTGGTAGAAGCCCTTGCCGACCTGGCCGAGCACCGCCGTTTCGGGGACGTGGACGTCCTGAAAGGCGAGCAGCGCGGTGTCGGAGGAGTGCATGCCCAGCTTCTTGAGCCGCTTCTCGCGGATGACGCCCTCGCTGTCCATGGGCACCAGGAACAAGGTGAACCCGTCATATCCGGCGTTCGGATCCGTCTTGGTGACGAGGACGATCACGTCGGCGCGGTGGCCGTTGGTGATGTAGGTCTTGGATCCGTTGATGAGGTAGCCGTCGCCCTCGCGCCGGGCCACCGTCTTGATCCCGGCCACGTCTGACCCTGCGTCGGGCTCGGTGATCCCCAGGCAGAGGATCTTGCGACCGGCGATCGCGGGGACCACCCACTCCTGCTTCTGCTCCTCTTTGCCGAAGGCCAGGATGGGCGGCATCGCCATGTCGGTGTGGACGGCGAGTCCCATGGCCAGCCCCCCGGAGTGGGCATGCACGATCTCCTCCGCCAGCACCAGGCTCGTGTAGTAGTCGCCGCCCTGACCGCCGTAGGCCTCGGGCTTGTCGAGACCGAGAAAGCCCAGCTCGCCCATGCGCGCGAACACCCAGTCGGGGAAGGTCGACTCCTCCCACTCCTCGGCGTGGGGCTGGAGCTCCTTGACGACGAAGCGCCGGATCGACTCGCGCAGCTGCTCGTGCTCGTCGGTGAAGATGAAGTGCCTGCGCTGGCTGGCGAAGTCGGGCTTGAGGACGTCGGCGGTGGCCATGGCGTTGGGGGCGCTCCTTGGGTCGAGGGGGCCGGCGCGGGGCACGGTAACCCCCGCGCCTGCAGAAGTAAACAGTAGAGCTTCCTACTTTCTACTTGCCCGGCGCGGGGTGCAAGCGCGCTCTCATGCCGCGGCGGACCATTACATTTCCGCCGATGGACTACGAAAAGCTCACGTTCGCGGCCGCGCCCAGCGGCGTCGCCACGATCGCCCTCAATGAGCCCGAGACCCGCAACGCGCTCTCCGACGACCTGTTGGCGGAGCTCATTCGCGCGCTCGAGGCCTGCCGCGACGATGATGCGGTCCGCTGCGTGGTGCTGACCTCCACGCACCACAGCGTGTTCTCCAGCGGTGGGAACCTCGGCGGGTTCGCGGCGGATGTCCCGCTCGTGCACAAGCACTTCGCCACCACCCTGTTCCCGGAGGTGTTCCGGTTGCTCGGCGAGATGGGCAAGCCATCGATCTGCGCCGCCAACGGCCACGTCCTGGCCGGCGCGCTCGGCCTGGCGCTCGCCTGCGATCTCGTGGTCGCCTCCGAGACGGCGCGGTTCGGCACGCCCGAGATCAACATCGGCCTGTTCCCGTTCATGATCATGGCGCTCATCTACCGCAACGTCGGTCGCAAGAAGACCGCGGAGCTCATGCTGATGGGCGAGCAGATCTCGGCCGGCGAGGCCCAGCGCATCGGCATCGTCAACCGGGTCGTGCCCACCGCCGAGTTCGACGCCGCGGTCACGGAGTGGGCGGAGAAGCTCGCCCGCAAGTCGCCCGTCCTGATGAGGCTCGGCAAGGACGCGATGTTCCGCCAGCAGGACATGGCCTACGCCGACGCCATCGACTTCCTGCGCTCGCAGCTGACGATCGCCTTCTCGACCGAGGACATCCAGGAGGGCGTCCGCGCCTTCTTCGAGAAGCGCGACCCGGAGTGGAAGGGCCGCTAGGCCGAGCCGCCGCTGCCGCCGAACGAGATGTTCTTCATCGCCCTGGACGTCGCTCAGCCTCCGCGCTTGGGGCGGACGATCTGGAAGCGGACCGTCACCGTCCGCGAGCGCCGCCCGCCCGGGCCGACCGCGACGATCGCCACCGAGTAGCGCCCGGGGGCCAGGCGCCGCAGGTTGGGATGGTGCCGGTTGGCGCCCCGCCTGCCGTGGAAGGAGGCGCGCCGCGCGCGGCGGCTGACGGTGCACTGGGCGCCTCCCTTGGCGCCCACTCGGCAGCGGCGACGCACCTTATGGCCGGACCGCAGGCGATTGATCTGGACGTGGAGCGTCGCCGCTTCAGACAGCGCGAAGCGCAGGGTGACCCCCTTGCCCGCGGTGACGCGATGCGATCCCAGCCGCACGTGCGACAGCGCCGGCGCCGGCGGTCTGACCACCTCGGCGAGCGTCGCCGAGGTCGAGGGGCCGAAGAAGGCGTCGCCCGCGTAGGCGGCCCGCAGCGTCCGCGTGCCCGCGGCGAGGGTGGCGCGGCAGCTTGCCGCACCGGTGGGGGAGACCGGGACGGCGGCGCAGCCGTTGAGCGCCCTGCCGTCGGAGGTGAAGGCAACGGCGCCGGCGCCGGGAGCCGGGGCGACCGTGGCGGTGAGGGTGATCGCCTTGCCCGCGGTGCCGGGATTGACCGAGGAACGCAGGGCGGTCGTGGTGCCGGGCGGGAACGCGGCGATCGTCAATGCGCTCACCTTGGTGCCCGCGGCCACGAACAGCCGGCCCCCGCCGGCGGCCGCTGCGGCGAAATGGTCGAAGGCTCCCATCGCCTGCTGGAAGCGGACGGCACCGGTGCTGGGGTCCAGCCCGTACAGGATCTGGCTGCTTCGCCACCCCGTGGACCACACCAGGCCGCCGGCGAAGACCGGCGGACCCGAGGCGCCCCCGGGGGCGCTGAAGCGCTGAAGCGGCGTGAAGCTGCGGTCATCGGCGGCCAGCGAGACCGCGGTCAGGCCGCCCGAGCACGGGACGTAGATCACCCCGGCGCGGTAGAGCGGGGCGCCGTACGCGCCGCCCGAGCTGCACAGCTGGGCGCTGAACACCTGGCCGCTCGTCCCCAGGGCCGTGGCGGAGATGAGCCGGCCAACGCCGTCCTTGCCGTTGACGAACAGCATGCCCCCAGGGAGCTGCAGGGGCTCCATCGATCCCAGGTCGGTGTCGTCGGCGTCGAGGGTCTGCCAGTTGCTCGGCGTCCAGTGGTCGAGGACGTCGAGCGTGGCGTCGAGCTCCACGACCGACTCCTGCAGGTCGGGGGTGGAAGATGAGCTGAAGCCGTTGCCGGTCTCGACGAACACACGGCCGGCCGCATCCACGGCAGGGGCGTCGCCGCCGCCCCAGATCGCCCCGCCGTGCTCGCCGGCGGCGGCGTTGACCTCGAACGTCGTCGGCGTGCCGCTCCCGTCCTCGGCGGCGGACACCAGCCAGCCGTGGTAGGTCCCGCAGTCGCCCGAGTTGCCGCCGTAGGGGATGATCACGCGTCCGCCGTCCAGCGCGAGCGAGGCGCGCTGCAGAAGCGCCGTGTGATCGGAGCCCGGCGGGTCGACGGCGACCGGGAAGCCGGGAACCGGCGCGCCGGTCGTGGCGTCGAGCGCGAACAGCTCGTGGTTCACCGCGCCGCCGCTGAGCGTGTCGGCGACCGCGTAGATGCGGCCCGACGAGGGGTCGATGGCCGGGGTGCTCGTGACCCCGACCGTCGGGCTGATGTCGCCGCAGGGCAGATCCCCCGCCGGGACGGCCGTCCCCAGCGAGCGCTGCCACATCACCGCGCCCGTGGCGGCGTCCAGCGCATAGACGGTGTCGTTCTCCGTGGCCACGTAGACGCGCGAGCCGAACACGAGCGGCTGCGCGTAGACGTCTCCGTCGACCGCCAGCGGGCCCCAGGCCGGCGCCGGAGCCACCGGGGAGCCGCTGTCGGGATCGGTGGCCGACCGGGCGCCGTCGTGGTCATAGGTCGTCCAGGCCGGCACCGCGCTCCACGCGACCGACGCCAACAGCGCGATCACCCCGAGGGCGACGGCACACACGCACGCCACGCGGGTGGCGAGGCACCCGTTCACCGCCATGAGTGCCCGTCGCAGCACGGGCACACGGTACCCGTTGCCCAGGCCGGTCAATCCCGGCGGCGGGCGCTTAAGACGCTGCGTACCAGCCGGCGGCCAGGCCCTGGAGCCCGCGCAGCGTCTTGCCGTCCCAGTGATGGCACAGCAGCTTGGGCGACAGGTTCTTGAGCAGGGCCTCATAGATCCAGTGGCGACGCGCACGCCTGGCCACGGCCGCGGCGTGACGCAGGGAGGCGCACGCGCGGCGCTCGCGAGCCGACACGTGCCGCCCGCCACACCGCAGCCGCTTCGCGGTCCCGCGGGACGGCCCGGCCGCCTGTGCCGTGATGCTCACCGGCGTTGCAGTGCCGCGAACAGCGCCCCGGCGGATGCGCGCCGCCGGCCCCGAGTTGCTCAGGGCCTGCGCGATCTGCGCGGTCTGCGCCGCCGTCGCGTTCTTGAGCACCACTGTCGACATCAGCCAGTAGGTGTTGGCGCCGGTGGTCACGGACGCGCTGGGCGTCGCGCCGGGAGAGACGATCTCATCCTCGGCGAGCAACTCCATGTCTCCGACCTTGGAGATATTGACCCGCGGGGCGAACCCAGCGGCCGGCGACAGCGCGTCGCCGAACCCGGAGTCGGCGTAGAGCCCGATCGCGAGCTCGTTGGCGCCCGTGGTCGCCGCGGTCGCGCCCGACGCGACCGCCGGCGTTCCGGTGCCGGTCTTGCCCACGGCGTGGGCCTGCTGATCGACCACGGTGGCGTCCGACACCGTCGAGAGCCCGGTGTACTCGAGCACCGCAGCGCCGATGTCCGCCTTGGCGGTCGGAGTGACGGTGATCGCCGGGGGAGTGGTGGAGGCGGCAGTGACCGGAGCGCTCCAGACGCTCTGCTCGGTGTGGTCGCCCGCCGTGAAGTGCGTGAGCTCGGTGAAGGTGTCGCCCGCCGAGTCGGTCACGCTCTTGGCCGTCGCCGAGCCGGAGCTCCAGACCGCGGCCTCCACGACGAGGCGGTCGCCCGTCAGCGTGGTCGCGGGCAGCGACACCGACAGGCTCGTGGCGGTGCCCGAGTGGGCTGACGCCTGCTGCACGAACGAAGGCGCGGGCGCCGCGCTGGGCGTGACGGCGTTGGAGGGCACCGAAGCCGAGCTGGTACCCGCCACATTGGTGGCGCTCACCGTGAACGTATACGCGGTGCCGTTGCTCAGTCCGGCGACCGTGGTGCTCGTCGGCGCCGGGGAGCCCGTCACCACCGTCGCCGGCAGTGCCACCGAACCGATGTATGGGGTCACCGTGTAGGACGTGATCGTGGCGCCGCCGTTGTTGGGCTGCGCCCAGGACACGGCGGCGCTGCCGTTGAGCGGCTCCGCGGTCACGGCGGTGGGTGCGGGTGGTGCGGTCGCCGGAGGTGTCACGGCGATGATCGGCGCCACCGACGGGACCCCGTTGGAGTCGACGAGGAACAGCATGTAATGGCCGGGAGGCGCGTAGTTGCCGTTGCTGGGCGCCTGGATGGTCAGGCTGTTACCGCTCTGGGTGAAGCTGAGCGGCATGAAGTGCTGGTCCATGTCGCTCTGATGGGTGTCTGACCCGAGCGAGACCAGGTTCACGGCACTGATCGAGCCCGCGTCCGGCGTGGTCACGCTGAAGCTCGAGCCGTAGCTGATGGAGCCCGGCGCGGACGAGATCGTCGGCCGAGCGCCCTTGAACAGATAGGGCGGCGAGTAGACCTGCGACGAGAGCTGCCCCGCCAGACCGGGATTGGCGTGCCCACTGCCCCCGACCAGCACGGTGCCGTCGGGCATCAGCAGGGCGGTCGAGTGATAGCCGCGCGTCGCGCCGGTCGCCGCGGCCGGCGACCATGTCTGCGTCGTCGGGTTCCAGATCTCCGATGGCAGCACACCGCCGGAGACCTCGGTGGGGCCCGTCTGACCGGAGGTCGGCTCGCCTCCCACCGCGAGCACGGTGCCGTCGGCCAGCATGGTGAGCGTGTGATACATGCGGGCATGCGCCATCGGAGCGACCTGGCGCCACGTGGGCGTGGCCAGCGTGAGGTCGATCGTGGCGGCCGTGGCTTGCGCCGCGGTGCTCGGGTTGAGGTCGGCGGCGCCGCCGCTGTAGAGGACCTTCCCGGGCAGGTACATGATCGAGGAGCCGTTGACGACGCCACTGGACCCGCCGACCTGCGCCCACGTCTTCGCGTTCACATTGAGCTCGAAGGACTTGTCCTCCGACGGACCGATGGTGAACACGTTGCCGTTGGGCAGCAGGTAGGAGAACGGATACTCGGCTTCGTGAACCTGTGAGGTCGATACGCCGCTCAGAACCGTCCACTGGCCGGTGCTGGGATCGAACACCTCGGGAGTGTCGGCCCAGTGGCTCTCGTCGGTCGTGTTTCCGCTGATCGCAACGAAGCGGCCGTCGCCCAGCTCAGTCAGGTCGGGGTACCAGCGCGGATAGTGCATGTCGGCGACGCGTGTCCAAGCGTTCGTCGCGGGATCGAAGACGTTGGTGTCGACGATCCCGATCTGGCCGGTGGACAGACCGCCGTAGCCCCCGATGACCAGGACACGGCCGTCCGGCAGCTCCGCCATGCCGGAGCAGAACACACTGTCAGGCGCTGTCTGGGTCGCGAAGGCCTGCGTCGCCGGGTCATAGACCTCGGTGGGCTCGGGCTGCTGCCAGCCGTCGAACTGCAGGACCTTGCCGTTGTCCATGAGGATCGAGTGGATCGCCACCATCGGCCAGCTCATCAACGGTCCCCACTGCCCGCCGCCGGAGGCGGTCGGGGTCACGCCCGCGGACGCGGCCGAGGCGGGACCGGTGCCGACGCTGTTGGTGGCGGTGACGGTGAACGTGTACGCCGTACCGTCGGTGAGGCCGTTGATCGTTGCGGTGGTCACAGGTGGCGTGCCGTTGACAATGGTGGCCGTCTGCGCCACCGAGCCGATGTACGGAGTCACGGTGTAGCTCGAGATGGGGGAGCCCCCGTTGGACGGGGCGTTCCAGCTCACGGTCGCCGAGCCGTCACCGGGGGTCGCGGTCACGCCGGTGGGCGCGGCGGGCGCCGTCGCCTGGCTCGACTGGTTGGCCGTGTTGAAGACCACGGTCGACATCAGCCAGACCGTGCTGGCCCCGGTCCCAGCCGTGGCGTTGGGGGTCGCGGCCGTGGACGGGAGCGCCTGGTCCTCGGACAGCAGCTCCATGTCGGAGGCCGGCGAGACGTTGGCCCGCTGGCTGAAGCCGGTCCCGGCGGTCAGCGTGTCGTGGAAGCCCGAGTCGACGTACGTGCCGATGGCCAGTTCGCCGGCGCCGCTGGTCGGCGCGGTGGGCCCGGAGCCGACCGTCCCCGCGGCATTGGTGCTACCGGAGGCGTGGGAGCTCACATCGACGGCCGCCATGCCGGCAGCGGTCGAGAGGCCGGAGTACTCGGAGGCGATGGCGCCGACGTCGGCCTTGGCGGTCGGCGTGACGCTGATCACCGGCTTGGTGCCACCCCCGGCGGTGATCGGCGCGGTCCAGACGCTCTCCTCCGTGCGCTCGGACGCGGTGAAGTGCAGGACCTCGGTGTAGGCGTTGCCGGCGGCGTCGGTCACGCTCTTGGCGCTCGCGCCACCTGAGCTCCAGACGCCCACCACGACCACCATGCGGTTGCCGGCGACGATCGCCGCGTTCGGTGTGAGCTTGGCGCTGGTCACGTTGGAGGAGTGGACGGACGTCACCTGGACGAACGCCGGGGGTGAGCCGTCAGCCGATGCTCCGGCGCACGACAGCACGACGGCGAGGAGCAGGCCAGCCGCCAGCGCTGCGGCGGTCGAGATGGTCAGCTTTGCCCGCATGTCCTGCGCCCCCTTCATCCTTGGTGCCCCGGTGTCAGCGCGCCGCCAGTATTCAGCGTTCGGTTGGCCCGTGAATCGGCCTTTGCTCTCATTTACGCGTTCACGGCGCTGAACTGCCGTTCAACGCGGTGAACGTGACGTTCAGCCCGTGAACGGGCCGCGGCCCCGCGCCCGCGCGGAGTGCGCGCCTTGACGTGCTCGCGCATGGCGTGACAGAGTGATCAGTAGTACGTCTCACTTTCTGCTCTGGTCGCGCGAACCGGAGCCCAGCGACCATCCCGTGGCCACCGACGTTCCCACCACAAGCCTCCTGCGCCCGCTCGCCGAGGATCTGCGCGTGCGCCGCGAGCAGATCATGCTGGGAGGTGGCGAGGCGAAGATCGCCGCGCAGCACGCCGCCGACAAGCTGACCGCCCGCGAGCGGTTGGCGCTCCTGATCGACGACGGGACCTTCGTGGAGCTGGGGATCCACGGGCGGCCGCACTTCTCCCAGCGGGCGATGGACGGCCGCGAGGCGCCCGCCGACGGGGTGATCACCGGCTACGGCAAGGTGGAGGGTCGCCTGGTCGCGGTCGCCGCCTATGACTTCACCGTGATGGCCGGTTCGATGGGGATGACCGGAGAGCTCAAGGTCACCCGGCTGCGCGAGCTCGCCCTCACGAAGCGGATCCCGCTCGTGTGGTTGCTGGACTCGGCCGGGGCGCGGATCCAGGAGGCGGTCGGCTCGCTCTTCGCGGGCTCCGGGCACCTCTTCCGCGAGGAGGTGGTCAACTCGGGCGTCATCCCCCAGGTGGCGGCGCTGATGGGCCCGTGCGCGGCCGGCACCGCCTACATCCCGGGTCTCGCCGACTTCGTCCCCATGGTCAAGGGCCGGGGCTCGATGGCGTTGGCCGGACCGCACCTGGTGCGCGCCGCCGTTGGCGAGGACGTCACCCAGGAGCAGCTCGGCGGATCACGGGTGCACTGCCGCAAGTCGGGCGTGGGGGATCTGGAGGTGGCCGACGACGCCGACTGCATCGAGCAGATCAAGCGCTATCTGAGCTTCTTCCCGTCCAGCTGCGAGCAGCCGCCTCCGCGCAGGCCCACGCAGGACCCCGTGGACCGCGGGGACGAGGAGCTCCTCGACGTGCTGCCCGAGTCCAACCGCAAGCCCTACGACATGTACGAGGTGATCCGCCGGATCGTTGACGACGGCGACTACTTCGACCTCAAGCCGCAGTTCGCCAAGACGGTCATCACCTGCCTGGCGCGGTTCGGAGGGCGGCCGGCGGGGATCGTGGCCAACCAGCCCAAGCAGCTCGGCGGGATCCTCGACAACGACTCCGCGGACAAGGCCGCGCGCTTCATCAACCTCTGCAACGCCTATGGCATTCCGCTCGTGTACCTCATGGACGTCCCCGGTTTCATGGTGGGGACCAAGGTCGAGGAGGCGGGGATCATCCGACACGGGGCCAAGATGCTCTACGCCACCGCCAACGCGACCGTGCCCAAGGTCACCGTCGTCCTGCGCAAGGCCTACGGCGCCGGCTACTACGTCATGTGCGGGCGCGCCTACGAGCCCGATCTGATCGTCGCCTGGCCGTCGGCGGAGATCAGCGTGATGGGCGCCGAGGGCGCGGTCGAGATCGTGTTCCGCAAGCAGGTGCAGGAGGCCGAGGACCCGGCGGCCAAGCGCCGGGAGCTCATCGCGGCCTACCGGGAGATCATCGACGTCTACGTGGCCGCTGGTAACGACATGATCGATGACGTGATCGACCCCCGCCAGACGCGTGCGACGATCTGTCGCGCCCTGGAGATGTCCGCGGGCAAGAAGGTGGAGCGGCCGTGGAAGCGATCCGGCGTCGTGCCGGTATGAGGACCCGGTGACCCCCGACGATCCGGCCGTCATCACCTGCGCCATCTCCGGCGCGATCGCCAACCGCGACCAGTGCCCGGCGATCCCCTACACCCCACAGGAGTACGCCGCCGAGGCGCGGCGGATCGTGGATGAGGGTGGCGTGCACATCCACATCCATGCGCGCACCCCAGAGGGGGCGCCCAGCTACGAGGTCGAGGACTTCCGGGCCATACGCGATGCCATCGTCGACGAGGTCGGCGACGGCGCGATCATCAACTTCTCCACCGGCACCGTCGGCGTCCCGGTCGCGAAGCGGGTCGCCTACCTGGAGGCGTGCCGCCCCGAGGTGGCGGCGCTCAACATGGGATCGCTCAACTACGCCAAGTACTCCAGGTCTCGCCGGGACTTCGTGTTCAAGTTCGTCTTCACCAACCCCTTCGACGAGATCATCGCGCTGCTTGAGGCCATGCGCCGGCTGGGCATCAAGCCCGAGCACGAGTGCTTCGACGTGGGGCACGTCGGCTCACTGGCGCCGCTGGTGGACATGGGCCTGCTCGAGGCCCCGCTGCACGCAGACTTCGTCATGGGCGTGGTCGGCGGCGTCCCGGCGACGGC
>DASXJW010000146.1:0-11308 GCA_036497165.1 Solirubrobacteraceae bacterium
GGGGATGGCCAAGGACACCGAGAAACTGATCCGTCAGCTCTCGTTGATCTCGTATCTGATGGCCGAGCGCCGCCCTGTCACGGCGCCGGAGATCAGGCGCGACGTCGAGGGCTACAGCGTCATGAACGAGGACGCGTTCGCGCGGCGCTTCTACGCCGACCGCTCCGAGCTCGAGGCGCTGGGGATCGTCCTCGCGGTCGAGAAGCCCGTCGACGGGCTCGTGGAGCAGGAGAACTACTCCCTACCGCCCGAGAACTTCCACCTGCCGCCGATCGCGTTCTCCGACCAGGAACTGGCTGCCCTGCACACGGCGCTGCAGCTGCTCGACGGCGAGTTCGCCTACGCCGAGCCGCTGCGCCTCGCGCTCCAGCAGATCTCGTGGGGGCGGCCCAGCCCGCTCACCACCCCCGAGCAGAGCACCGTCGCCCTCGGCATCACCGGCTCGGCGGGCGGCCACGACGTCTCTCAGCGCCTGGCCAAGATCGAGACCGCCATCTTCCGCCGCAAGACGATCGTGTTCGACTACCACACGATGGAGCGCGACGATGTCGGCACCCGGCGCGTCGACCCCTACCAGCTGCTCTACCAGGGGGGCCAGTTCTATGTCGTGGGTCGCTCGCACGAGCGCAGCGCCATCAGGGTGTTCCGGCTGTCGCGCATCCGCGGCAAGGTCGGGTATGCCACCAAGGCCGAACACGACTTCCAGCGCCCCGACAACTTCGACCCGCGCGCCTACGCCAATCGCATCGACTGGCAGTTCGGGGATCCCGTGGGCGTCGCCGGTATCTGGATCGGGAGCCGCATCGCCTGGCAGATCGAGCGCCACTTCGGCCGCTACGGCGAGATCCGTCCCGCCGGCGAGCACGATGACCCCGGCGACCGGATCTTCGTCACGCCCTACGCCAACGCGCGCCAGCTCATCGCCTGGGCGCTGGGCCTGGGCGAGAACGCTCGGGTCACCGGTCCGCCCGAGCTGGTCGACGAGCTGCGCGAGCGGGTCGCTCTGCTGGTGGACCGCCACACCGGCGCCCCGCAGGTGGCCGAGGCGGTGTCGGTGAACGGCCGCGCCGGCGAGCCCGGAGCCGGCGGCCGGGGAGGCGCCGCGAGCGGGACCGGCGGGGCCGACGTCCGCGGCAGCGATCGCGGCCGCGGCGATGAGGACGCCAACGGCCACCGCGCCGACGCGGCCATCCGGCCCGAGCGCTTTGCCCGGCTCGTCACCCTGGCCAGCATCCTGATCGAGGCCGGCCGGGCCGGCCGTCTCCTGGACGCCGGCGAGCTGTGCGCCTCGCTCAAGGTCTCCGAGCAGGAGCTGCGCGAGGACATCGCCGTGCTCAACGTCGTCAACTTCGGGGCGGGCACGTACGTGCTCTACGCCGAGATCGGACCCGACGGCTCCATCGAGGTCGACCCCGAGCCCTACGGCGACTCCTTCGCCCGCCCCGCCCGGCTGCTCCCAGTGGAGGCCAAGGCGCTCATCGCGGCCATCGATCTGATCGGTGAGCACATCCCCGAGGGGTCGCTGACCTCGGTGCGCCAAAAGGTCGTCGCCGCGCTCGGCGAGGATCCCGTCCACGAGGGCCTCCAGTTCGCCACCCCGAGCGGTGACAACACCGAGATCGCCGCCGTGGTGTCTCAGGCCATCGCCGGCCGGCGGCTGCTCAGCTTCGAGTACTACAAAGAGAACGAGGACGAGTTCTCCAGCCGCCGCGTGGAGCCCTACGCGCTCATCAACGGCCGCGAGGGCTGGTATCTGGCCAGCTTCGATCCGACCCGCTCGAGCGTCCGGCACTTCCGGCTGGACCGGATCAAGTCCGCCTCGGTGACCGACGAGACCTTCGAGGCGCGTCCCGACGTCGACCCCGCCGCCGATGTCGACGGCTGGCCCAGGACCGGCGAGGTGCCGGCCTCGAGCCGGGCCCGCGTCTGGATCTCGCCCGAGCGTGCCCGCTGGGCCCGCGAGGAGCGCCACGTGGTGTCCGAGCTTCGGGACGGAGCCCTGATCGTGGAGCTCGGCTTCGCCGGGGTGGACTGGCTGGTCCGCGAGACGCTCAAGGAGGCCGGCGATGCGGTCATCCTCGAGCCCGCCGACGCCCGCGACGCGGTGCGCGCGGCCGCCGAGGCGATCGGCGCCGGCGCCCACCTCGTCTCCCGGTAGCCGCGCGGCACGGTGGGTCGCACGTCATGAGCCGCCGCGACCAGATCGAGATGACGCAGGACGAGCTGCGCGCCTTCCTCGACGAGCAGCGCACCGTCATCTGCGCCACCAACGGCGTGCGCGGCTGGCCGCACCTGATGCCCCTGTGGTACGTGATCCGCGGCGCCGACATCTGGGCGTGGACCTACGCCAAGTCCCAGAAGGTCCGCAACCTGGAGCGCGATGCCCGGGCCACGCTCCAGATCGAGACCGGCGACAGCTACGACCAGCTGCGGGGCGTGATGTTCGAGGGAACGGCGACGGTGCACCGCGACACCGGCGAGGTCGCGGCGGTGGGGGCGGAGATCCTGGCGCGCTATGGCGGCGGCGCCGTGAACGCTGACGTCAACGACGCGATCCTCGCCCAGGCGCGCAAGCGAGTCGGATTGCAGTTCGTTATTCAGCGCACGGCCAGCTGGGATCACCGCAAGCTCGGCGGCACCTACTAGCCCGATCCACTCCAGGACGACTAGATTTCCGCGTCATGTTCGCTCTGAAGGGCCTGATCCTGTCCGGCGGCAAGGGCACCCGCCTGCGCCCGATCACCCACACCAGCGCCAAGCAGCTGGTTCCGGTCGCCAATCGCCCGGTTCTCTTCTACGCCATCCAGGCCATGGCCGACGCGGGCATCGAGGAGATCGGGATCATCATCGCGCCCGAGACCGGCGACGAGATCCGAGCGGTCACCGGCGACGGTGACCGCTTCGGCGTTCGGATCACCTACATCGTGCAGGACGAGCCGGCGGGGCTGGCTCACGCGGTGCTGACCGCCGAGCCCTTCCTGGGCGCCGCCCCCTTCGTGATGTACCTGGGGGACAACCTGCTCCAGGGCGGGATCGACGACCTCGTGCGCGCCTTCAACGAGACGGCGCCGGACGCCCTCATCCTCCTCACGCCGGTTCCCGATCCCCAGAACTACGGGGTCGCCGAGCTCGACAACGGCGTGGTGGTGCGACTGGTGGAGAAGCCGCCCGAGCCGCGCTCCGACCTCGCCCTGGTGGGCGTCTACATGTTCACCGCCACCGTCCACGAGGCGGCACGCGCAATCAAGCCGTCCGCCCGCGGCGAGCTCGAGATCACGGACGCCATCCAGCATCTTGTCGACACCGGCCTGCGCGTCGACCCGCACATCGTCAAGGGCTGGTGGAAGGACACCGGGCGCCTGGATGACATGCTGGCGGCCAACCGCCTCGTCCTGGACACCATCAGCACGCGGCTCGACGGCGAGCTCATCGACTCCCAGGTCGACGGCCGCGTGATCGTGGAGGCGGGAGCGCGCCTGGAGCGTACAGCGGTGCGCGGCCCCGCCATCATCGGCGCCGGGGCACGGCTGACCGACTGCTACATCGGGCCCTACACGGCCGTCGGGGACGGCTGCGTCATCGTCAACGCCGAGGTCGAGCATGCGATCCTCCTCTCCGGGTGCGAGGTGCGCAACCTCGACGGCCGCATGGAGTCCTCGCTGCTCGGGCGCAACGTCAAGATCGGCCGCGGCGTCCGCCAGCCCCGGGCCTACCGCTTCATGGTCGGCGACAACTCGGAGATCGGCATCCTTTAGGGGCGGCCCTCCAGCCGCTTCTCCCCCGAGAAGACCGCCACCGGATTGCCGTTGAATTCGGGGATCTCGGCATAACCCTCGGCGCGGTACAGCCGCGCCGCGTTGCCCTGCTTTGGCCCGCCCGGAGGGCTGAGCTCCGCCGCGCCGGCCTTGGGCATGGTGTCCCCGTCGAGGTCGAGCCCCGCATACATGACCGTGATCTCAGCGCGCATGGCCTGGGCCAGCCAGGCCCCGTCGCCAGAGTCCACGTCGCCGGGGGCGAAGCTGAGGGCGGGGGTCGTGGGCATGGTTCGATGACCCGCTACCGCTAGGCTTGGGCCTCAGATGAGCGCACCCCGCGCGGAGGTCTCAGACCGTCTGCTCACGGCCTGGCGGGGCGAGATCCTCGCCGGTGCCGTGTACAACCTGATCGCCCGCCGCCTGGAGCCCCGCGAGGCCGAGATCATGCGCAGGATGGCGGAGGCCGAGTCCGGCCACCGCCGCCGCCTCGAGCAGCGCATGACGGAGTTGGGGATGACGGTCCCGGACCCCAGCACGGTGAAGGTCGGCCTGTGGCTGCGCCTGCAGACGCGGGTGGCGCCGATCGACAGGCTGCTGGCGGCGCGCGAGGCAGCGGAGGACGAGGAGGTCGATGACCTCTACAAGCGCTCCACCGGCGACGCGGTGACCGATCAGCTCCTGCGCGACATCCGCCGCGAGGAGCGCTCGCACTCCATCGCGGTGGCCGACCTGCGCGGGAGCGGCGGCCGCTCCGACGGCGGCGACGGCGCCGTGACCGCGCCCCCGGCCGCGCCCCCTCCCGACCGCGGTGACGGACCCCCCATCGCGGTTCCCGGGGCCCAGGCGCGGCTGGACAAGATCCTCGGGCGCGAGAAGTGGCATCGCTCGGGGGCGAGCTGGATCTCGGGCGCGATCTACGGGGCCAACGACGGGCTCGCCGCGGTCTTCGGCATCGTTGCCGGCGTCGCGGGCGCCACCAGCGGGTCCAGCGCGGTCCTCACCGCCGGCCTGGCCGGTGCGATCGCCTCCGCGCTGTCGATGGCCACGGGCGCGTTTCTGGCCGAGCGCTCCGAGGCTGAGGTCGCCCACGCCAACCTCGAGCGCGAGCGCCAGGAGATCGACGCTCACCCCGAGGAGGAGAAGGAGGAGCTCTCGCTCTTCTACCAGCTCAAGGGCGTCGATGAGCCCACCGCCAACCTGCTCGCCGAGCAGCTGTCCAGGAACCCCGACGCCCTGCTTCAGGCGCTGGCCGCCGAGGAGTTCGGCATCACCGGCACCGGCGGCGGTGACCCCGTCCAGGCGGCCATCGCAGCCGGCGTCTCCACCGGTCTGGGCGCGATCATCCCGGTGATCCCGTTCATGATCACCACGGGGACCCCGGCCATCATCGCCGCCGCGGTCGTCTCGCTGGTGGCGCATTTCCTGGTCGGCGCGGCCAAGTCGCTGGTCACGCTGCGCTCCTGGTGGGCCGCCGGCCTCGAGATGACCCTCGCCGGCGTCATCGTCGGTGGCGCGCTCTACATCATCGGCCTGGTGCTGCCCAGCTAATCGAGCAGGTCGGCCAAGCGGGATCTGAGGTCGGCCACCTCGGCCTCGAGTGCCGCCACTCGCGCCTCCAGCGTCCCGTTCTCGCCAACCGGCGCAGCGGTCACCTGCCCCGCCGGCATTGGCGCGGGCGTGGCCTCGTCATAGCTGGGCGTGGCCTCGTCATAGCTGGGCGAGGGCTCCTCGTAGGTGCGCGGCAGCTCCTCGTACCGATGCCCGACGACCGGCTCGTCGAACCCGCCGGCGGCGATCGGCTCCTCGCGGCCGCCCCCGTCGCCGCCCAGCAGCTGGCGGAAGCGATCCTCCTTCTGGCCCGGACGGCGTGGCACGCGCTCGGCGTAGCCCTTGTCGGCGAGCTCGCCCAGGATCCGCTCCACATCGGCAAGGGAAGGGATCGCCGCCATGCGCTCGGTGCGGCTCTTGAGCTCGCCGGGCGTCTGGGGCCCGCGCAGCACCAGCACGCACAGGACGGCCAACTGCTCGCGCTCCAGGCCCAGGCCCTCCTCGGCCAGGTGACGGTACTTGGTGGCGCGTGACCCGGCCCCGCTGGCCAGGCGGGCGAGCCCGTAGCGCGACAGGCGCTGGGCGGCATCGCGGACCTCGCCCTCGTCGTAGCGGGTGACGGGGTCGCGGTTGGTCGCCTGGTTGCAGGCCAGGCGCAGCGCGTTGAGCGACAGGGGGTACTGGTCCGGGGTGGTCCAGCGTTTCTCGATGAGGCAGCCGAGCACTCGCTGCTCGACCTCTGTCAGCTGGTCGAAGTGCACGGGCGCGAGGATAGAGGGCGCTCAGATCAGCGGGTGACCACCGTGACGCGGCGCCCCTCGGGAAGCTCCCATTCCCCCGCCCGCCAGGCGATCCGGCCCCCGTCCGGCAGCCGCGCGGTCGCACGCCCGAGCCGCGGCTCGCCCCACAGCCTGGCCACCAGCGGCCACCCACAACGCGGGACCGAAGCCATAGGCGTCGGTGATCGTCCAGCCACGGGAGTCGCCCGGATCGGTGAGGCACAGCGGGCGCATGATGGGCAGGCCGGTGCGCCGCGCGGTGAGCGCCGCCGCCCGGATGTAGGGGAGGAGCTGCTCGTGCAGGACCACGTAGGCGCGGAGGTTGGCGGCCGGGGTGCCGGCGCAGAGGACGTCGAGCCGCAGCGGCCCGGCGTGAGCCCGCGTCGGCGCCTCCGGCTCGCAGGAGCCGGCGCCCGTCGCGGCGGATGGTGAAGGCGAACGGGCGCACGGAGACCTCGACGCGCAGGCGGCCCACTTCCAGCAGGGCCGAGTCGCTCTGCGCGGCAAATCGACCGCTCCGGCGGCGTCACCATGTGCCCATGTTTCTCGCCGGGCGGCGACGTGCATCCCCCGGTTCACAGGATCGTCACAGGATGTGCCCGCGTTCTTCACGGACGCCGAGCGCCCCGCGCCAATGCTGTGACCCATGAACGAGATCAGTCGCGCCGACATGCATGTCCACTCGACGGCGTCGGAGCTGTCGAAGCTCGGGATCCAGCGGTCGCTCAGCCTGCCGGAGTGCGCCACGCCCCCCGAGGAGGTCTACGAGCTGGCCAAGCGTCGCGGGATGGACTTCGTGACGATCACCGATCACGACACCATCGAGGGCGCCCTGGCCATCGCCCACCTGCCCGGCACCTTCATCTCGGAGGAGCTGACGGTCTGGTTCGCGGGCGAGCCCCAGGCGGTCCATGTCCTCTGCTACGGGATCACCCCGGAGGACCACGAGTGGCTCCAGGCCCATAACGACAGCGTCGAGAACTGCGCGGCCTATCTCCAGGAGCATGAGATCACGACCGCCCTGGCCCACCCGTTCTACGCGGTCGAGGCGCCGCTGACGGCGCGCCATCGCCGTCGCCTGGCGCAGCTGTTCCCGATCTGGGAGACGCGCAACGGCTCACGCGCCAAGGAGCTCAATCTGCCCGCGTTCGTCTACATCGAGACCCACGGGGGCACCGCCATCGGCGGCTCCGATGACCACGCCGGAATCGACATCGGGCGTACGTTCACCCAGACGCCGCGGACAACCACGCCCGCGGAGTTCCTGGCCCGCGTGCGCGCCGGCGACGCCGAGGCGCACGGCGCCCAGGGCTCGGCCGCCAAATGGACCCACGCCGCCATGTCGCTGGCCATCCGCAGCCTGGCGCCATCCGAGGCCGCGACCCGGCCCAACCCGGAGGCGGTCCTGCAGATCGTCGAGCGGGTCCTGCGCGAGGGCGACGTCCGCCGCGGCGGCGCCGGCACCGACCTCGGCCCCGACGACGCCCGCGCGCTGCTGCGCTCCTGGCTGGCCTCGATGAACCTCGGCATCGACGAGGCGACATTGCTCGAGCTCCTGCAGGAGGGCGAGCTCAGCCATCCCGACCTGTGCCGGCGGGCGCGGCGGATCCACGAGCGCAAGCTCGCGCAGGCGGTCCAGGAGATCGTGGCCGACCCCGAGGCCGGCGTCCGCGAGCTCGGCCGCCACGCCACCGCGCTGTTTGACGCCTGCATCCCCAGCATCCCCTACGCCGCCGCCGAGGCCTTCCTCGGCCGCGAGAAGTTCAAGCTGTCGCGCTCGGATGGCGATCGTCCGCGGGTGGCGCTCGTCGCCGACGGCCTGGGCGCAGTGCACGGCGTCACGCACACCATCCAGCAGATCCGCGAGCGGGGCGTGCCCGGCTATGAGGTGGAGGTCATCGGGACCGACTGCGACGTCGACCGCCGGCTCAGTGCGGTCGCCGAGATCGACATCCCGTTCTACCGCGGCATCCAGGTGGGGGTGCCCAGCCTGCCGGCGATCGTCGGGACCCTGGCCGAGGGCCGTTATGACCTCGTCCACCTCACCTCGCCCGGGCCCTCGGGCCTCGGGGCCTGGCTGCTGGCGCGGGTGGTCGACCTGCCGGTGATCGGCAGCTATCACACTGAACTGGCCGCCTACGCGGGGCTTCGCTCCGGCGCGGCCGGCCTGGAGGCAATCGCGGGTGCGGCGCTCGGCGGGTTCTATGGCGCCTGCGACGTGGTCCTGTCCCCGAGCCCGGCCAGCGACGAGCGCCTGGCCGAGCTCGGAATCGCTTCGTCCAAGGTGGCGCGCTGGCAGCGCGGCGTCGACCTGGAGCGCTTCGACCCGGGCCTGCGGGTCGAGGGAGCGTTCCCCGGCGAGGTCAACGTCATGTACTGCGGTCGCCTGACGCGAGAGAAGGCCGTCGACCTGCTCGCCGACGCCTTCCTGCGCGCCCGCGCCCAGGACCCCCGCCTGCACCTGGTGCTCGCCGGCGGCGGTCCCGAGGAGGTCGTCCTGCGCGAACGGCTGGGCCGGGACGCCACCTTCCTGGGGTGGCTGTCGGGCGCCGACCTGCCGCGGGCATACGCCTCGGCCGACGCCTTCCTGTTCGCCAGCCGGACCGACACCTTCGGCCAGGTGATCCTGGAGGCCCAGGCCTCGGGGCTCCCGGTGGTGGCCGTCGCCGAGGGCGGTCCGGAGTCCCTCATCGCCGACGGGGAGTCGGGGGTGCTGGCCGCCCCCAGCGCTGCGGCCCTGTCTGACGCCCTGCTCTCGGTGGTGCAGACGCCGGCGCTGCGCGAGCGCCTGCGCAAGACCGCTCTGGCCACGGTCCGGGAACGCACCTGGGACGCATCTCTGTGCCAGCTGGCCTCCGGCTATCGCTCGGCGCTGCTGCGCACCGCGGCGCGCGGCCGCGCTCAGGCCGCATAAGGCTCAGAAGGCGGTGGCGAGCGTGAGCGGGACGACCCGCTGCGCGCCGGCGCGGCGCAGCTGGCCGCCCACCATGGCCAGGGTCCAGCCCGAGCCGCGGCGGTCGTCGAGGAGCACGCCGGTGCCCGGTGGCGGGGTGCCCGCGATGCGAAAGGCGCCCCGGACGTTGGCGGCCTGCTGGACGGCGTTGGCCATCTCGGATTGGGGCGGGCGCTCCTGTGCCCGCCCGACCAGGGCAAGGGCCGGGACTCCCAGCGCCGCCGCCACCTGCCCGGCCAGCCGTGGCAGCGATGCGCCGAGTCGCCTCGAGGGCACGTAGGTGACCCAGGCCGGCTCGCCCGTCCCGGCGCGCACGGCGTCGGCCAGGGCGCTGATGACGTCGTCCTCGAAGGTCCCGGTGCGCAGGCCGCGCTCGACCGCAGGCCACCAGCCGCCGTCGCCGAAGCGGGCGATCGCCCATCCCGGCTCGACCCGGACGTCCTCCGGGATCTTGCGCATGGCGCCGGAAGCGTCGGGGGCCATCTTCTTGACCTCGAGCTCCACCGGCGCGGCCCGCAGATGGCGCCCCGCCTGCTCGACGAGCGCCGGGTCAGGCGGCGCCGCGAAACGCGGCGCGGTGCACACGGCGCAGCGACCGCAGTCACGGGGGTCGGGATCATCGAGCTCCTCCTGGAGGGTGCGCATCAGGCAGCGGCCGTCGGCGCCGAAGCGCTCCATGGCCCGTTGCTCATCGCGGCGCAGGGCCGTCACCCGCGCGTAGCGCTCGGCGTCATACGCCCACCCCGAGCCGGGCACGATGACCCAGCGGGAGCCGTCGCGCCGCAGCGCCCCCTCGACGTCGAGGATCTTGAGCATGGCCTCCAGCCGGCCCCTGCCGATGTTGACGACGCCCAGGAGCTCCTGAGTGCTGCGCCCGCGCTCCTCGGCGGCCCGCAGATCCTCGAGCACGGCGGTCACCCGCTCGCGCGAGGGGAACGACTGCTCGATGAAGAAGTCCTGGATGCGCCGGTCCTCGACGCCGCGCAGCAGCACGACATCGGCGTGCTCGACACCGCGGCCGGCGCGGCCAACCTGCTGGTAGTAGGCGACCACCGAGCCCGGCGCCTGGTAGTGCACGACGAAGGTCAGGTCGGATTTGTCGTAGCCCATGCCCAGCGCGCTCGTGGCGCAGATCGCCTTGACCTCGTTGGCCAGCAGCCGATCCTCGGCCGCCACGCGATCGGCGGTGTCCTGATCGCCGCTGTAGGCCAGCGCCGGGACGCCGCGAGCGCTGAGGAACGCCGCCACCTGGTCGGCGTCGCGCTTGGTCAGCGTGTAGACGATCCCTGATCCCTCGAACTCGGGCAGGTGCTCGGCCAGCCAGGCCAGGCGCTGGGCGGGCCGGGGCAGATCGACCACCTCGAGTCGGAGGCTGGTCCGGGCCAGCGGTCCGCGGTACGCGCGCAGGGGTGCACCGGAGGCGGCTGAGCGCGCGCCGCCGGCCGGAGCCAGCTGCTCGGTCACGTCGGCGACCACGCGATCATTGGCCGTGGCCGTCGTCCCCAGGACCGCGACCCCGTCGGGCAGCAGCGCGAGCATGTCCCGTACGCGCCGGTAGTCGGGCCGGAAGTCGTGGCCCCAGTCGGAGATGCAGTGGGCCTCATCGATGACCAGCAGGCCGACCGAGGCGGCGAACAGCGGCAGCATCTCCTCGCGAAACCGCGGGTTATTGAGCCGCTCGGGGCTGATGAGGAGCAGGTCGACCGCGTCCTCGCTGAGCAGATCCCGGATCGCGTTCCACTCCTCGCGGTTGGTGCTGTTGATCGTGTGGGCGCGCAGCCCCAGCCGGTGGGCGGCTGCGATCTGGTTGCGCATGAGCGCCAGCAGCGGGCTGACGATCAGGGTGGGCCCGGCGCCGGCGTTGCGCAGCAGCGCGGTGGCCACGAAGTAGACCGCCGATTTGCCCCACCCGGTCCGCTGCACGCACAGCACCCGGGCGCGGTCGGCGACGACATCGTGAATCGCCTCCAGTTGCCCCGGGCGAAACTGCGCCGCCGGGTCGGCCGTCAGCGTGCGGAGGCGCTCCAGCGCGGTTTGGGCGAAGGTGTCGGTGTCGACGGCGGCCACCCCTCCATCCTGTCACCCCCATCGTCTCGCCCGCCGCCACCCTCCGCGTGCACCGGCGCCGGACGCTAGTGTCTTGAGTTGTTAATTCGTGAGCAGTCTCGGGAGTGGCTGGGCGTGGCTGGCGGGGGGCGACGACCTAAGTACGTACTGGTGGTCCGGCGTGGTCGTCGCCTCCCGTCAGGCGCGTCCAGACGCCGCGAGGCTGC
>DASXJW010000147.1:0-7920 GCA_036497165.1 Solirubrobacteraceae bacterium
TGCTCCTCGCGCACTTCCGCCAGACGCGGCTGCTGCGCGACCTGCTGATGCTGGCGGCCCTGGCCACCGTCGCCCTCACCGACTTCGTCTTCAACGCCCTGCCGGCCTACCACTACGAGACCGGTATCTACGGGGCAGGCGCCCGGATGGCGCTGACCACGCTCATCGCCGGCATCTTCCTGGCGGTGGCCTTCGCGCCGGGTGAGCGCGAGGTGCAGGCCGGCCGGCGGCTGGCCGCGATCGCCGTGCCGGCGGCCTTCTACTGGGTCGCGCTGGGCGAGCTGGTCGATCTGATCGTCGGTCCGGTCCGGGAGCAGGGCCCCTCGGGGGCCTACGGTCCCCTGGCCACCTCCGTGTCGGTGACCTGCTCGGTCATCCTGGTCGTGGCCGCGGGCGGCTTTGCCGTGCGCCACCGCGACGGTGACCGTGAGGCGGGGCTTCTCGGCGTCGCCGCCCTGTGCATGGCGGGCGCTCAGCTGGGCAAGCTCGCGCTGAGCGTCGCGCCTCCGGATTGGGTAACCCCCTCCGATGCGCTGCGGGTGGTCGCCTACGGCCTCCTGCTCGCCGCCGCCGTGCGCATGTACAGCCGCTCCCAGGACCAGGTGGCGCGCAACGCCGTCAGCGCCGAGCGGCTCCGCATCGCCCGTGACCTGCACGACGGGCTGGCGCAGGATCTGGCGTTCATCGCCGCCCACTCCGAGCGTCTGGCCCGCGAGTTCGGCGCCGACCACCCGCTCGCCGTCGCCGCCCAGCGCGCGCTGGCCGCGTCGCGCGGCCAGATCGTGGACCTCGAGGCCTCCACTGCCTCCAACACGGAGGCCGCGCTCCGTGAGGTGGCGGCAGAGATGGCGTCACGCCACGGAGTGAACGTCACCGTGAGCGTCGACAGCGCCCTCGACACCGATCGCACCGAGGACGAGCGAACGGAGCTGGTGCGAATCGCCCGCGAGGCCATCGCCAACGCCGTGCGTCACGGCGGCGCCCGCAACGTCGCCGTCCGGCTCGGCTCTCGCCGCGACGACCTGTTGCTGCGGGTCTCGGACGATGGCTGCGGCTTTGGCGCCGCCTCCGGCACCACCGCCGGAACGGGGTTGGGCATGCGGGCCATGGGTGCCCGCGCCAAATCCGTCGGCGGGCAGCTCGTCACCCGGACCCGTGAGTCCGGCGGCGCCGAGATCGAGATCCTCAGCCGCAAGTAGGCGCCGGCGCGACGGCCGGTCTCCAGCCAGCCTCGGGTTAGAGGGCCGCGGGCTCCAGCGTCGGGGTGGCGATGGACGCCGGGCCCACAGCCGCGCCCGCGAGCTTGCGAGTGACTCCTCGGAGATCCACCAGCACGGCGGACTGTTCGAGGATCCTGGCGTAGTCGATGCCTGGATGGGCGGTGACCAGCACCACGGCGTCGTAGCGCGCCAAGTCGCCGTCGAGCTCCACCGAGCTCAGCCCCAGCTTGGGCAGCTCGGGCACGTAGGGGTCGTTGTAGGCAAGCTCGGCGCCGCGACCGGCGAGCACCTCCATGATGCGCAACGACGGCGACTCGCGGATGTCGCCGACCCCTCCTTTGTAGCTGGCGCCCAGGATGAGGATCCGCGAGCCGTTGACGCTCTTGGCGACGTCGTTGAGCGCCCGCTCCACCCGCTCGACACAGTGGAAGGGCATCTGCTGGTTGATCTTGCCCGCCAGCTCGATGAACTCGGTGGACATGTGAAACTCTCGCGCGCGCCAGGTCAGGTAGAAGGGGTCCACCGGGAGGCAGTGTCCGCCCATCCCCGGTCCGGGATCGAAGCGCATGAAGCCGTAGGGCTTGGTGGCGGCGGCGTCGATGACCTCCCAGATGTCGATGCCCATGCGGTCGGCCAGGATGGCCAGCTCGTTGACGAGGGCGATGTTGACCGAGCGGAAGATGTTCTCCAGCAGCTTGGTCATCTCCGCCACATCGGGGCTGGAGACCGGCACGACGCGATCGCAGATGCGGGAATACAGCTCGACGGCTCGCTCGGTGCAGGCGGGGGTGACGCCACCCACCACCTTCGGGGTGGTGCGCATCGTGTAGTCGGTGCGCCCGGGGTCGACGCGCTCTGGCGAAAACGCGACGTTGAGCCCGTCGCCCGCCTTGAGGCCCCGCCGCTCGAGCAGCGGCAGCAGGCGCTCGCGGGTCGTGCCCGGATATGTCGTCGACTCCAGGACGATCAACTGGCCTCGTTGGGCGACGTGTCCCAGCGCGCGACCCGCCGCGATCAGGGGCTCGAGATCGGGCTCCCGATTGGGAGTCAGTGGCGTCGGCACGCAGATGATGACGGCGTCAGCCCGCGCGAGCGGCGCGAAGTGCGTCCACGCCTCAATGGACGGAAGCGCCGCCTGGAGGCGCTCCGACGAGATGTCCTCGATGTAGGACTCGCCGGCGTGGATCGCGGCGATCTTGCGGTCGTCCACGTCGACGGCGACAACGTTCTCGCCTGCCTCGGCGAACTCAACGGCCAGCGGCAGCCCGACATATCCGAGCCCGATCACTCCAATCGTCATCTCCGACACCCCTTGTCTGTCTTCGTCTCGATACCAGACAAACGCGCGCCAACTCCCCGGACTCGCGCCGTTTTTGCACAGGTTGTGCGGGTACCCGTATGCTGAACGGTCGGACGGCCTTCCGGCTCATTGCCAACCCGGGTGACCTCCGCGACCATGGCACCGATCCATGGACGAGTGTGCTGTGCCCCAAGAATTCCGCGATCTCGAGCCGCTGCGTCGGATGTCGGAGCGCATTCGTGGCGGTGACACGCCCCCGCAGACCGAGATCGAGCAGGCCCTCGAGGCCGGCTTTGGGCGCCTGATCGGCCTGGAGGCTGAATTGGGCCGTGCCCGCCCGGCGCAGGCGCCGGGCCCCATGGGCGCGGTGGCAGAGGAGCTTCTGAGAGAGATCTGCGAGCTCCGCGATGCGCTCACGGAACTGCGCACGCTGTCGGGCCCGCCGGGTCCCTCTCGCATCGGCTACGGCTTCGTGCTGCCGGGCAAGGAGCAGACCCGTCGCTTCGACCCGTCTCGCCGGACTCCGGGCTGGCCTCGTCGTTCATGAACTTCTCGTTCTAGGGCCACGCGAGTGCGGGTCGCCCGCAACCGTTGATTTCATATGCAGCTTCGGGGTGTTGTGGTTGTCGAGGACGTCGATTGGACTGATCCGTCAGCGGTCCCGGCCATCCATCACGTCGCCAACCAGCCGATCGCCCATCACGTCCTCGAGGCTCTCGAGGCGGCGGGCGTTCACGAGGTTGTCGTCGCTTCATCGCAGCGCTCCGCCGAGGCTGTGCGCGACTGCCTGACGGCGCGCGAGCCACGCGGTCGTGCCGCCCTCGAGTTCGTCCATCAGCCCGAGCCGATGGACTTCGCAAACGGCCTCGACCTGGCGGCTCCTGTCGTGGGGGAGGCGCCTTGCATCGTCCACGCAGCGGGCGGTCTGCTGGCGGAACCGCTTTCGCCGCTCGCCCAGTGCCTCGACGGGAGCGCGCCGGACGCGATCCTGATGGTCCACCAGGCGCCGTCGCCTGATCAGCGACTGAGCGCCGCCGCACGAAGCCTCCTGCATCTGGCCGAGCTCGATCCCAGCCGGTCCGCGTTCGGCGTGGCCGGCGTGTGGGCGTTCGGACCCGGAGGTATTCGCAGCGTCGCCGGCGCAGCCGCGTCGCCCTCAGGCGATGACCTGGCCGACGACGCGGGCGACGCCGCCATGGACCTCACCGTGGTTGCCCAGCGCATCGCCGCGGCCGGCGGGACCATCCACGTGCGTCTCGTCGACGTGTGGCGCGCCTACCGCGGCGAGGCTGTCGACCTTCTCGAGCTCAATCGCATCGTCCTCGATCAGATCACCGGCGACGTGCCCCAGGCGGCGCGCGAGGCGAACCGGATCGAAGGGCGCGTTCGCATCCACAAGCACGCGATGGTGAGCGGCAGTGTGCTGGCCGGTCCGGTCGTCATCGGACCGGGTGCCACCGTGACCGACGCTTACATCGGCCCCTACACGGCGATTGGCGCCGGAGCCCGCATCGAGGGCGCAGAGATCGAGCGTTCCATCGTTTCCGCAGGCGCGAGCGTGACGCATGTCGGCACACGTCTGACCGCAAGCGTCATCGGGCGCAACGCGCGCCTGTTCCGCGACTTCTCTCTGCCCCGGGCCCTGCGCCTGCGCATCGGCGACGGCGCCGTCGTCGGACTTTCCTAAGAAAATTGCCCCCGGGTTTCGATCCGGGGGGGGAGGGCGATGGGTGGTACCGGCAGGGGATGCCTCCGGCGAGATTGGACACAAAAAAAGCGGCCGGCGGAGAACTACCCGCCGGCCGCGTGATGGTGAGACTGTGGATCCTTGAGCCGGCTCAGGCCGCCAGCGGCATCGCGTAGGCAGTCAGGCGCTCGACCACGAAGTCCTGCTCCTCCTCGGTGAGCCCGGGGTGAAGCGGCAGCATCAGCGTGTCGGCCGTCGCCGCCTCCGTGTGGGGGAGCGGGGCGGTGGCCGACTCCGCGTAGGCGGGCTCTTGGTGGATCGCCATGACGCCGCGGCGTGTGGGGACCCCGTCGGCCAGCAGCTGCCGCATGAGCTCGGTGCGATCCAGGCTGAACGACGCCCCGACGCGGATGCAGTAGGACTGCCAGGTCCGCTGGATGTGGGGCGGGTCAGACGGCGTCTCGATCCCGGGGATCCCGCTCAGCAGGGAGTTGTACCGCTCGGCCAGGTTGTGCCGCCGCTCCAGGATCTCGTCGAGGACCTCCATCTGGCAGAGGCCCAGGGCCGCCTGCATGTCGGTCATGCGGACATTGAACCCGCGCTCCGGATAGGACTCCACCACGACGTCCTTGGCGCTGTGGCGCGCCAAGTCGGACACGTCCATCGCATGCTGGCGCAGCTGACGGATCCGGGCCGCGAGAGCCGCGTCGTGCAGGGTGATCACGCCGCCCTCACCGGTGGTGATGACCTTCCGGGGATGCAACGAGAAGCACGCGATCGAGCCGTGGGATCCGATCTGCCGGCCCTTGTAGATGGCTCCAATGGCACAGGCCGCATCCTCGACGAGGATCACCCCGTAGCGATCGGCCAGCTCCTGGAACGCGTCGAGGTCGGCGGGCAGCCCGAGTTGGTGTACCGGCATGATCGCCTTGGTGCGCTCGGTGATCGCCCGCTCGGCGGAGGCCACATCGAGGTTATAGGTGTCGGGGTCGATGTCGGCGAACACCGGCGTGGCGCCGCACTGCCACACGGAGTTGGCGGTGGCGATGAACGACATCGACGGTACGACCACCTCGTCGCCCGCGGTCACGCCTGCGGCGTACAGCGCCAGGTGCAACGCCGTGGTGCAACTCGTGGTGGCGATCGCCTCCGGTGCGCCGACGCGCTCGGCGAACGCGCGCTCGAAGGCCTGCACGCGAGGTCCCTGGGACACCCATCCGGAGGCGACGACGTCGGCGAGAGCCTCCGCCTCGCCGCCTCCCATGAACGGGCGCGCGAATGCGACCTGCATCAGCTCGCCGCGGCCAGAGCCGCCGTCGGAGCCTGCTCACGCTCGGCCCGCCACCACTGCACCAGGCGGCGCAGACCCTCGTCGATGTCGATCTCGGCCTCGAAGCCGATCCGCTCACGAGCGGCCGCGGTGTCCGCAAGGCGCCGGGGCACCTTGTTGACGGAGCGCTCGGGGCCGAACTCGATCTCGAGATCGGCGTCCATCACGGCCAGCACTTTCTGCGCCAGCTCCAGGAGGCTCGTCTCGGTGCCGCTGGCCACGTTGAACACCTCATCCGTCGCGTCGGACTGAGCCGCCAGGATGTTGGCCCGGGCGATGTCCTCGGTGTAGATGAAGTCCATCGTCTGCTCGCCGGTGCCGTTGATCAGCGGCGGCGTGCCGGCCGCGATCCGCTCCATCCACCGCACCAGCACCTCGGTGTAGACGCCGTGGATATCCATCCGCGGGCCGTACACGTTGAAGTAGCGCAGTGCGACGTAATCGAGGTCGTACATGGCCTTGAAGCTGCGCAGTAGCCCCTCGTTGAAGGTCTTGCTCGCACCGTAGAGGGTGTCGTTGGCGTACGGATGGTGCTTCTCGGTGGTCGGAAAGACCTCGGCCAGGCCGTAGATCGACGCCGAGGAGGCGGCCACGACCTTGCGCACGCCCTCGGTGACAGCGGCCTCGAGCACGTTGAAGGTGCCGTCGACCATGACCTCGAGGGCCAAGCGCGGCTCCTCCGCGCACTGGGTGATGCGGATGGCCGCCTGATGGAACACGACGTCGGTTCCCTGCGTCAGCTTCTTGACGAGCTCTCGATCGCGGATGTCGCCTTCGACGATCCGGACGATGCCGCTGGGCATCGCCATGGCCAGGTTCTCACGCCGGCCGCGAACGAAGTTGTCAAGTACGGTGATCTGCTCGGCGCCCGCCTCGATCAGCTGATCGACCAAGTGCGAGCCGATGGTGCCTGCGCCCCCCGTCACCAGGATGCGCTCGCCGGCTAGTGGACTGGATTTCATACTGAGTGAACGGGCGCCGCAGCGCCGATCTTTCACGCAGCGAGGCGTCCCAGAGCCACGGATGCGAACTGTCGTGCCACCGAGCAGGGCGCGACGACGTTCAGGACCTGACCGTTGGTCAGCGGCACGAACAGCATCTGGCTACCGAGCCGCCCGCAGTACGCCGGATGGCTCTTGACCCTGAACTGGCTGCGCTGGGAGAGCTTCTGAGTGACCTGAGAGAGCTTCAGCGCCTCGACGGTCATGGTGATGTCCGACTTGGGCTTGGCCGAGCGATAAATGCACGTCGGTCCCAGCGGCGCCTCGGTGGTGCCCACCACGGATCCTGCTGTGATGGACCGGGCCTCGGGGGCGGTGACGAGGGTGCACGGGTTGATCGGCCGCACGCCGGCGTTGCTCGGATCGTCGTTGGACGACGATGGCGTCGACCGGGCGTGCTGCACCCCGTGGCCGCGGCTCACGCGATCGACAGGGTGTGATGAGGCGGCGGCCGGCGAGGTGCTCAGCGCTCCACCCGCGTCGCTCGCCGTCACCGAGGACCGGGAGCGGTCGGTCGCACCCGTGCCCTTGTCGGCCTTGACCTGCGCAAGCGCTGAGCCCACGTCCGCGTTGCTGGGGGCAGGCGTGGCGCGGGCCGGAGTGGCCATGGCGGTCGCCGTCGTCGCACTGTGGGTGGGAGCTGAGCTCCCGCAGCCGGCCAGGGCCCCGGCGGCGAGGCAGAGCCCCGACAGCGCGGCCAGTGCTTTCATCGTGGATCGACTGGTGAGCTGTGCGGTTGACATGGCTACCTCTCAGGACCCGGCGGCGAACAGGACGTCCACCCAGTAGTTCGTTGAGTTCACGGAGTTGGATGGGAATGTGCTGGTGGCGCTGACGGCGAATACCCCGTTCGCGCTCAAGCTGTTGGCGACCGCTTGGAGCGGCGCGTTAGTGAATGCCGAGGTGAACGCCGACGAGGTCGCTGAATAATGCCCGCTCGGGTCGAAGTAGCTGGCGACGTACGTCGTGTTCGCCAGGATCGGCACCGGGCTGGAGAACGTCGCGTACTGCCAGCCGGAGGCGGACTCGTTGGTGACGGAGGCCGTCGCGAGCTTGTTGCCCGCCAGATCCCACAGGTTGACGATGTGGGCGCCGGTGTTGGCCGCCGCCTTGTAGAAGCGGATCCCGGTGATCGACCCCGGCGTCGAGCTCATGAACTTGACGCCGACCTCGACCGCGGTGGTGTCTCCGGAGTCCGGGTTGGCCGGCCCGGTGAAGTCGAAGATCGTGTCTTCGGGGGTCACGGCGCTGGAGGCGGTGGAGGCCGCACTGGTGCCGACGGCGTTGGTGGCCGAGACGGTGAAGGTGTAGGCGGTGCCGTTGGTGAGGCCGGTGACGGTGGCCGAGGTGGCCGAGCCGCCCGAGACCTGGATCGGGGTCTG
>DASXJW010000148.1:0-17207 GCA_036497165.1 Solirubrobacteraceae bacterium
GGCCGACGGCGGGGGGGCGGCACGCGCGCGACCGTGGCGTCTCATCGCGGCAGCGGGTTCGGCGGGCGGACGGGAAAGATCATTGGAAAACGTCAACCGGTTGGGCGAGGTTGTCTCGTATCCGTTTCGAGATACCCGAACTTCGGCCTGCTGATTATCACGGGCTTGCGGTTCCCGGCGGATGACGGGACCCCGCTTGCTGGGCCAAATAGGCGGTCGGGACGGCGGTGGTATGGCCCGAACGTGCACGTTGCGATCATGATTCCGGGATACGTCGGAGCGCCCGCCATGGTGGCGCTTCCTGCGACGGCCGGGGGGCCGCGGGGCGCCATCGGCTCGCGATGACCTGGGCGCCGGGCGCCCGGGCGCCTGGAGACGCCGGGGGCATGTATTAGCCTGCTTGGCGTGCCCCCGACGACCGACGCCCTTCGCCGCAGCCCACTCCACGATCGGCACCGGGCGGCGGGCGCGAAGCTGATCGAGTTCGCGGGCTGGGAGATGCCCCTCCAGTACCAGGGGATCCGCGCCGAGCACGAGGCCGTTCGCACCCACGCCGGGGTGTTCGACGTCTCGCACATGGGCCAGATCGAGACGGCCGGCCCCGGGGCCCAGGCCCTGCTCCAGCACCTGTTGTCCAACGATCTGCGCCGGCTGCCCGAGGGCGGGGCGCAGTACAGCGTCATGTGCACGCCCGAGGGCGGCGTGCTCGACGACGTGTTCACCTACCGCCTGGCCGAATGCGTGTTCCTCACCGTGACCAACGCCGCCAACCATGAGCGCGACCTGGAGTGGTTGTCGCGCCACGCGCCGGACTTCGACGCCGACGTGATCGATCGCTGCGATGTGTTCGCGATGCTCGCTGTGCAGGGCCCCCGCGCGCGCCCGCTGGTGGCCGGACTGGCGGACGGCCCCCTCGTGCCCCGCATGCACTGCGGCGGGCGGAGCGTCGCGGGCGTGCCCCTGCTGATGTGCGGGACGGGCTACACCGGCGAGCCGGGGCTGGAGCTGATGATGGACCCCGAGCAGGCCGGCGAGGTGTGGGAGGCGCTCGTCGCCGCCGGCGCGACCCCTGCGGGTCTGGGCGCGCGCGACACGCTGCGGCTCGAGGCCTGCTACCACCTGCACGGCAACGACCTGGATCGCGATCACGGCCCGATCGAGGCCGGCCTCGGCTGGTGCTGCCGTGAGGCCACGGGATTCATCGGGTCCGAGGCGGTGGCCCGCGTCCGGGCGGAGGGCCCGGCCCAGAAGCTGGTGGCCTTCGAGATGACCGGCGCCGGCATCGCCCGCCAGGGCAACCGCATCGCCGACGGCGGGATTGTCACCAGCGGCACGTTCTCGCCGACGCTTCAGCACGGCATCGGGATGGCCTATGTCCCCGCCGACCGGTCCGAGCCCGGCACCGAGCTCGAGATCGACGTCCGGGGGACCCCGCGCGCCGCCGCCGTCCGGAGCAAACCCCTCTATACGCCCAAGGAGTCATAGTGCCCGATCCCAGCTATCCGGAGGATCTGCTCTACCACCCCGAGCACGACTGGGCCAGACTCGATCCCGCCCACCCCGAGGAGGCGACGTTCGGGATCACCTGGTTCGCCCAGGACTCGCTGGGCGAGGTCGTCTTCTTCGATCCACCGAAGGTCGGCACAGCGGTCACCAAGGACGCCGCCTACACCGAGATCGAGTCGGTCAAGGCGGTATCGGACGTCATCTCCCCGCTCTCGGGCGAGGTCGTTGCCGTCAACGAAACGCTGGCCGATGCTCCGGAGAGAATCAACGAGGACCCCTACGGAGAGGGGTGGCTGGTCAGGGTCAAGCTGTCTGACCCCAGCGAGCAGGAGGCGCTGCTGGACGCGGCGGCGTACGAGGCGACGCTCTCTTGAGCAGGTACACGTCAGCGACGGAATCTGACCGCAGCGAGATGCTGCGGACGATCGGCGTGGCGTCGCTCGCGGAGCTCTTCGCCGACATCCCCGACCACCTCCGGCTCGAGCGCCCGCTCGATCTCGACCCGGGCCGGTCAGAGCTCGAGGTCTATGAGGAGCTGCGGGCGCTGGCAGGGCGCAATACCAGCACCGAGGATGAGCTGTGCTTCCTGGGCGCGGGCATGTACGACCACTACGTCCCCGCGCTGATCGACTCCATCATCTCGCGCTCGGAGTTCCTCACGCCCTACACCCCCTATCAGCCCGAGGTCTCGCAGGGCGGCCTGCAGGCCATGTTCGAGTACCAGACCGCGATCTGCGAGCTCACCGGGCTGCCGGTCTCCAACGCCTCGGTCTACGAGGGACCGAGCGCCGTGGCCGCCGCCGGCTACGTGGCCAAGCTGGCCCATGACCAGCCGTCCCGCAGCCGGTTCGTGGTGTCCCGGGGGGTCCACCCCCATTCCCGCCAGGCCCTGGCCACGCTGGCCCACGGCTGGGACATGGAGGTGATCGAGGCGCCCCTGCACGACGGTGTCACCGAACTGCCCGAGCTCGACGCCGACGTCAGCGCGGTGATCGTCCAGCAGCCCAACTTCCTCGGCGCCATCGAGGATCTCGAGTCCCTGGCCGAGGCCGCTCACGACGCCGGCGCACTGTGCGTGGCCGCCTGTGACCCCCTGCCACTCTCGCTGCTGCGCGCGCCGGGTGATTGCGGCGTCGACGTGGCCGTGGGGGAGGGCCAGACACTGGGTAACCGCCTGGACTTCGGAGGCCCCTCGTTCGGCTTCTTCGCCGCCACCGAGGCGCTCATCCGCCGCGTGCCCGGCCGGATCGCGGGAGAGACGGTGGACGCCGAGGGCAGGCGTGGCTTCGTCCTCACCCTCCAGACCCGCGAGCAGCACATCCGGCGAGAGAAGGCCACCTCCAACATCTGCACGGCCCAGGCGCTCAACGCCCTGGCCGGCGTGATCTACCTGAGCTGGCTGGGCCGTCACGGGATCGTGGAGCTGACCGAGCTCATGCTCCAGCGCACCGCCTACGCCCGCGAGCGGCTGACCGCGGTCGCCGGCGTGCACGCCCTCCACGACCAGCCGGTGGTGCGCGAGTTCGCGCTCACCCTCGACGCTCCCGTCCAGGCGGTGATCGACCGCTGCGCCGCGCAGGGGATCAACCCGGGCTATCCGCTGGGCCGCGACTACCCCGAGCACGCGAACGGCCTGCTCGTCGCCATCACCGAGAAGCGGACCCGCGGCCACATCGACCGCCTCGCCGCTGCGCTCGGCGAGGCCGTGGCCGCCGAGCGCAGCCGGGACGCCGACCCCGCAGGGGCGACGCGATGACGGCCACCGCCGCCGACGACGGGCTGACGATCTACGAGCGCTCCCGGCCGGGGCGCCGCGCGTTCGTCGCCCCGGGTCTCGACGTTCCCGAGCATCCGCTTGACGACCTCGTCCCCGCCCGGCTGCGGCGCGCCGAGACCCCACGGCTGCCCGAGGTATCAGAACCGGAGATCGTCCGCCACTACAACCGGCTGTCCAAGCGCAACTTCGATCTGGACACCGGCTTCTATCCGCTGGGATCGTGCACGATGAAGCACAACCCCAAGCTGCACGAGCGGGTGGCGGCGCTCGACGGCCATGCCAGGCTGCACCCGCTCCAGGATCCGCGCCGCGCGCAGGGCGCGCTGGAGCTGATGTGGCGCCTGCAGGAGTCCCTGGCGGCGATCGCCGGCCTGCCGCACGTGTCGCTGCAGCCCTCCGCCGGTTCCCACGGCGAGCTGGCCGGCGTCCTGTTGACCCGCGCCTTCCACGAGGACCACGGCGAACGCCGGACCAAGGTGCTGACCCCCGATACCGCGCACGGCACCAACCCCGCCACCGTCACGATGGCGGGCTATGAGGTCGTCAAGGTCGGCACCGACGCCCAGGGCAACGTCGACCTCGACGACCTGCGCGCCAAGGCCTCAGACGACGTCGCGTGCCTGATGCTGACCAACCCGTCGACCCTGGGCTTGTTCGAGCACGGCATCGAGGAGATCGCCACCATCGTCCACGAGGCCGGCGCGACGCTGTACTACGACGGCGCCAACCTCAACGCGATCATGGGCATCTGCCGGCCGGGCGACATGGGCTTCGACATCGTGCACTTCAACCTGCACAAGTCCTTCACCCAACCCCACGGGGGCGGCGGCCCGGGCGCGGGGCCCATCGCCGTCTCGGATCGCATCGAGCCCTACCTGCCACGGCCCCAGGTCGTGCGCCGCGGCGGCGCCGACCGGGTCCCCGGCGAAGACCCCGTCTTCGACCTGGACTACGACCGCCCCAAGTCGATCGGCCGGCTGCGGGGCTTCCAGGGCAACTACGGGGTGTTCGTGCGGTCCTACGCCTACATCCGGTCCCTGGGCGCCGCCGGCCTACGCGACGTCTCCGAGGTGGCCGTCCTCAACGCCAACTACCTGCTGGCCAAGCTGCGCGCCGAAGGCGTCCTGGACCACCTGCCGGTCGCCTATGAGCGCATCTGCATGCACGAGTTCGTCCTCTCGGGTGCGCCGATGAAGCGCGACCTGAAGATCCGGACCCTGGACCTGGCCAAGCGCCTGCTCGACCACGGGGTGCACCCTCCGACCGTGTACTTCCCCCTGCTCGTCGACGAGGCGCTGCTCATCGAGCCCACCGAGACCGAGACCAAGGAGACGCTCGACCGCTTCGCGCAGATCCTGGTCGAGATCCTCCGCGAGGCGGCCGACGATCCCGAGATCGCCCGCACCGCGCCCCACACCACCCCGGTGCGGCGGCTCGACGAGGCCGCGGCGGCCCGGCGGCCCGTCGTGCGCCAGGCGCTCTGACCGTTCCCGGGACGTCCTCGGCACTCGGACGCGGTGTGCCGAGAAACCGCGGTCGCGCCTAAACCAGCGCCCCGGACAGGCCGATACGTTCTCCCTCAGCAGGGGCACGTGGGCACACCATCTTCCAGGTCAGGGCAATGAAACGAGCGATCGCTGCGGTGCGGTCCGCCGGCGACATCCGGCGGGAGGAGCACGTGGCCGCCGGCCACGCCGGCGCGGTCGTCTGGATGATCGCCTCGCTCAGCGTGATCGGGATGGCGCTGTGCCTGCCGGGCGCTCAGGTGCAGCGCTCCGCGGTGGCGGCGATGGGGATCGGCGGCTGCCTGTGGGGCACCGTCTCCGGAATGTTCCTGGACTACCGCCGGCTCCCGGTCTGGCTCATCCACCTGTCCACCGCGGTGGGCGTCGTCGCCATCGGCGTCGCCATCCGGCTGAGCGGCGGACCGCAGTCTCCCGCATGGGCCTGCCTCTTCTACGTCGTGGTCTTCGCCGGGTACTTCTTCCAGCCCCCCGCCGCCGCCGCGTACGTCCTGGCGTGCGTCGCCGCCGACGTGCTGGCCCTCGCGGGCAGCGGCCCGGCGGGGTCGGTGGGGGCCGCGACGCTCGTCATCGCCGCGCCCGCGTTCATCGTTCTCGGCGGCGCCATCGTCGTCGGCAAGCGCTTCCTATGGCGGGTGCGCCGGCAGGCGGAGCGTCTCGCCGCCGAGCAGGGCGCCCAGCGCCGCGTGGCCACCGCCGTCGTCACCGGCGAGACCGCCGACCGCTTCTACAGGATCGTCGCCGTCGAGGCCGCCCAGCTGCTGGCTGCCGGCGCCGCGGCGATCCTGCGCCTGGACTCGCCCGAGCAGGCCACGATCAAGGGCTCGTGGGCGCAGTACACCGACCGCCAGTACCGCGTCGGCAACGCCTTCGCCGTGGCGCCCGACTCAGACCTGGCGCGGGCCATCGCCGCCGGCACGGCGATTCGCGTCGAACAGGTGGACGCCGACAGCCGCGTGGGCCGGCTCGGCTACGGCTCGAGCATCGTCACTCCGATCCAGGTCGCGGGACGCGCCTGGGGCTTGCTCGCCGTGGCCTCGATCCCCACGCGCGGGCTCACCGGTGAGCACGAGGCGCGCCTCACCGAGTTCGCCGGGCTCATCTCCACTGCCATCACCAACATCGAGGATCGGGCCGCGCTGGCCGCGCAGGCCTCCAGCGACGCCCTGACCGGCGTGGCCAACCACCGGACCTTCCACGAGCGTCTGGCCGCCGACCTGTCCCGGGCCCGCCGCTACGGGACGACGGTGTCGGTGGCGATGATCGACGTGGACCACTTCAAGCTGGTCAACGACGTCGGCGGGCACGAGGCGGGCGACGAGATACTCATCCGCGTCGCCGGCTGCCTGAGTGACGCCGCCCGCGCGGAGGACACCCTGGCGCGTGTCGGGGGCGACGAGTTCGCCTGGATCCTCCCCGAGACCGGCGCTGAAGAGGCCCGCGAGGCGGTGGAGCGCGCTCGGGCCGCGATCGGGGCCACCCCGTCAGAGCTCCCGTGCGTGACCATCTCGGCCGGCATCTGCGATTCCCAGAGGACGTCCGATCCCACCGAGCTCGTCCGCCTCGCCGATCGTGCCCTGTACTCCAGCAAGGAGAACGGGCGCGATCAGGTGCGGCTGTACGCGCCCACGGGCAGCGACGAGCTCGCCGCCCGCTGAGCCGCCGCCCGGCGGCGCGGCAGCGGCGGCAGCGACGCCGTCCCGCCCGTCGTAGGCTGGAGGCATGAGATTCGTCATGTTCGGCGCCGGCGCCATCGGCGGCGCCGTGGGCGCCCGGCTGCACCAGTCGGGCCACGACGTCACGCTGATCGCGCGGGGGGCGCATCTGGAGGCCATCCGCCGCGACGGGCTGACGCTCTTGACCCCGGTGCAGCGCGCCGTGCTGCCGCTGCGCGCGGTGGCGGATCCCGGCGGTGTGCGGTGGACCGGGGAGGAGGTCGTCCTGCTGGCCACCAAGAGCCAGGACAGCCTCGCGGCCCTGGCTGCGCTGCGGGCCGCCGCGGGCGCCGGGGTACCGGTCGTGTGCCTGCAGAACGGGGTCGAGAACGAGCGCGCCGCTCTGCGCTTCACGGACGCGGTGTACGGCGCCGTGGTGATGCTCCCGGCCGCGCACCTCGAGCCGGGGACGGTCGAGGCCTACGGAGCGGAGCGAACGGGGATGATCGATGTCGGGTGCTACCCGGCGGGCGTCGACGAGCGCTGCGAGGAGCTCTGCGCCGCGCTGTCGCGCTCGAACCTGGATTCAGACTGCGCACCGGATGTGATGCGACTCAAGTACGCCAAGCTCCTGCTCAACCTGTCCAACGTGGTCAGCGCGCTGTTTGCGCCGGGGGCACGGCGCGCTGAGCTGTCCGAGCTGGTCACCGCGGAGGGCCGGGCCGTCCTGGGGGCCGCGGGCATCGGCCACGACGCGCCGGAGGTCACCGATATCGAGGGGCGCTGGGGACGCTGGGGAGTTCGCGCCATCGAGGGCCGCCACCACGCCGGGTCCTCGACCTGGCAGAGCCTGGCGCGCGGGACCGGCGCGGTGGAGACGGACTACCTCAACGGCGAGATCGTGCTGCTGGGCCGGCTGCACGGCGTGCCCACGCCGATCAACGAGCGGCTATGCGCGCTGGCCGCCGCCGCGGCCCGTGACGGAACGGCCCCCGGGACCCTTGCCGCCGACGAGCTGGTGGCCACCTGCGCATGAGCGCCGCCCCGGACCCGCTGATCGCCGCCGGCGCCGACGAGATCGCCGCCTCCGCCGCGGCCGAGCTCCAGGAGCTGGTGGACATCTCCTCGCCCTCCGGCGATGTCGCCGGCGCCGAGCGCGCGCTGGCGGTGTGCGTGCGCCTGCTCCCCGAGGGGGCGGTCGTAGAGCGGCCCGAATGCTCCTCGCCCGACCACGCGCCCGACCTGATCGGCACCGTCACCGGAACCGGGAGCACGAAGGTGATGCTGCTGGGGCATGTCGACACGGTCGTCAGCCATGGCGCCCATCAGCCGCTGCGTCGCGATGGCGATCGCCTCTATGGCACCGGCACCGTCGACATGAAGGGCGGGGACATCCTCGCCCTCGGCGTCGCCCGGGTGCTGGCCCGCCGGCCCGAGGCGTTCGCGGAGCTGGCCGTGCTGATGGTGACCGACGAGGAATGGCGCACCCATCCGTTCGGGCACGCCGCTCGGTTCGCCGGCTATGACGCCTGCCTGTGCTTCGAGGGCGGCCAGCTCGACAACGACGGTCACGAGGGCGCCGTGGTGCGGCGCAAGGCGGCGGGCACCCTTCGGGTCAGCGCCACCGGCCGCGCCTCGCATTCGGGCAGTGCCCCGGACCACGGCCTCAACGCGCTGCTGGCCCTGGCCCGCACCGCCGCGGCGGTGGCCGCGCTCCACGACCCCCACGGGCTCGAGCAACTCAGCGTCGTGCCCACGGTCATGCGCTCGGGCGATGCCTTCAACGTGGTGCCGGCCGCGGGCGAGCTCATCTTCGACCTGCGCGCCCAGCGTCTGGCGGCCTTCGACGCGGTGCTCGCGGCGGTGGGGCCCGAGCTCGACGGCGTCCTGCTCGAGGCGGGAATGGAGCGCAAGTGGCCGGGCATGGACTCCGCTGCTCTGACCAGCGGCCTGCTCGCCCGCGCGTCGCGCCGGCTCGGTCGCACGATCGCCGGCGTGCCCCGGGGCGGCGCCAGCGACGCCAGCCACTTCGCGGAGACGATCCCGCTGACCGTGGACGGGCTCGGGCCGCGGGGGGGCGGGGCCCATACCCCCAGCGAGTTCGTCGTGGAGCGGACCCTGCGCGAGCGCGCCGAGGTCGCGCTCGCCGTGGCTCTCGAGGTGCTCGCGGAGCCGGGATCGGCGGCCGGCACCTCCCGCCGCTGACCGAGACGCTGACGAAGAGTCGGTGAAGTTCTGCGCCCGAGCGAGCCGGATCGCCGGCGGCGCGTGGCATCCTTGGGTGCCATGGCCCCGGAGTTGTCCACCCGCTCCTCTCGTATCGTGACGGCGCGTCGCGCCGACGCGGCGCGCCAGTCGGCCCAGGGCCTCGCTCTGCTCGCCGCGATCGTCGCCCTGATGTGGTTCATCGAGGTGATCAACTCCCTCGACGGCAACGCCCTCACCGACGATGCCGGCATCATGCCCCGCAACGCGGACCACGTGTGGGCCATCTTCACCTCACCGTTCCTGCACGCGAGCTTCCAGCACCTCATCGACAACACGATCCCGTTCGTGTTCATGGGTGTGATCATCGCCCTGCGCGGCGCCAGGCGACTGGCGCTGGTGACGCTCATCGTGATCGTGGTGGGCGGCCTGGGCACCTGGCTGATCGCCCCCGCCGGGACCAACACCATTGGGGCCAGCGGCGTCGTCTTCGGCTACGCCACGTATCTGTTCGCACGCGGCGTGTTCGATCGCAGCGCGCTGGAGATCCTCACCGGCGTGATCGTCGGCGTGGTCTGGGGCGGAGCTCTGGTGTCCAGCGTCGTGCCGCACGCGGGCGTCTCCTGGCAGGCCCACGTGAGCGGCGCCATCGGCGGAGTGGTGGCCGCGTGGGTGCTGGCCGGCCGTCAGTCCGGCCGGACCCCCGGATCGCGACCGCCCGGGGATGGTGAGCGCCGGCCGCCCGCCCATCGCCCTCTGCACGACTCGCTGGACCGCGCGCTGACGCAGTAGCCTCGTCCGCCGTGCGGATCTTCTCCGGCATCCAGCCCACGGGGCGCAAGCACCTGGGCAACTACATCGGCGCCATCACCCAGTACGTCGCCGGCCAGGACCGGGGGGAGGCGATCTATTGCGTCGTCGACCTCCATGCCATCACCGTCGCCTATGAGCCGGGCGCGCTGCGCGAGTCGGTGTACGACACCGCCGCCACGCTGCTGGCGGCGGGCCTCGACCCCGAGCGCTGCATCTTCTTTCGCCAGAGCGACGTGCACGAGCACTCCGAGCTGTGCTGGCTGCTGTCGGCGGTGACCTCGTTCGGGGAGCTCAACCGCATGACCCAGTTCAAGGAGAAGGCGGGCGCCCAGCGTGACCTCGTCTCGGCCGGCCTGTTCTTCTACCCCGTGCTCCAGGCCGCCGACGTCCTGGCCTACCGGGCCCACGAGGTCCCTGTCGGCGAGGACCAGCGCCAGCACATCGAGCTGATGCGCGACGCCGCCGAGCGCTTCAACGCCCGCTTCGGCGAAACACTCGTCGTCCCCGAGGCCCGGATCCCGCAGGTGGGGGCGCGGATCATGGATCTGCAGGCGCCCGAGCGCAAGATGTCGACCACCGGCGGGAGCCCGCAGGGCACCGTCCTGGTGCTCGACGAGCCCGAGGTCATCGCCAAGAAGATCCGGTCGAGCGTGACCGACTCGGGCAGCGAGATCCGCCGCGCACCCGACAAGGCCGGCATCTCGAACCTCATCGACATCTTCGCGGTGGTGCGCGGCGTCGACCCCCAGACGGTGGAGCGCGAGTTCGACGGCGCGGGCTACGGCGCCTTCAAGCAGGCCGTGGCCGACGCCGTGATCGAGTACCTGGCGCCCGTGCGGGAGCGCTACAACGAGCTGCGCGCCGACGAGGCCGGGCTCGAGCGGACCCTCTCGGAGGGGGCCGACAAGGCCCGGGCCATCGCCGCCGACACCCTGTCTGACGTGCGCACGGCCATGGGGGTCGGACCGGTCCGGGGCCGCCGTTAAGGTCTCTGCTTGAGATGCGGAGGCCCGTGCGGTGACGTTGACCTATCTTGAGCTCGACCTCGACGTGTTCGCGGGTCCGTTCGACCTGCTGCTCACGCTCATCCTCCGTGAGGAGGTGGATCTGCTGGAGGTCGATCTCGCCGACGTGGTCATCGCCTACATCGACCACCTCGAGCGCAAGGGCGAGCTCGACCTCGAGGCGGCCACCGAGTTCCTGGTCCTCATCGCGGCGCTGCTGGAGCTCAAGTCCCGGCTGCTGCTGCCCGGCGAGGAGATCGAGGACATCGACCTCGATCCCGGCGAGGCCGCCGAGGAGCTGCTGGCGCGGCTCCTGGCCGCCCAGCGCTATCGCGCGGCGGCCTCCTACCTGACGGATCGCCTGGCCGCCGAGGAGGGGCATCGCTTCCGCTCGGCGCCCCTGCCCGCGCACCTGCGCAAGGCCTCGCTCAAGGACGCGGGCCGGGTCTACGACCCCTCGGCGCTGGCCGGGGCCATCGGCGACCTGCTCCAGGTTCCCCCGCCGGTGGACATCCGCCACATGACGATCGCCAAGGTCACAGTCGCCGAGCGGCTCGCCCACCTGCGCGCGTTGCTCTCGCGGGGGCGCTTCACCTTCTCGGAGGCGGTCGGGCGCGCCGACCGCGTCACCGTCGCCGTGACCCTGTATGCCCTGCTCGAGCTCCACAAGCAGGGTGAGGCGACCTGGACCCAGGACGAGCCCTTTGCCGAGATCACCGTGGAGGCGCTTGCCGTGTCCAATCGCCTGCCGACGCTGGCCGCGCGCCGGGCCGGCGGCCCCGGCCCGGCCACCGCGGGGAGGCTGTCGGCATGACGGCGGAGCTGGAGCGCACCCTGGAGGCCCTGCTGTTCCTCAGCGCCGACCCGGTGCCGGCGGAGGCGCTGGCCGACGCCACCGGCGCCGAGATGCACGAGGTGGTCACCGCGCTGGAACGGCTGCGCGAGTACTACGAGTTCGAGCGCCGCGGCTTCGTCGTCCGGGAGCTGGCCGGCGGCTACACCCTGACCAGCCATCCCGATGCCGAGCCCGCCGCCCGGCGGCTGCTGGCCAAGCCGCGCACGCCGCCGCTCACCGCCGCTCAGGCCGAGACGCTGGCGATCGTCGCCTACCTGCAGCCGGTGTCGCGGCCAGAGATCGCCCGCATCCGCGGGGTGAGCGCCGAATCGGCGGCGGCGACGCTGCTGGAGCGGGGGATCATCGAGGAGTCGGGCCGCTCCCAGTTCGGGGCCGTGCTCTACCGGACCACGGATCTGTTCCTGAAGCTGTTCGGGCTGACCGAGGTCGCGGAGCTGCCGGAGATCACCGGCTTCGATCCCTCCCCCGAGTTCGAGCAGGAGTTGCGTGAGCGGCTGCTGCGCGCCGGTGAGGCGCGGGCCGGCGTCAGTGACGCGGCCGCGGCGGTCGTTGCCGGCCATGCCGGCGAGCACGAGGAGTAGCGTCCGACCGAGTCCGCGTGGCAGCGCTGGATCGCTTGGCGGCCCCCTGGGTGGGCCCCAGTACGCGCACCCCACCCGACGGCCGGGAGGTCACCACGGGGTCGATCACAGGACGCGACGTGGTCTCGCGCCGCTCGGGTCCCGAATAGGCGAGCCGGCCTCGCCGCCGGTCCTTGCGCAGGACCGGCCCGCGGTCCTCGCCGACGAAGCGCAGGACATAGGCGCCGCGCTCGTAGCTGTAGCGCAGGACGGGCAGCATCGCGTACAGCTGAACTCGTGAGACGTAGCGCCGGGGGCGCGCAATCCTCTGCATCTCTACCACGATCTCACTAACCGTACAGGGCCGCCGGGGTTGCGGTCGCCTCACCGGTCATTGCTCGCCGGGCCATCCCGGCCGAGGAATCGCTGCACCGCCGACCCCTCTTGGTCCAGGGCCGCGGCGGCGCCGGGGTCAAGCGCGGCGAGTGGCTCGATCTCGATGTCGCGAGCGCCCGCCAGCCGCCAGAGGGCCACCGCGCGACCCTGAACGAGAGCGAAGCCGCGGAACACGCCTCCGGTGACGACCCTGGGCTCGTGGGCGCCGAGCACGTCTGCCCGCGAACGCCAGCCCAGCAGCAGCGGCTCGAAGGCGCCGAGCAGGCGCGGCGCGGGGAGGGGGGCGGTCCGGCCGCGGCGGGCCAGGTCCACCAGCCCGCGGGGCAGCCGGCTCAGCTCGGGCCCGATGGCCGCGAGGCCGGTGCGAGCGTCGCGCAGCGGCAGCCCCGCCCAGCGGGCGAGGTCGGCATCGCTGGCCGGTCCGTGTCCGGCCAGATAGCGGCGCGCCAGCTCGGCTAGGGCGACGTCTCGGGGTGGGGGAGGGACGGACGGCAACCAGTCGGCGACGCGGGCGAAGGCATGCTGGCGGCCGAGCATCGGCCCCCGGACGATCCGTCCGCGGATGGCCGCGCCGAAGATGAGATGCACCATCGAGTGCTCGAGGTTCGGGACACCGGCGCGCTCGAGCCGCTCGCGCAGCGCCGCGCGCGTGAGCGGCCCCTCCTCGGCGAGACAGCGCTCCATCAGCCCGATGGCGCGGGCGGCGGTGTCGGGGTCGACGCCGGTCTGGGCCAGCCGGGTGGCGTTGGTGGTCATCAGCGGCGGGGTGGTCAGCGACTGCAGGAGGGGGTAATCCTCGGTGCGCACGAGGTGCAGCGTCCCGCGGTTCAGCGTCGTGATCACCAGCGACCGCCGCTCGGTCAGCTCCCGATCGATGTCGGCGGCGTCCACCCCCTCGCTACGCGCCCGGATGGCCAGCCGCGCGCCCCGCGGATCCTGGGCCTGGATCGCCAGCAGGCGCTCAGCGACCTCCAGCGCGCCGCGGGCGCGGGGTCCCGCCAGCCGCTGCGCGGTCAGACGACGTCGGAGGATCGGGTCGGGCGCCATGTCCAGCTTCACATAAGCATTCTGCAAGGCCGCTTACGGCCGTCCGACGGCTGTTTGGCTAACAAGGGAGTCGATGCGATGGCGCGGATCCCGGCGACGCCCCCACGTCGCCCTGCCTCACTACGCCGGGCTGGACGGCCTGCGAGCGCTCGCCGTGCTCGCGGTGCTGCTCTACCACGGCGGCTTGTCGTGGTCGCACGGGGGCTTCCTGGGCGTCGAAATGTTCTTCGTCCTCTCGGGCTTCCTGATCACCTCGCTGCTGGTGGCGGAGTGGGGCCGGTCAGGCACGATCAGCCTGCGGGCGTTCTGGGCCCGCCGCGCGCGGCGCCTGCTGCCGGCGCTATTCGCGCTGGTGGCCGCGATCGGCGTCTACTACGCGCTTGCTGGGCCCACCAAGGCCGTCCCGGGCCTGGAGGGCGACGGGATCTCGACGCTGCTGTACGTCGCCAACTGGCATCAAATCGCCGCCGGCACGAACTATTTCGCCGCCAGCGGGCCTGTCTCACCGCTCCAGCACACCTGGTCGCTGGCGATCGAGGAGCAGTTCTACCTCCTGTGGCCGCTCATCGTGCTCGGCGTGTTGGGGTTGGCCCGCCGCCGCGGCGCCTCGGACCGGCGCGCGCTACAGGTGCTGCTCGGGCTGAGCCTCGCCGGCGCCGCGGCCGCGTCGGTGGAGATGGCGCTGTTGTTCGGTGCCGGCCGCAGTCTCGACCGCGTGTACTACGGCACCGACACGCGGGCCACCGGCCTGCTCATCGGCGCCGCCCTCGCCATCGTCCTGACCATCCGTCAGCGCTGCCCGCGATCTGCTCCGGCGTCCCGTCGCGTCCCCGCATGGGGCGGCGACGCTCTGGGCGCGGCAAGCCTGCTGCTCCTGGTCGCCCTCGGCGCCGGCCTGCTGATCGTGAACGGCGCGGATGCCTGGGTGTACCCGTTCGGGCTGCTTGCCATGGACGCCATCATGGTGATCCTGGTCGCGGGCGTCGTCCTGCGCCCGCGCGCCGCCGGCGCCCGGTTCCTCGCGCTGGCCCCCCTGCAGGGCCTGGGGAAGATCTCCTACGGCCTCTACCTGTGGCACTTCCCGCTGTTCCTGTGGCTCGACGAGAGCTCGACCGGCCAGCGCGGCCCGGCGCTCCTGGCGCTCCGCCTGACTGTGACGCTGGCGGTCAGCCTCGTCTCCTACGTCGTCGTCGAGCAGCCGATCCGCCGGCGGCGGCGGCCCGCTTGGGTGGTTCGGGGCCTGGCGCCGGTCGGTGCGGGTGCCGCCGTCGTCTCCCTGCTGATGGCCTCCGGCGCGGCGTCGCTGCCCACGGGGGTGCCTGCCGCCGCCAAGCTGCCAACCGCGCCGGCCGCCCTGCGGGGCAGCGACGCGCCGTGCCAGGTACGCCTCACCGACTCATCGCGGGTCGGCAGGGCCCCGGTGGCAGCGGCCAAGGACGCGAAGTTCGAGTACGGCGCCCTGGGCAGCGCCAGCCTGGTCTGGAGCGGATCGGCGACCAAGACGTTCGAGACCTGCCCGCCCAAGCGCGTGCTGGTCATCGGCGACTCGATCGCCTTCACGATGGGCCTTCCGATGATGGAGGACGAGGAGCGCTACGGGGTCCAAATCGACAACGGCGCGCTGCTGGGCTGTGCGTTCTCCACGCGCGGCCAGCTCAACGTCAACGGCAGCTGGGAGAACCCCCCGGCGGGATGCGCCGCGGCGCTCCAGCAATGGGCCCGGGAGGCCAAGGCGATGCGGGCCCAGGAGGTCGTGGTGGAGCTGGGTTACCGCGACGAGTTCGACTGGCGCGTCAACGGCAAGGTCGTCCACCTGGGACAGGCGGCGTTCGACGCCTACGTGCAGCATCAGATCGACCGCTACGTGCAGGTGCTGAGCCACGGTGGGGTCAAGGTCCTGTTCCTGACTGTGCCCTACACCCACCCCCCCGACCAGGCCGACGGCGCGCCGGCGCCGGCTGCCTCCCCCGCCCGGCATGATGCGATCAATGGGTTGCTGAGGGCCGAGGCACGCAAGCACCCGTCGACGGTCCAGGTCCTCGACGTCGACAGGACCCTCTCGCCCGACGACCGCTACGCCGCACGGGTCAAGGGCCAGCTCTGTCGTTTCGACGGCATCCACGTCAGCGTGTTCTGCGCCAAGCTGCTCGAGCCCAGCGTCCTCGGCGAGGCGCGCAGGCTCCTCGCGCACTGACCGGCGCCCACCCTCCTCACCGCTACGATCGGCTGTGAACAGGGTTGGTGCTCGAGGTGCGTCTGGGCCATCCGAAGCGCGGGATCAGGTGTTGACTTCTTCGCGGCAACGGTTTCGTCGATATCTCTGGGCGGGGGTGCTTCTCATCGCGGTCGCGGTGACGGTCGGCGTTGCCCGCCTGGGAGGGGACGGCCGTGCCGCCGCGTCGATCCGGCACGTGGACGGCGGGACCCGGGGCGTTGGGGCGCGGGCCGTCGGAGTTCCTGCGCACCTCACCAGCGGGGCGGGGGCCGGCAAGCGCCCTGCCCCCGTTCGCGGCGGGCACTGGGTGGCCACGTGGGGCGCGAGCCCCCAGGCCCCCATCGCCGGCAACCTCTCAGACCGCGGCTTCGCGGGCCAGACCGTCCGCCAGATCGTGTTCTCCAGTGTCGAGGGCGCGATGGCGCGCGTGCGCCTGAGCAACGCCTTCGGCGGCGCGCCACTGCGGATCGCGCGCGCCTCGATCGCCGTGCAGCGCCACCGCGCCGAGCTGGACGTCGGCACCGTGCGGGCGCTGTCGTTCGGAGGGCGGCCCTCGGCGGTCATCTCGGCCGGCGGCGAGCTGACATCCGATCCCGTTGCCCTGCGGGTCCGCCCAGGCCTGCACCTGGCGGTAAGCCTGTACCTGCGCAGCCCGACGGGGCCGGTCACGCAGCACACCCAGGCGCGCCAGGTCAACTACCTCGCCTCTGGCGGGCACGCGCTGGACGCGGGGGCCCGTGCCTTCACCGCCCAGACCGAGTCCTGGTATGTGCTGACCGGAGTCGACGTGCTGGCGCCACCCCGCGACCGCGGCGCGGTCGTGGCCTTCGGCGACTCGATCACCGACGGCGTGGGCGCGCCGCTCAACGCCAACGCCCGCTATCCCAATGCCCTGGCCCGGCGATTCGCCGCCCGCCGCGGCCCCACCCTGAGCGCCATCGACGAGGGGATCGGCGGCAACCGGGTGCTCAGCGCAACGGCCTGCTGCGGCGTCCCCGCCGTCAGCCGCTTCCGGCGCGACGTTCTCGGCCAGCCCGGCGTGCGCGAGGTCATCGTTCTGGAGGGCGTCAACGACATCGGCCAGAGTCAAAGCCGCGGGGCGGCGACCGCCCCCCACACCGCCGTCTCGGCTGGGCGGATCGTGGACGGCTACGCGCGCATTATCGCCATGGCGCATGCGGCCGGGCTGAAGGTGTTCGGCGCCACGCTGACGCCATTCCGCGGCGCGCGCTACTGGACGCCGGCCGGTGAGGCCAAGCGCGAGGCCGTCAACCGCTGGATCCGCGTCAGCGGCGCGTTCGACGGTCTGATCGACTTCGCCGCGGCGGTGGCTCAGCCGGGCCACCCCGAGCGGCTGGCTCCCGCGTTCGACAGCGGGGACCACCTGCACCCAGATGCGGCCGGTTACCGAGCGATGGCTCGCGCGGTCAGGCTCGGGATGCTTCTGCGGGGGGCTTGACCCCCGGGGCGGCGGCGAGCTGCCCGCATGCTGCGGCGATGTCGCGACCGCGGGTGACGCGCACGGTGGCGCCCACGCCGTGGCGCTCGAGCTCGGCGCGGAAGGCCTCGATCGCCTTGGCGCTGGAGCCGGCGTAGGGGGAATCGGTGGGGTTGTAGGGGATGAGGTTGACCTTGAACGCCCGGGGGTCG
>DASXJW010000149.1:0-15929 GCA_036497165.1 Solirubrobacteraceae bacterium
GGGGGTGTTTTCCTTTCGCGGTGACGCGCGGTGCGGTCAGCTCAGCCAGGCCGAGAGCTCGTCCAGCGCATCGGGGATGACGTAGTAGTAGGCCCACAATCCCTGACGCTCAGAGCCCACCAAACCGGCCTGGCGCAGCACCTTGAGATGATGCGACACCGTCGGCTGGGAGAGGTCAAACAGCGGCACCAGCTCACACACGCACACCTTGCCGGCGTGCCTGCGCAGCACGTCGATGAGCTGAAGGCGCACCGGATCGCCCAGTGCCTTGGCCACGGCGGCCATCCGGGTGGCGTGCTCACGCTCGACATCGGGGTAGACCACCGGCTCACAGCACGGCTGCCCGACGGGGCGCTTGGTCTTCGGAGTCAGCTCCAGATCGATACTCATCTATCTATAGATATCGATTGAACTGACGGTTGTCAATGCGTAGGCACCGGGCGGGCTGGCATGACCACTAGCATCGCCCGTGTGTCTGAGGCCGGCGCGATCATCCTGGCCGGCGGCCAGTCCTCGCGGATGGGCTCGCCCAAGGCGGCGCTGGAGTGGCACGGCTCGACGCTGCTGCGCCGGGTCACCGGCTTGGCGCAGCGGACCGTCGACGGGCCCGTCGTGGTGGTGCGCGCGCCAGGACAGGAACTGCCCCAGATGCCCCGCTCAATCGAGATCGTGTCAGACGCACGCGAGGGGCGGGGCCCGCTGCAGGGGCTGGCGGCCGGACTGGCGGCCATCGGTGGTCGAGCTGAGGTTGCCTACGTGTCGTCCACCGACGTACCGCTGCTGCATCCGGCCTTCATGCGCCGCGTGATCGATGCCTGCACCGCCGAGGTCGACGTGGTGCTCCCCGAGATCCACGGCTTTCGCCAGCCTCTGTCGGCGACCTATCGCGCGAGCCTCCTGCCCGAGGTGGAAGATCTGATCGCCGCCGACAAGCTCAAGCCGGCGTTCCTGTTCGAGCGTTGCCGGGTGCTGCGACTCGACGATGCGGCGATGCTGCGCGACGCGGCGGTGGCAGCCGGTGATCCCGGCCTGACCTCGGTGCGGAACCTCAACGAGCCCGGCGACTACGCGGAGGCCCATGCCCTGCCGGCTCCCGAGGTCGAGGTGCGCCGATTCGGGACGCTCGCGATGAACGGCGCCCCGCGTGCTCAGCGCGTGGCTGCCTGGAGCCTGGGTCAGCTCGCCGACACCATCGGCCTGGTGCTGAACGAGCACGTGGTGGCTGCGCTCAACGGCGACCAGATCACCCGCGATCGCGAGCTGCCGCTGGCGGCGGGGGATACGGTGGGGTTCATGGTCGCCGACGCCGGCGGTTAGCTATCGGACAGCCGCTGAGGGCCGCAAACAAGTGGTTTACGATCGTGGGATGGCAACGCCCCCGGGTGGCTACTTCGGTCGCGCACTGATCGTCGACCTCAGCACGGGCCAGAGCCGTGTCAAGACGATCGACGAACCCGTGCTCCGGTCGTTCATCGGCGGGGCCGGCCTCGGGGCGTGGCTGATGCACGAGTGCTGCCCGCCCGGCGTCGACCCGCTCGGCCCAGAGGCGCCGCTGGTGTTCGTGTTCTCGCCGCTGGTCGGCACGCCGCTGACGACCAGCGCCAAGTTCGCGGTGGTGGGCAAATCCCCGCTCACCGGCCGGCTGACCGATGCGCTGGCCTCCAGCCACTTCGCCATCGCCGGAAAGCTCACCGGACACGACGCGATCGTCGTGCGCGGCTCCTGCTCAGCACCGTCGGTGCTCATCATCGAGGGCAGCTCGGCGCGGGTGGCGCCCGCCGAGGATCTGTGGGGGCTCCCCGCCGCTGAAGCCGAGGCACGGCTGCGCGAGCGGATGGGACCGGCCTGGCGGGTGGCGGCGATCGGTCCGGCGGGCGAGCGTGTCGTCCGCTATGCGACCATCTCCCACGACGGACGCCACGCCGGTCGCGGGGGTCTCGGCGCCGTGCTGGGCTCCAAGTGGTGCAAGGCGGTGATGGTGCGCGCCCGAACCAAGGTCGCCGCCGCGGATCCGCCGGCGGTCCTCGCTGCCGCCAAGGAGCTGCGCCGGCGCTCGTTCGGCCAGGCCACCGCGAAGTACCGCGAGCTGGGCACCATGGCCAACCTCCTGGCCTTCAACGCCATCTCCGCCCTTCCCACCCGCAACTTCTCGGCGGCCTCGTTTGACGGAGCGGAGGCGCTGAGCGCGGAACAGGTCGCGGAGCTGCGTCAGGTGGCGCGCAACTCCTGCGCCTCGTGCTCGATCGGCTGTGAGCACCTCTACAAGAGCCGCGGCGACAAGAAGGTCCGAATGGAGTACGAGAACGTGTTCGCGCTCGGGCCGCTGTGTGGCGTCAACGACCCCGACAGCGTGATCGCGGCCAGCGGACGCTGTGACGAGCTCGGGCTGGACACGATCTCCACCGGCGGCACGATCGCGTGGGCGATGGAGTGTGCCGAGAAGGGGTTGATCGATGCGCCGTGGCTGCGCTTCGGCGACGGTGAGGCGCTGCTGCGTGCCATCGAGGAGATCGGCGCCCGGGAGGGCCTTGGCGACCTGCTCGCCGAAGGATCGCGGTTCGCTGCCCAGATGGTGGGCCGCGGGTCTGAGGCCTTCGCTGCCCACGTCAAGGGCCTCGAATTGCCGGGGTATGAGCCGCGTACGCTTCAGGCGATGGCCCTGGGCCTGGCAGTCAACGCACGCGGTGCCGACCACAACCGGTCGGGCGCCTACGAGACCGACCTCTCGGGACAGCACGACCGGCTGAACGGAGGGGAGCCCCACGTCCGCGGAGCGATCCAGACCGAGGACCGGGCCGCGATCATGGACTCGCTCATTCTGTGCAAGTTCCTGCGTGGCGTGTTCGCGGAGCCGATGGACGAGTGGTCGCGGCTGCTCAACGCGGTGACCGGCTGGGACACCGACGCCGCCGAGCTGACGCGAACCGCGCGACGCATCGTCATGACCAAGCGGCTGTTCAACCTGCGCGAGGGGTGGACCCGTGAGGAGGACTGGCTGCCCGATCGATTCCTGTCAGAGCCGGTGGCGCTTGGCTCGGGGCGAAAAGCGACCCTGAGCGCCGAGCGCCTGGAGTCGATGATCAGCTCGTACTACCGCGGGCGAGGCCTGGAAGCGACGGGTCGGCCGCGCGCCGAGACACTCGATGAGCTGGGTCTCGTGGGGCTCGAGACCGGTTCTGGACAAATAGGTCTAAGCAAGGGAGACTAGGGCCGATGGCGACCACCTCTGCGACGCAGCCGACCGCGATCACCAACAACGTTTCGTTGCGCATCGACGGGCAGGAGGTGACGGTCCGCGATGGCACCACGATCCTCCAGGCCGCCGCCGAGCTCGGCATCACCATCCCGGTCCTCTGCCACGACGACCGCTACGACCCCGTCGGCGTCTGCCGTATGTGCGTCGTGGACGTCGGCGCGCGCGTCTATGCGGCCGCCTGCGTCCGCCCCTGCGAGGAGGGAATGGACGTCACCACCACCGGCGAGACACTCGACCGCCACCGCGCGACGCTCACCGAGCTCCTGCTCGCCGATCAGCCCGAGCCCACTGAGGACCCCAAGGAGACGACGACGGGCGACAACGAGCTCCTCGTCCTCGTCCGTCAGTACGGCGTCGAGAAGGACCAAGAGCACCTTCCGCAGGGCGCAGGCCGCGGGATCGATGACTCCAACCCCGTCATCTCGGTCAACCATGATGCCTGCATCCTGTGCGACCGCTGCGTGCGCGCCTGCGACGACATCCAGGGCAACGACGTCATCGGCCGCAGCGGCAAGGGCTACTCCACCCGGATCGCGTTCGACCTCAACGACCCGATGGGCGAGTCCTCCTGCGTCACCTGCGGTGAATGCGTGGCGGCGTGCCCGACGGGGGCGATCACCAACAAGCCGCTGCACGACGTCCCCATCCGGCCGCGGACCGAGCTGCGCCAGGTGGACACCGTCTGCCCCTACTGCGGGGTGGGCTGCGCGCTCACCTACCACGTCGACGACGAGCGTCAGGCCATCGCGTTTGCCGAGGGCCGCGAGCAGCCGGGTTCCAAGGGCCGCCTCTGCGTGAAGGGCCGGTACGGCTGGGATTACGCCCGCTCACCACAGCGGCTGACCACGCCGCTGATCCGTCGCGAGGACTCCTACCCCAAGGGACCGCTGTCGGGCGATGTGAAGGGCGAGGGCCGCGGGCGGCGCAAGCCCGGCGGCCTGGTCGACTATGACGAGGTCATGCCCCACTTCCGCGAGGCGAGCTGGGAGGAGGCGATGGATCTCATCGCCGGCCGGCTGGTGGCGCTGCGCGACGAGTACGGACCGGGCGCGATCGCCGGGTTCGGCTCGGCCAAGTGCTCAAACGAAGAGGCCTATCTGTTCCAGAAGCTCATCCGTGCGGGCTTTGGCACCAACAACGTCGACCACTGCACCCGCCTGTGCCACGCCTCGAGCGTCGCCGCCCTGTTCGAGGGCGTCGGCTCAGCGGCGGTGTCGACCACCTACGGGGACATCATCAACGCCGACGTCGCCATCCTGGCGGGCACCAACACCACCGCCAACCACCCGGTCGCGTCTTCCTTCTTCAAACAGGCCCGCCGCCGCGGCACCAAGCTGATCGTCGTGGACCCCCGCCGCGAGCGTGTCGCCGACCACGCCGACATCTACTGCCAGATCAAACCCGGCACCGACGTCGCCTTCTACAACGGCGTCATGCACGAGATCATCGAGATGGGCCTGGTCGACGAGGAGTTCATCGCCAAGCGCACCAGCAACTACGAGGCGCTGGTCGAGCTGCTCACGCAGTACTCCGCCGAGCGGGCCGGCCAGATCTGCGGCATCTCGCCGCGCACCCTGCGCGAGGTGGCGCGGATCTGGGGCGAGGCCGGGGCGGCGGTCGTCTACTGGGGCATGGGAATCTCCCAGCACACCACCGGCACCGACAACGCCCGCTGCCTGATCGCGCTGTGCGCGATCACCGGGCAGGTCGGCCGCCCCGGCACGGGCCTTCACCCGCTGCGCGGCCAGAACAACGTGCAAGGCGCCTCGGACTCCGGGCTGATCCCGATGTTCTATCCCGACTACCAGCCGGTGGACCGTCCCGCCGCCTGGGAGCGTTTCGAGCGCGCCTGGGGGCGTGAGCTCGACCATGTGCGTGGGCTCACGGTCACCGAGATCGTCGGCGCTGCGCTGAAGAAGGGCGTGCGCGGGATGTACATGATGGGCGAGAACCCGTTCCTGTCAGACCCCAACATCAACAAGGTCCGCAAGGCACTGAGCGCCCTGGACTTCCTGGCGGTGCAGGACATCTTCCTCACCGAGACCGCCGAGTTCGCCGACGTCATCCTGCCCGCCTCCTCCTACCTGGAGAAGGACGGCTCCTACACCAACACCGACCGCCGCGTCCAGCGCGGGCGCAAGGTGCTGGACCCGCCCGGCCAGGCCCGCGTGGACTGGGAGATCATCCAGGACATCTCAAACCGCGTCGGCTATGAGATGAACTACAGCTCGGCGGAGGAGATCTTCGACGAGCTCGTCTCGCTGATGCCCAACTACACCAACCTCAGCTACGGCAACCTGGGGCCGACGGGCAAGCTCTACCCCAACGCCGACCCCGAGAACTCCGACGGCACCATCGTCCTCTTCCAGGACCAGTTCAACACCGAGGACGGGCTCGCGCACCTGGTGCCCGCCGAGTGGATGCCCGCCCGGGAGCTGCCCAGCGAGGAGTACCCGTTCGTGCTCAATACCGGCCGTCTGCTCGAGCACTGGCACACCGGCTCGATGACGCGCCGGTCCTTCGCACTGGATTCGATCTCGCCCAAGGCGACCGTGTTCATCAACCCCGTCGACGCCGAACGGCTCGGCATCGCGGACGGCGAGTTTGCCCGGGTGACTTCGCGGCGGGGCACGATCGAGCTCGAGGCGAAAGTGTCGCACCGCGAGACGCCGGGCAGCTGCTTCATTCCCTTCCATTTCCGGGAGGCGGCCGCCAACCTGCTCACCATCGACGAGATCGACCCCTTCGGGAAGATTCCCGAGTTCAAGTTCTGCGCCGTGCGGGTCGAACCGGCCACGGTCGCCGCGGCGGCGGGGTCATGAGCACCGTCAACGACGCCGTTCCCGGGCGGGAGGCGCGTGCCGGGAAGTTCAGCGGTCCGAGCCTCATCCCGTCGCTGAACGTCATCCAGCGCGAGCACGGCTGGCTGCCGCGAGAAGAGCTCGCACGGCTCAGTCGCGAGACCCATCGCCCGCTGTATGAGATCGAGGGGCTCATCTCGTTCTATCCCCACTTCCGCGTCCAGCCGCCGCCGCGGGTCGAGATCACCGTGTGCCGCGACCTGTCCTGCTGGCTGCACGGAGCGGACGAGCAGATCGCCGAGGTGCATGCGCGGTACGGCGAGGACGCGCAGATCGAGGTCCGCGAAGTCTCGTGCATCGGTCGCTGCGACATCGCCCCCGCCGCCACCGTCCACGAGCACCCTGTCCGGGCCGCAGATGTCGGCGCCGCCGTCGAGCGTGCGCTGGCCACCGACGAGGCCGATGACGGAGCGCAGGGACCGGCGCCGCGGACCTGGCCCAATGACCCCTACGCGGGCCAGGCGCCCGACGCCCGCTACGCCGTCGTGCGGTCGATGCTCGCCGGCGAGCTCGACGCCGACCAGGTGATCGCCACGCTGAAGGACTCCGGCCTGCGTGGCATGGGCGGCGCGGGCTTCCCCGCCGGCGCCAAATGGGAGCTGGTCGCCGCCCAGGAGCCCGACCCCAAGTTCGTCATCTGCAATGCCGACGAGTCCGAGCCCGGCACCTTCAAGGACCGCCAGATCCTCTCCGAGCAGCCGCACCTGGTGGTCGAGGGCATGCTGATCGGCATGCTGGCGGTCGGTGCCGAACAGGGCTGGGTGTTCATCCGCCACGAGTACGGCATCGAGGAGGAGGCCGTGCGAGCGGAGCTTGAGCGTGCCCGCGCCGCCGGGCTGCTCGGCCCCGACGCCCTGGCCTCCGGTCGCCAGCTCGAGATCGACGTCTTCACCTCGCCCGGCGGATACATCCTCGGCGAGGAGTCGGCACTGATCGAATGCATGGAGGGTCACCGCGGGGAGCCCCGCAACAAGCCGCCCTTCCCCGGAGTCAGCGGACTGTGGGGCAAGCCCACGCTGATGAATTCAGTCGAGACGTTCGCGGCGGTCCCCATCATCCAGCAGCGTGGGGCGCAGTGGTGGAAGGACCAGGGGGTCAACGGGGGCACGGGGCTGAAGTTCTTCGCCATCTCCGGCCACATCGCCAACCCCGACGTCTACTGCGTGCCGATGGGCACCACCGCGCGCGAGCTCGTCGAGCTGGCCGGGGGGATGGCCGACGGCTCGGCCCTCCAGGGTTTCCAGCCCGGCGGATCCTCGTCCAACTTCCTCGGACCCGAGGAGCTCGACATCCCGCTTGACTTCAAGCCCCTGGCCGACGCCGGCTCGATGCTCGGGTCAGGGGCGGTGGTGGTGATCGACGACCAGACCGACCTGCTGGCCGCCGCCACCAACGTCCTGCGCTTCTTCCGCAACGAGTCGTGCGGCAAGTGTGTGCCCTGCCGCGTGGGGTCTCACAAGGCCCACACCATTCTCACCGATGCGCTGGCCGCAGGGCTGGGCCCTGATGGCGTCGACGCACGCATCGACCGGCTGGAGGAGACCCTGCGGATGACCTCGATCTGTGGGCTGGGACAGGTCGCGCTGGGGCCGGTGATGAGCGTCCTGCGCCGCGGACGCGCCGGCGCGCCCACCTGAGCGGCGGCATGATCGCCGCCGGCCGCGAATTCTTCACCGCCAAGACGGTGGCCGAAGCCCTGGCCGACTTCCACCCGGCTCATCGCACCGACACCGAAGCCGTCGGCCTCTACGACGCCGCCGGCCGCATTCCGGCCGCCGACATCCTGGCCGGCGAGGCGCTGCCGGGGTTTGACCGCTCCGCTGTCGACGGCTACGCCGTTCGCGCCCAGGACACCTTCGGCGCCTCCGAGTCCATCCCGGCGTACCTCACCCTCGCCGGGAGCGTCGCCATGGGTGCGCCCGCCGAGCTCGCCCTGCCCCCCCACAGCGCCATCGCCGTGCCCACCGGGGGCGCGCTCCCCGACGGCGCAGATGCAGTGGTGATGATCGAGTACACGCAGGAGGCGATGGCGGGCACCGTGGAGGTGGTACGGCCGGCCGCCCCCGGGGAGGGGGTCGTTCGTGCCGACGAGGACATGGCCCCTGGCAGGGTCGCCGTACCCGGCGGAGCGCCGCTGCGCGCCCAGGACGTCGCCATGCTGGCCGCGCTGGGCATCACCGAGCTCGAGGTTCACGCCCCGCCGGCGGTCAGCATCCTGGCCACGGGCGACGAACTGATCCCGCCCGACCCGGCGCCCGTCGGTCCGGGACAGGTGCGCGACGCTCTGAGCAGCTCCGTGGGCGCGCTGGTGCGCGAGGCAGGGGGGCTGCCGTTGCCCCCGCAGATCGTCCGCGACGATCCCGGTGCGCTACGCACGGCGCTTGGACACGCGCTTGGTTGCAGCGACGTGGTCGTGATCTGCGCGGGCTCGTCGGTCGGCGCGCGCGACGAGACCGCCGCTGCCGTCGCTGCCGTTCCCGGGGCGGAGATCTGGTGCCACGGGCTGGCCGTCAAACCGGGCAAGCCGACCCTGCTCGCGTCCAGCAGCGGCATTCCCATCATCGGGCTGCCCGGCAACCCGCGCTCCGCCCTGGTCGTGTTCCGCCTCATCGGCATGCCGCTGGTGCGGCGCGCCGGCGGCTGGAGCGCCGAGCACCGCCCCGGCTCGATCGCGCGGACCCTCTCGCGCGACCTGCCGTCCTCCGCCGGGCGACTCGACGTCGTTCAGGTCCGGCTGTCAGGCGCGGAGGAGGCTGAGCCGATCTTCGGCCCCTCCGCGCTGCTCTCGGTCCTCACGGCCGCCGACGGCTACGTGATCATCCCGGAGGACGCCAACGGCCTGTCCGCCGGCGAGACCGTCGAGGTGTTCCTCTATCGCTGAGCGCACGACACCGTTCCTGCGAGACGTGCCGCTGTCGCGTGCCCTCGAGGAATGGGCGCGCTGCCGCGAGGCGACCGGCTGCCCGTCTCGGGTCCCGCCGGTCACCCTGGCGCTCGAGGAGGCGGTCGGCCGGGTCACCGCCGCGCCGATCTGGGCATCGCGGTCATCGCCGCCGTTTGACGCGGCGGCCATGGACGGCATCGCGCTGCGCGCCGCCGATACCCGGGGGGCCGGCGAGACCACCCCGCTGCTGCTCGCCCCCGAGGCCTTCGCGGTCGTGGACACCGGCGACCCCCTGCCCGACGGCTATGACGCGGTGGTCATGCGTGAGCACGTCCACTACGTCGACGGGCACGCCGAACTGCGCGCCGCCGTCGCTCCCTATCAGCACGTGCGCTCGATCGGCGAGGACATCAGCGCCACCGAGCTGCTGCTGCCCGCCGGACACCGCCTGCGCGCCGTCGACGTCGCCGCCGCCGCCGCCGCGGGCGCCATCGAGGTCGCGGTGCGCCGCGCACCTGTGGTGGCGATCCTCCCCACCGGGGACGAGATGCGCCCCACCGGGTCCGAGCTTGCTCCCGGCGAGCTGCTGGACACCAACTCGCTGATGCTTGCCGCCCAATCGCGTGCCGCCGGATGCGAGGTCATCACCCTGCCGATCGAGCCCGACGACCCCGAGCGCATTGCCGCCGCGATCAGCCGCGCGATCGGAGAGTGCGATCTGATGATCGTCATCGCGGGATCCAGCGCCGGCCGCGACGACCACACGGCCCGGCTTGTCGAGCAGCTTGGGGTGCTCGCCGTCCACGGCGTCGCCGTTCGCCCAGGACACCCGGTCGTTCTGGGCGCCATCGAGGCCACCCCGGTGATCGGCGCGCCCGGCTACCCCGTCTCAGCCTCACTGACCTTCGACATCTTCGCCATCCCGCTCCTCGCCGAGCTGGAGGGCGCCGTGGCCGCACCGCGGCCGCAGACGCGGGCGCGGCTGGCCCGCAAGGTCGTCTCGGTGATCGGCTCCGATGACTGGGTGAGGGTCCGTCTGGGACGTGTTGGCGGCGGTCTGGTGGCCTCGCCGTTGCCGCGCGGGGCCGGCGTGCTCACCTCGCTCGTGCGCGCCGATGGACTGCTGGTCATCCCCACCGAGGTCGAGGGCCACCACGCCGGCGAGGAGGTGGACATCTCGCTTCTGCGCAGCGTCCCCGAGGTCGAGGGGACGATCGTCGCCATCGGTTCTCACGACCCCATCCTCGACCTGGCCGCCTCCGAGCTGCGGACGATGGATCCCAGGGTGACCCTGGCCTCGAGCAACGTCGGCTCGCTGGGCGGGCTCATCGCGCTGCGAGACCGGCTCTGCCACCTCGCCGGCTCCCACCTGCTCGAGCCTGAGACCGGCGAATACACCATCCCGTACATCGACCGGATGCTCACCGGCCGCGATATTGCCATCGTCCGCCTCTCCCACCGCGAGCAGGGCCTCATCGTCGCCCCCGGCAATCCGCTCAGCCTCGGCGGGATCGGCGACCTCGCCCAGCCTGAGCTGCGCTACGTCAACCGCCAGCGGGGCGCGGGCACCCGCGTCCTGCTGGACTACGAGCTGCAGCGGGCCGGCATCGACGCTGCGGCTCTCAGCGGCTACGCGCGTGAGGAGCCGACCCACCTGGCCGTGGCCGCGGCCATCTCGGCCGGACGCGCCGACTGCGGCCTGGGCGTGCAGGCCGCCGCCCGGGCGTTCGGGCTGGGCTTCGTGCCCATCGCCCAGGAGCCCTACGATCTGGTGCTCGAGCGTGACACCGCCGAGTCAGAACGACTCGCGCCACTGTGGGCCCTCATGGAGACCGCGGAGTTTCGCTCCGCCGTCGAGGCGCTGGGCGGCTATGACACCAGCGAGATGGGACATCGCATCCGCTAGATGATCTAGCACCGCCCTCAGCCGCCGCCCATCCCGGTGGTGAGCACCACCTCGGCGGCGTCGGCGGGAAAGGCCTCGCCCTCCACGGGGGCGAAGAACGTGCCGTCGCTGCGCACCGCCTCGTAGTCCTGCCCCATCAGGTCCCGATACAGGTGCTCAGCCCGGGCCACCGACCCCGCATCATCCGGTGACCATTCGGCCAGCACCTTGTCGCCCTCGGCGGTCCTGCGCACGAGCTTGCCCATGCCTCGATCCTAGTGCAGCGTTCCGGAAGACCTTTGATGGTCTGGCGATGCCGCCAGAGCCGCTTGCAGTGGCCATGGAGGATGCTGGATCTCGCCTCGCGGTGGCCGGCCGGTCTCGTTGACGGTGTAGAGGCAGTAGCGCTCGGTGGCGAAGTAGTCGAGGGTGCCGGGGTCGGCGTGAAAGACATCGCCGACCGGTCGGTAGGCCGCCTCAAAGTGGGCAGCGCGGCCATCGCCGCTGGTGCGATCACTTCGATAGCGGATCGCCGGTGGCCTGCGCTCGATCGTCATCCGAGCGTGGAAGTCGGGCAGCCGGTAGGCGCGCCGAGCGGCGATCACCGCCAGGCGGCTGGCGGCGTCAAGGCTCAGGAAGTAGATGCCGGGCTTGCCGTCGAGGGTCGTGTACGTGCGCACGTTGAGCTCCGGGAAGCGCGAGGCGACGGGCAGTGGCAGGCCCCCGTGCGGTCGCAGTCCTGCCACCTCGAAGGGAGTGACCCCGATCCAGGCGCTGCCGGCAAGGGTGTCCAGGGGAAGCGCCGGCGGAAGGACCTCGCGCACGAGGTCAGGGGGCAGGGGCCAGTGCGCGAACAGGAGATCTCGCCAGGTCTGTGCCATGAGCCAGGGCTCTTCCGGCACCGGCCACGGGCGGCTCTGGGTCTCGGTGAGGACCCGGCCCTCTGAAAGCTCCGCGGGCCTGCGGGGGAGAGCGGCGATCACGGCCTCGCCCGCCGCTGAGGCCCGGGTCAGGATGCGCCGGATCGTCGTCACCGGCGAGCCATTGCGGTCATGCCGAGAGCCGGGCGTAGACGAGGTTGTCGACGAAGCGTCCCCGTTCGAACGCGTAGTCGCGCAGGACACCCTCACGCACGAAACCCGACGCCTCGGCGAGACCCTGCATCGCCGCGTTCTCGGGCAGCGTGTGCAGCTGTATCCGGTGCAGACCGAGCTCGGCCTGAGCCCATGCCACCAGCAGCTCCATCGCCTCGCGTCCGACCCCGGTGCGCCGCGACCCGGGCAGCACCAGGATGCTCAATGCGGCACGCCGGTGAGGCCAGGAGATCCCGACGAGGCCGATCTCCCCGATCGGCTCGTCGCCCTCCAGGCGGGTGATCGCAAACCAGTAGGCCGTACGCCGCGCCTCGCCCTGGTCGTCTTGCGCACACGTGCTGCGCAACCACTCGGCGTTCTCCTCCTCGGGCTCGATGCCCAGCATCGCACCCAGCGTCGGATCGTCGGCGAAGCCCTGGGCGAGAGCATCGGCGTCCTCCGGGCGCTCGAGTCGCAGCGCCACCCGCTTCCCGATCAGCCTCACCCTGGCTCCTCGTCAGAGAGATGGATCGGCCGCCCACTGAGCGCATGACGCCGAGTTGCCCGCTGCGCGCAACCGCGGCGAGAACGCCGGGACGGGACCATCACCGAAGCGTAGTGGCGCCGGACGCGGCGGTGTGCGCGAGAGAGCCCGCGTCGACGCCGGCGCCACTCGTTGCGGCTGGCCGCGCTCCTAGTCCGCGGCCGTCAGATCGAGGCCGCGACGGACTTCGCCCGCCAGCGCATGGGCATCGCCGGTCTTGAGCATGTGATCGAAGTAGAGCTGCGGGTGCTCGTTGGTCTCCTGGTTTCCCCCGAGCATCGTGCGGGTGATTGTCCCGTTGTCACTGCCCGGTTCTCGCTGAGGGTGGGACCGTCGCGATACAAGCCGCGCGTCATGACGTGAGGGGTTCGGTGCCGCGCGCGCGCGTTGGAGTGAATTGGTGAGAAGTGCAGCCCGCAGCCCCGGGGTACGCCGACTGGCGCGGGGGTAGCGCGGGCGTCGCCGGCGGTCGGTCGCCGGCGGTCGGTCGCCGGGGCATCGGTCTCGTGGGCGCCGGCCAACCGCGCTGATGGGCCGCTGGGGCGGCAAACGCACCGCGGCTGCCGCTGCTCTGACGCCACGGGACGTTTGCTGCTCCTACGGCGCCCGACGTCCCTCGGGGCCGGCCGCGCGGTCAGCCCGGGACGTTTGCTGCTCCTACGGCGCCAGACGTCCCTCGCGACCAGCCGTCCCGTCAGCTCGGGACGTTTGCTTCCTGACCGGGGGTCGGTGCCCTCGCCGGCCCCGGGCGGCCGTGACGCGCAGTGGACGTGAACCCGGCTCGCGCACGTCGGGGGGACTGCTAGGCGGATACGGCGCTGGCGCCGATGTCGGACAGCGCAGCGCTGAGCTCCTTACGGGAGCTGATCCCGAGCTTGCCGAACACCTTGCTCAGGTGCCACTCCACCGTTCGCGGGCTGAGGAACAGCTGAGCGCCGATCTCGGGATTCGTCTGCCCATCGGCGGCTAAGCGAGCAACCTGCGCCTCTTGCGGAGTCAGCTGATCGAGTGTCTCAACGGTCCGCTTGCGCACGGTCTCGCCGGTGGCCTGCAGCTCGCGACGGGCGCGTTCGGCGAACGCCTCTGCGCCCATGTCGGCGAGCATCGTGTGAGCCAGCCGAAGCTGCTCACGAGCGTCGACGCGGCGGTGCTGCCGGCGCAGCCATTCGCCGTAGAGGAGGTGCGCGCGGGCCAGCGTGGCGCGGCTCTTGGTCCGCGACAGCCTTTCGATGGCCTCCCGGTAGAGCCGCTCGGCCGTGCCTCCCTCGGCCAGCATCGCCGCCGCGCGCGCGTGGGTCCCGAGTGCCCAGTCCGTGCCGGCGGCGTGCGCAAGCTCTGTGAGCTGGGCGAACGGACCCGTTGCGCGCTCCACCTGGCCGCTGCGCAGGGCGGCCTCGATCACCTCCGCCAGCAGCAAGATCGACGGCCCAGCCCGCGTGCGTCCTCTGCGGCCCGCTCGGCCGCGGCCAAGGCGGCCTCGTAGCGACCGAGCGCGTTATAGCGAATCGCGCTGCCCCACTCGTTGGCGACGAGCCAGAGCCCCTCGCCGCGCCGCACTACTTCCTGCCGGTGCGTCTCGATGAGCGCCAGCGCTTCGGCGTCGCGTCCCCGCCAATTCGCCAGGACGATCGAGGTGCGCAGCGTCAGGTCACCGCCCGTGGCGTCGACGACCGCGTCTGACTCGGCGGCCAGCGACATGGCCACACCGAACCTTCCGAAGAACAGCTCGACAAGCACGCGGTCGGTGAGCGCAACGGGCAGCGAGGAGAACGCGCCCGTCCGGCGCGCGACGTCGAGATGCCGTGCGGTCAGCTCGTCCCACGCCTCATCATCGGCGAGCGCTCGGGCGACGCGGGCGCCCAGCCATAGCCAGCGCAGCTCGTCCTCCTCGGACAATGGCTCGTCCCGGAAGGCGCGGAGTGCGAGCTTCAACGCCGGCGCCCCGGCCACGTAGCCGTCTTGGCTCAGGCGGGCGAGCCCGTAGAGCAGTCGACCGCAGGCACTCGTAGACGGCTCCCAGTCCGCGGCTAGAACGGCTGCGGCGACCTCGCGCGCATCGCCTCCGTGCACCAGGTGGTCGGCCGAAAGCGCAGCCGCGAACGCTTCGAGGTATGTGCCGCGCGCGAGTGTCGGATCCAGCGGCTCGAGCCGCCTGGCCACCTCGAGCAGCAGGGGAGGAGCATCACGCCCCCGGGTCATCGCGAAGGTGACCTGTGCATGCAAGAGCTGGGCACGGGCCTGGTCCAGCTCGTCCAGCGGCCCTACCTGCGCGACCGCCAGCAGGCGCAGCGCCGCCTGGTTCGCGCCGGCCCGGTGCTTGGCTTTGGCGGCGAGCAGCGCACGCTGTGCCCGGCGTTCGGGATCAGGGGTGAGTTCGACGGCGCGCTCATGAAACGCCGCCCCCGCTGCCAGTCCGCCTCGTGCGCGCGCTCGTCCCGCCGAGCGCTCCAACTCGGCAGCGACCTCCTCATCGAGCCCGGCGGTCGCGTGCGCAAGGTGCCAAGCGCGGCGATCCGGATCGGCCTCGGCATCGGTGACTTCGGCAAGCGCGCGGTGGACGCTCTGGCGTTCCTCTGGCGTTGCCGCAGCTTTGACGGCCGAACGGACAAGCGGATGACCGAAGCGCACCTGGGCGCCGAAATCGACCAATCCCACGCCGGCGGCCGGCGCGGCCGCGTCAGGCCCGATGCCGAGCTTTGCGGCTGCCCGCCACACCAGCACAGGATCCCCGACCGGCTCGGCCGCCGCGATGAGAAGCAGCAGTCGTGTAGGCGGGGGCAGAGGCGCCAACCGCTCGGTGAAGCTCTGCTCGATCCGCCCCGACAAGGCGACGCTGTCGGACAGCCCGAACCCGCCCGCGAGCTCAGGGAGAGTTCGGCGTCGTCGGGGGAGCTCAAGCAGCGCCAGCGGGTTGCCGCCGGTTTCGGCCACGAACCGATCACGCACCCGCTCGTCGAGTGGGCCAGCCACGACTGTCCCGAGCAGCTCGAGCGCAGCGCGGTCGTCGAGCCCACCCACGACGAGCTCCGGCAACCCGTCGAACTGCCGCTCGTCGCTCGGCTCGCGCACGGCGAAGACAAGGCCAATCGACTCGGCACCGAGACGGCGCGCCACGAAGGTCATCGTCTGCGCCGAGGCCGCGTCGAGCCACTGCGCGTCATCCACGATGCAGACCAGCGGCCCCGCTTCAGCGATGTCTGACAGCAGACTCAAGGCCGCCAGGCCCACGATGAAGCGATCCGGCGCGTCGCCGTCGCGCAAACCGAACGCGGTGCCAAGGGCGTCGCGTTGCGGACCGGGAAGGCGCTCGAGGTGATCAAGGAACGGCGCACACAACCCCTGCAACCCCGCGTACGCGAGCTCCATCTCCAACTCGACCCCGGTCGCCCGGGCTATGTCACACCCGGGGGCGTGCTGCATCAGATA
>DASXJW010000150.1:0-29931 GCA_036497165.1 Solirubrobacteraceae bacterium
GGCATCCTTCACCCGCTACGGCTTCGAGGCCGCCGCCGTGACGGCACTGGGGATCCGGGCCGCCGCGGCCCGATTGCCCATCCGGCGTACCCGCGAGCGGAGTGCGGTCCTGCGCTTTGATCATCCCTATGCCGCAGTGGCGATTGCCGGCCGCCCGGTCGCCCCGAGCCATCGCGGGCAGTCCCCGGCATCGGCGTTCTCCGGGATGCCCCTGTTCGACGCCTGGGTGGACGAGCCCCAGGAGCCCGAGGACCACGCGCCGGCCGCGTAGTCCGGCCCACGCGCGCGCCTCGCGCCCCCTAGAATCGCCCACGCGCGGACGTAGCTCAGTTGGTAGAGCGTCGGCTTCCCAAGCCGAAGGTCGCGGGTTCGAGACCCGTCGTCCGCTTCAGAAACCCCGGCAAAGAGGGGCTGGCCGACCGTTCCAGCTGGCCCTCCTTTAGTTGCTGGCGCCGGCTGGATGACGAACGAGCCGGTGGTGTGGAACTCAGTTGCTCCGGTCTCGAAAACTCTCCCGTCCCGCTGCGCAGAGGTAGTGCTTCGCGGTGGGCGCGCGGCCTGCGGGTTCATGCGGCGCGGCACCGGCCGCGCGTCACGAGCTCTCTTCGCCTCGTGACGCGCGCACCGGAACCACGGCCGTCGCCGACCCGGACTGCTCCTACTTGTGCTGAGCGCGGACGTCGGCGAGGTCACTCGCGAGTTGCGCGCGCTGGGAGGTGCTCAGGGTCGTGGCGTCAGTTCGGCGCGCTCTCGCGAGGCTTCCGACGCCGGAACCGGCGCACGTCACCACCGTGTTGAAGGTGGTCTCGACCGAGCCGTCGTTGGCGATGATGATTTCCCAGGCGTTGGCGCCCAGCGGCTTGTCGTACGCGATGGTCGCGTCGACCGGCGGCGCCCCGTCGCCGTCAAACCCTCCTGCGAGCACCACCGCGCCGGCCGGGCAGGTAGCGACCGAACTTCCAATCTCGCATGCTCCGTCCCCGCCGGGGCACATGTCAGACACCGGCCCGGTGACCTGGGAGACGTTCGCGGCGCTGAACCCGCCAGCCGCACCCGCGGCCCCCGCCGCACCCGGCGCGCCCTGGGGTCCTTGCGGACCCCGCGGGCCGGACCGGCCGTGGGACCGAAGCTGGTTGAGCACGTTCGGTTTGATTTGGTGGGTCGAGGTGATGAGATAGCGCGACGCGGCGCCGGCGGCCACGGCCCCGACCGCCAGAACGGCCAGCGCACCCGCGGCACTAAGCCCAATCTTCTTGAGCACGAAACTCCTCCTTGTTCTCGCCAGCCGCAGCATCATGCAGCGGCCCCGTACCAACAACGGCAGTCACTCCGACAGCTTTTCCGGTGCGTCAGGGTACTGACAGTCCGTGACGCGTAGACCTCGACAGGCGACACCTAGACTCCGGGAAGTCGGACAAATTGTCACTCCGGTAAGCGACACCCAGGCGACCTCTATCTCCCGGGGCGCTCGTGCGGTCGCCTACGAAGAACATCATGTGTCACGGTTCTCGCCACACATTCTCGCCCAGCCACTTCTGGCGGACTGCTTCGACGATGTCGTAATAGCCCTTGCGCCCCCCTGGGCGGGTGGGGCCGGCGGGTTCCCGGTTCCGCGGCCGGAGCCGAACACGCGCGCGAACCTGTTTGCGACGTTCGGAGGGCTCATCAGCGCGTCGACCATACCGCCCGGGTGGACGGGCGGGTCAGCTGCGCCGGCCGAACTCCGAGCTCCACACCGCGACGTCCCTCGCGCCCAGAAACCGGGGGGCGTCGTAGACGGCGAGCCCCTGCTCTCGGTAGACGGGGTTGAGGAGGTTGGCGCGGTGCCCGGGGGAGTTCAGCCAGGCCAGCATGGTGTCGCGGACCTGCCCGTAGACGCCGGTCCCGCAGGCGATGTTCTCCCCGACAGTGTATGCGGGCGCGGGCAGGTAGCCGGAAGCGTCAAACCACGAGGTGAACGGGCGCCCGCACGCGGTGTGAGAGAACTGCCCGCAGCGGACCATGCTGCGAGTCTTGAGCGTCGCGGTCCGGTGCAGCCGAGCGCTGGGGGCCAGGACGGACGCGTGCGCTCGCCGGCGCGCCCAGTTGAGGAGGCACAGCATCGCGTGTTCCCGCACGGCAGACGTCGCCTGCGGCTGACTGTCGCCGCGGCAGACGTCCTCGGGAGCGAGATACCGCGCCCAGCGGGTGTGCGGGTTGACGTTCGCCATCTCCGCGCGCGCCGGTCCGGCGCCCAGCAGGCAGACGCTGAGCACGACGAGGCAGACGAACGGGTGCAGGAGGCGGCGCACCCCATGGTTAAGGGCCGCAGCCGGCGCCGGGCGCCGGTTCTGTGCGAGGCGGGTCCCCCGGAGAGGTGACACTCACAGCAGCGTCCCGCCCAGCCCGGCGGTTCACACTGGCCGTGGGGCCAGTGGGGTGACCAACATTTGTCCATTCCAGTTACCTAATGTGGGGGAGCTCAGCCAAAAGTCCTGCAGGTCAGCCCGGAGCGTTTCATCGTCTTGGGGTGCTGTTCGCATCTCATCCCATCCTGTCGCTCGCCGAGAGCTTCACGGCCGCGGCACGCCACCATTGTCATGCTGTCAGGTGCGAGCTGGTGCGCACCGGCGCGGAGGAGCTGGTGGAGACTTGCCTGGCGCCGGACCTGCCCCCGTCGGCGCGCGGCTTTCTGCGGGTCCGCTTCGCGGGGGATGTCGCCCGGGCCGCAGCGCTGCTGCTCGCCCGAGAGCTCGACGAGCACGGGCAGCTGCCATGGCTGCCTGATGATGTCGAACTGCACTTGGACGCGACCTGGAACGCGCCCGGTGACATCGAGGCAGAGGACGTTGAGCCCGAGAGCCGCGTGAGATTGTCAGCTCCGTCGAGCGGCTCAGCGCTCATTCCGACGCCCTGGTGGACGTCGGCGAGCGGCATTCGACCCGCAGCCGTTTCCTGCGGCACGCCGCCCGTGACATTCTCGGGCACTCTGATGTCACTGGTCGTCGCCGAATTCTCCTTTCACAACCCAGCGTCTTCTACGAGCCGGGCATCCGCCACGCGGCCGGCAGCCCCAGCGACCGAGGGTCGCCGACCTAGCTGCTTTCTAAGCCCGTAGCCGCGGCCTGCGAGCGTCGGCGGTGCTGCGTTTGGGTGGATCTAGCAGCGCAGACCGCGAACGCCATGGTCGGGCGGATCCTGTCCGATCGGGCATTCCTCTGATGTCGAGGATCTTGTGCGCGGTACGATCTCGCTCCGCGTTGATCAACCGCAGACCCTCTTCGTCTTTCCCAAGCGAGATCGCGCGCGTCGGCCGTCGAAGGGCGTGAACGGTTGATGGGTGACCGCGATGACATGTGGCGCGAGCTCGAGCGCAGGGGCGCGGTGTACGCGCGTGTCATGTTCAGCGTCCAGGAGGGCCAAGCGCGCGTGGACGCGGTGATCCTGTACGACGGTTACGCGCCGCCGTGGCACCACGAGCTCGGCGAGGTGGAGCCCGACTCCCACCTCGGGGTGGCGCTGTGGGTTGCCGGCGGCGGGAGGGATATTGAGCACGGCGATGTGGTTTGGGGCGATGGCGAGATGGGCTTCAGGGTGGCCGAGCGCGCCGCGAACATGGCATGGAACGACGTCTTGCCGCCGATGAGACGAGGGCAGGTGTCCACTGTGTTGATCGAGCTGCCCGGGGGTGAGGGCGTCGTGCGCCGCGGCGGCGGGGGGTTCGTGGTCACTCAGGACGTCCACGCAGAGCACGGACTGCCGCTGCGGGCGGATGACCTTTACCGGCCGGTCAAGACATGGCTGCCCGATGACCGGTCGCTGGTGGGGGGGATCTTGCCGCCGGGTTCGGTCAGCGCTGAGGTGGTGGATGACCGTGGGGAGCGGGTCGCGGCCGGGGTCGGCGGCGGTGCGTACGCCGCGGTCCTTGAACAGCCCAATGATGGTCAGGACCCAGTCGTCTGTTGCCGTGACGCGACCGGAGCTCCGGTCCGGCGTCCACTTCCAGCCGACTATCCGAGGACGCCGGTCGAGGATGCCGATGTCTCGTGCCCGGCATGTGGAGCGATCGACTATGAGGAGCGCGTTCCGACCGAGGGCTGGCGTGGCGGTCGACCCGGGCCCGACGGCACCGTGATCCCGAATCCGATCGTGGTGTGCCGGCGTTGTGGGCACGAAGAGGGCGAGGGCACATTCTTCGCTGTCGGTGCTGTCTCTGAGGATGATGACGACGAGGCGGTAGGTGAGGCGCGGGTCGCTCGCGCGCGCGAGCATGCGCGAGCGGGGCGGTGGTATTCCACCACGATGACGCTCCGGGCGCTCACGTTCCCGGTCTATGCCGCCGAGGGCTGGCCGGCGGTGATCGGCGGCAGCGGCAGTCACGGTGGCCGGCTCACCAGTCTCACGATCGGCCACTACGACACGCCAGATGCCGACCCGTTCGCCGGGGATCGACCCCGGTTCGAGATCACCACCTCACGCGAAGACTCGCCTGTCAACGACGAGCTCCATCAAGCTCGGTGGACGCTTCATAGCTGGCTTCAGAACCACGATGACGCTCGCTGGTCGTGGCCACAGGCCTCGCACGCTGCCGTGACCCTATGGCTCGCCGCCCGCGATCGCACCGCGCGCGCCCAGGTGCTCGCCGCTGTCCGCTCCAAGCAGCTGATCGGCATCGACGGCACATTCGCGCCCTTCCTAACGCTGACGGCCGCGACCGGTCACTGGGTCGCTATCCGCCGCCACAACGATCTCATGATCACGATCGCCGCCAGCGATCTTGACCCCAGACCGATCACCATCGAGCCGATCCCGGACCCCGCCGCGCGCCTCCTCGGCCCCAGGCCGTCAGACGCCGATGACTGGCCGGAATCGCCTGATCCCGGACCCTAAGCACCCCCGGACCGCGCACAGTCCGACTGCGCAATCACACCGTCACGACGTGCACGTCACCAGCGCCCGGCGAGCTGAAAGTTGCCTCGGCGCTACCCAATCCATTTGCCTGCCTGCCCCATCGCCCACGCCCGACCCGGCCCGGTGACAAGACCACGCAGAGTCTCGCAGCCCGCAAATACCGCCATCAACCAATTGACTTTCATCGGTCGATCGAAGACGGCAAATGGATCGTGGAGGTATCGCCTCGGGGAGCGCTGGGTGCCGGCACCGATTCGACCTGCTTGACGCCGACGTTCGAACGCGGGAGCATCGGTTTAGGCGACCGGAAGGAGGGCCCTATGGCCCGGATGATGGCGGATTGCCGCCGCTGGCCCAGCGAGACAGACTGCTCGCTGGTGATCATTGGCGAAGAGGATGAGGTGGTGCAGGCCGCAGCCGAGCACGCCGCCTCCGTGCACGGCCACGAGAACAACGAAGAGATGCGCGCCCAGTTGCGCGATTTTCTCGAGCCGGCGGATCAGTACACGGTGGAGCGGGAGGCAGAAGGAGCGCTCCCGGGCTAACGCAGAGAAGCGGGGCGCGCCCAGGCGCGCCCCGACCCGCCTCAGCGCGCCGCGGCGTGACCCGAGGCACCCCCGTGGGAGCCGGCCGGCGTCCCCGGTACGGGCCATGCGCTCGGGCGGGGGATCGTGTGTGGCTTCGGGGTGGACACCATCTGCACCGCCGGGACGCCCGGCGGTGGAACCTCGACGACGAGATCGGGAGCCTGACGCCGGGCAAGCAGGCCGACATCGCCATCGTCGACATCCGCTCGCCGCACCTCGACGGGTTCGGTGACCCCGTCGCGGTCATGGTGCTCGGCGCCGGGCCCGCGGACGTCGAGACCGGGATCGTGGGCGGCGATGTCGTCAGGAGAGACGGGCAGCGCGTCGCGGCCCACGTCAAGCGCGCCCATCAACTGATGCACGAGACCAGGACCGCCTGCGCAGCAAGGACACGCGGTCGGCAATTTCGGGCGCGGCCGCACCGGCGGCGAGCTCACTCCGCACCTCCTGAGACGCAGTCACGAGGTGACACGACCGGGAGTCAACCGGTCCTGTGATGAAGGTTTGACCAACGTCCTCAGGATCTACATCTGGGCCTCGACATGCGTGACCGACCTGCGGAGCTGCGAGTCGTGGTGTGCCGTTCGGATGGGTTGACCCGCCGCCCAGCGGGGTGGTAGCGTCGCTGCAGGAGTCGTTGCAGGAGCGCCGACCGGCGTGAGGAGAGAGAGGGCCTGATGAGACTGCGCACTGTCGTAGGGATACTGGCTGCCATGATCCTGATCGGTGGAGCCTTGCTGAGCCAGGCCGCGGGGGCCGCGCGAACGCCTCAACGAGCGTCCGGGCGCCACAGCGGTCGCCACGCAGCCAGCGGGCCTGGACGGATCCAGCACGTCGTGGTGATCTTTCAGGAGAACGCGTCATTCGATCACTACTTCGGGACCTACCCGAATGCGGCGAACCCTCCCGGGGAGCCGCAGTTTCACCCGGTCCGGCGAACACCGCAGGTCAACACGATCCCGCCGGCCCTGATGGCCGCCAACCCCAACGGCGCCAACCCCCAGCGGCTTGGCCGCAACGACTATCCGCTCTGTGACAACTCACATGACTACGACCCTGAGCTGCGCGAGTGGGATGGCGGGAAGATGGACCGGTTCGTCACTGAATCGATCGACTACGAGCGCAGCGATGACACACGCTCGCCGACGACCTATGGTCACGTCCCGGCCGGGGTGACCGGCGGGGTCACGGCCTCGAACTGCACCACGCCGTTGCCCGGTCACACCGCTGACCAGGCCACCAACAAGGAGGTCATGGACTACTACGACGGGAACACCGTGACGGCGCTGTGGAACTACGCTCAGCACGGCGTCCTCTACGACAATGCGTTCGGAGCGACGTTCGGGCCCTCGACCCCGGGTGCGATCAATCTCGTCTCGGGGCAGACCGGTGGTGTCAAGGTGCCTGCTGGCTCTGATGACAACCACAGCTGCGCCGACATGCACTGGGTGATCGACCTCGGCCTCGATTGCGCTGCGCCGACGGGAATGCCCACGCTATTCGTCGGCGACACCGACATCCGCAACGGGACGCTGATCGGCGACGGCGACCCGGCGTTTGATGATTGCGCCTCGACCAACAGGGTGTATTTCACCGGACAGAACATCGGCGATCTGCTCAATCGGGCGGGGACGACCTGGGGCTGGTTCGAGGGTGGCTTTACGCCCTCCACTCCCTATGACCCGGCCACCGGCACGGGAGCCAAGTGCGCGACCGCGCATCAGATCCAGAGCGCCAACGGCGTGCTCGGTCCGATGAAGAAGGACTACAGCGCCCATCACGAGCCGTTCCAGTACTACGCCTCGACGGCCAATCCACACCACCTGCCGCCCAGCTCGGTAGGGATGATCGGGCGCACCGACCAGGCCAACCATCAGTACGACATGACCGATTTTTGGGCGGCGCTGGGGGCGGGCGACATGCCTCAGGTGTCATACCTGAAGGCGCCGACCTACCAGGATGGGCACCCGGGCTACTCAGATCCGCTCGACGAGCAGCGGTTCCTGGCCGAGACGGTCAACCGCATCGAGAAGTCCCGGTTCTGGGGCTCGACGGCAATCGTTATCGCCTACGACGATTCGGACGGCTTCTATGACCACGTGGCGCCGCCAATCCTCAACTACGACAGCGAGAACGTCCCGGGCCCCGTGGTCGACGGACAGCAATGGCCTGGTGACCAATGCGCGCCGCCCGTGCCCGCTACCGGCCAGACGATCGACCCGCACACCGGACGCTGCGGTCTCGGCCCGCGCCTGCCGCTGTTGCTGCTCGGCCCATGGGTCAAGACCAACAAGGTGGATCACACGCTGGTCGACACCACCTCGATCCTGCAGATGATCGAGAACCAGTTCGCCGGCGGTCAACGAATCGGCGGCGGCTCATTCGATATCCGCGCCGGCAACCTGCTGGACGGGCTCCGGTTCACAGACCATCCGAGCGACCACCGGTTGATTCTCGATCCGAACACCGGCGAGCCCGCCAGGAGATAGAGAAATGACTCGGAACGAGGCTGCGGCTGCGGCTGCATGGACTAGGGTGGCGTTCGGGCGTTGCCCGTGGATGTGAGGTGGGTGATGCTGATGCGGTCTGTCAGTCGGCGGAGGTTTCTCCAGCTAGCCGGGGGTGGTGTTGCGACGACGATGCTGTCTGACAGCATCGCGCGGGCGCTGGCGATCCCCGCGAGCCGGGAAACTCGTTCGATTCGAGATGTCGAGCACATTGTGGTGCTGACGCAGGAGAACCGATCTTTCGATCAGTACTTCGGTGTGATGCGCGGGGTCCGGGGGTTTGGCGATCCGCATCCGGTGACGCTGCCGAGCGGCAGGCCGGTGTGGTTCCAGGCCGACGGCGCCGCCGTGGTGCCGCCGTTTCGCCCCGCTGTCCCGCCGGGGGCCGACAACCTGGCGCTGACCTTCATCGAGGATCTCGACCACAATTGGGATCCGACGCATCAGATGTTTAACGGCGGCAACTGGGACCAGTGGCTGCCGACCAAGACCACGACGTGCATGGCGCACATGGAGCGCTCAGACCTTCCGTTTCACTACGCGCTGGCTGATGCGTTCACCGTGTGCGACGGCTACCACTGCTCGGTGTTCGGGCCGACCGATCCCAACCGGTATTACATGTGGACCGGCTGGGACGGCAACGATGGGAAGGGCGGCGGACCGGTCATTGCCAACGATGAGCTCGGGTACAGCTGGCAGACCTATCCGGAGCGGCTGCAGGCGGCCGGAATCAGCTGGAAGATCTATCAGGACATCGGCAACGGCCTCGACGCGGCCGGTGTTTGGGGGTTCACCTCCGATCCGTACATCGGCAACTTCGGTGACAACGCGCTGCTGTACTTCCTCAACTACCAGAACGCCGCTCCGGGCAGCCCGTTGTATGAACGGGCCCGCACCGGGACCGACGTCAAGGACGGCGGCGGCCTGTTCGACGTTCTCGCCGCCGACGTCGCCAGCGGCCAGCTGCCGAGCGTGTCGTGGATCGCCGCCCCCCAGGCGTATACCGAGCATCCGCCATTCCCCTCCGGCTACGGAGCGTTTTACACGGCGGGAGTGCTGCAGGCGCTGACCAGCAACCCCGAGGTGTGGTCAAAGACGGCCCTGTTCATCAACTGGGACGAAAACGACGGCTTCTTCGACCACATCGTCGGCCCGTACCCGAGCGTCGGCGCCCTCGCCGGGCAGTCGACCGTACCGCTCGACAACGAGCTGTTCGGCGGCACGGCCGGGACGCCCGGCGGCACCAACGGCGTCCCCGGGCCGTACGGTCTCGGCGTCCGGGTGCCGTTGCTCGTCGTCTCGCCATGGAGTAAGGGCGGCTGGGTCTGCTCTGAGGTTTTCGACGCCACCTCGTTGATCCGCTTCATCACGGCGCGCTTCGGCGTCGACGAGCCGAACATCACACCCTGGCGGCGCGCCGTGTGCGGCGATCTGACCTCGGCGTTTGATTTCGAGAACGCGTCTGAGCGCTTCCCGCGGCTGCCGAGCGTGGCCGCCTACAAGCCGGACCAGAGCAAGCCGCCTCCCCCTCCCTATCACCCAGTGCCGCCGGCCGCCGGCTCGGTCCCAGCCCAGGAGCCGGGGGTGCGACCATCGCGTCGGCTCGGCTACCGCTTCGACGTCGACTTCCACGCCGAGCCGGACACGCTCAACCTCGCGATCCGGAACCACGGCCGGCTCGGGGTCGGCCTCCAGGCACGGTCGCTGACCGTACCGGGCGCGCCGTACAGCTACACGATCGGCGCCGACGACGCCCTGAGCGCGGCGCTCCCCAACCCGGGCACCTATGACCTGAGTCTCCACGGCCCGAACGGGTTCTTCCGCCACTTCGCGGGCTCTCCTGACACGGTCGTACGGGTCGAGGTGCAAACCGACCACAGGGCTAGCAGGGTCCGGCTCCGGCTCGCCCGCGACGGTGGGCGGCGCGGCCGGCCGGCCGTCGTCAAGATCGCCGACGCGTACGGCCCCGAACGGCACACCAAGTTGCACGCGACAACAGAGATCACGATCGACACCCGGCACTCCGGCGGCTGGTATGACATCGCGCTCAGCACGCCGAGCGACGACAGCTTTAGCTACCAGCTCGCAGGCCGACTGGAGTCCCGCGCCCGGCTGACCAGCGACCCGCAAATCGGCCGGCAATAGGCGCTGGCGAGTGGATCTGATCATCGCCAGGCGGTGATGATCAGATCCACGTCCGCCCGAGCCGATGTTGAGCAGCTCCATTCGGGGATGGCCATATACGGGGCGGTGGGTCCTTCGCCCCAAGTGGGACGGTGTTCGTCTCCCTGGTCGCGCCCGCCGAGCATCACGGCTTCCCGGTGCAGGACTTCGCCGTCAGCCGCGCGCGGTCCTTTCCGGCGATGCTTCATGTGCGGCGCGGCTTCGGCGTGTTGCTCTCGATGTCCTCCGCCTCGCGCAGGCGTCGACGTGCGTGTCCGCCGGTGGCAGGAGGGAGGAGCGGCGGGGGCAGTGGCATGGGATTTGCGACGTCGACGGCCGGCGGAGCGCGGTCCTCGCCGGACCGCGCAGCAACGGGGTTGATCGGCCAGGCGGTTGAGATCACCTTCCCTCGCCAGGATGCTGACGGCGGCCTCCGCGAGGCCCGCCTCAGCCGTGCGTCCGCCGGTAGCTCGGACAACTCCGTCGATGCGCTGCCCGTAGAGGATGCGCTCGCCGGCGGCGATGCGGTAGCGGGCGCCTCCGCCGGCTTTGATCTGGTCGGCGATGACCGTGTGCTCGACGCGCCCCTCGATGCGGCTGCTCGGGGTTGCGGACCGCACCGTTGGATTCGGCGAACGCGATCAGGAAGCATGGAGCAACGCGCGCAGACGCGCGTCTGGTCCGTGGAAAGGAGCGGAGGAGGCGTCCACCGCGCTGGCGCCGCCATCCACGGGAATCACCGCGCCAGTCACGTAAGCAGCGCGTGGAGAGGCGAGGAAAGCGATCACGTCGGCGATCTCCTCAGGGGCCGCAGGACGCCGCAACGGTGTGTCGCGGCTGCACAGCCAATAGGCATCGTCGGTCGAGACCTTCCACGCCTGGGCGACGGCAGCCATGTCGGTCTCGCCCATCGGCGTTCGAACCCATCCGGGGCAGACACAGTTGGCCCGGATGCCGCGGGGGCCGTAGTCGTTGGCCAGGCAGCGCGTCAGCATGATCAGCCCGGCCTTGGAGGTGCAATACGACGCCCACCCCGGACCAGCCAGCCAGCCGCTGGTCGAGCTAACCGTCACCACCGATCCCTGGCGCTCGAGCAGATGCGGCAGCGCGGCCCGTGCGATCAGGAAAGCTCCGGTCAGGTTGATCTGCAGCGTCTGATCCCACGCCTGCAGCGTGTCCTCCCCCGCGGGCACCGAATCCCCAACACCGTGGTTGCAGACGAGTACGTCGAGGCGACCGTACGCGCTGATCGCGGCGTCCGCCGCGTGATCGGCGCCAGCGGGGCTTGAGACATCGCCGGAGATGCAGGTCGCCGATCCTCCGGCCGCCTCGACTTCGCGAGCTGTGTCGGTGAGCGGCTGCGGCCGCCGTCCTGCGAGGACCACGGCGTGTCCCTCTTGCGCCAGACGGACCGCGGTTGCGCGGCCGATGCCGGTGCCACCTCCCGTAATCAACGCGACCGGCGACGATGCCTTCGTCATGGAGTTCCTTTCTTAGCGGGGGAGGCTGCGCTCGTGTCGGCCTCGGGAAGCCGCCAACCCTCTCACAACCCCGCAACCTCGACCATCACAGGCAGCGTCAAGCAGCGCCCACGAATAGGCGAGCCGCAGCTCCGATGGCGCATCCCGGGAGCGAGGAAGCCGGCGAACGAGCTCTGGATAGAGGTACGGCGCCGGACCTTTGCGCGCGCCGAGCGGCGCGACGGCGCGATGGACTGAGGGCGAGCACAACCCGCGTCCGCGCTCCTCGGATAGTGTCGTCTCGTGAGTGGGCGCCGGGACCGGGCTGGGCGATGACGCACCGGCTTGCCGTGCTTCGCCGCGCGCTGGCCGGTCCCCGGCTGCGTCGGGTCATGGCGGCGTTCCTGGGCTTCGGGGTCAGCGAGTACGGGGTGTGGGTGGTGGTGCTCGTGTTCGCCTTCAGGCGCGGGGGGACGGTCGCGGCGGGCGTCATCGCGGCGGTGCAACTCTTCCCGGCGTCAGTCGTCGCGCCGTTGGCCGCTCGCCTGATCGGCGCCCGCGGCGCAGCGGCAACGCTGTGCGGGAGCTATGTGGCTCAGGCCGTGTCGCTCGGGCTCACCGCGGCGCTCATGCTGGCGGGCGCTCCGGCGGCGGTGGTGTACGCGGGAGCGGTGGTGGCGGCCTGCGCGGTGACGCTCACTCGGCCTGCGCAATCGGCGCTGCTCCCCGCGCTCGTGGACACGCCGGCTCAGCTCACCGCGGCCAACGTGGTCACCGGCTGGGTGGACAACATGACCCTGCTCGCAGGACCGGCGCTGGCCAGCGTCATGCTCTCGATCGCCGGGCCGGGATGGGCGCTGATCGTCTTCGCGAGCGTTGTGGTGGTCTCGGCGGTGGTGGTCGCGCCGATGCGCCGGCTTGGGGTGATGGGCGGCGAGGAGGAGGAGGCGGCGGAGGAGGAGAACGTGGTCTCCTTGCGAGACGCGGTCCGGGACGCGCCCGGTGCGCTGCCGGCTCTCGTGATGCTGACTGCGGAATATGCCGTCCTCGGCGCGCTGGATGTGCTCGAGGTGGTGCTCGCCGCCCTGGTCCTCGGTCTCGGTGCCGGCGGGGCGGGCTATCTGGGCGCGGCGTTCGGCGCCGGCGGCGTGCTCGGCGCGGCTGCCGCGCTCACCCTGGTTGGGCGCCATCGCCTGGCCGGCCCGCTGTTGCTGGCGGGGGCCGCGTGGGGTGCGGCCTTCGTCGCGCTGGGGGTGTGGCCCGCGGTGGGCGTCGCCGTGTGTCTGCTGGCGGTCGCGGGCGCCGGGCGGACGGTCCTGGACGTCGGCGGGCGGACGATCCTGCACCGCGCGGTTCCCGCGTCGCTGCACGGCCGGGTCTTCGGGACCCTGGAGGGCCTGGAGATGTTCGGGTTGGCCGTGGGATCGCTCCTGGTGCCTCTGCTGGTCGCGATCGCCGGGCCCCGGGGGGCGGTGGCGGTGGTCGGGGGCCTGCTCATCGTCGTACCGCTGCTCACCATGCCGACGCTGCACCGTATCGAGCGTGCCGCGCCGCCACTGGATGCGGAGGTCGGCGTCCTGAGGGAGGTACAGCTGTTCGCCATGCTCAACCCGCCCGTACTGGAGGACCTCGCGCGGGCTCTCGCCTTCCTCCCGGCGCCCGCCGGTGAGATCATCGTCCACGAGGGCGAGCCCGGCGCCCAGTACTTCGTCGTCGCCGCCGGCCAGCTCGACGTGTCGATCGGTGGCGCCCACGTCCGCACGATCAGCCCCGGCGACGGGTTCGGCGAGATCGCGCTCCTGCACGATGGCGTGCGCACCGCGACCGTCACCGCCACCTCAGAGGTGGCCCTCTACGCGCTGCAACGGGCGCCGTTCCTCGAGGCGGTGACCGGCTCGCATCAGGCGCACCGAGCTGCCCGCCAGCTTGTCGCCGAGCGCCTGGCCATGCCGGGGCTGGCCGGCGGAGGGGAGGTCTGAGAGAGCGGGCGGGCGCCGCGCGCGTGGCTGGGTCAGGTTCGGGTGAGGTCGAGGAAGGCGATCAGCCGGACGCGGTCAGTATTGGTGTGAGGTGATCGCCTGGGCGGCTGCCGCCGGTGCCGTTGATGCCGGCAAGCGCGCGGCCACCCCGGCGTGCAGCGCGCCGAGAGCGGACACGATCGCCACTGGGTTGGCGAACAGTTCTCGCGCGGTCGCATCGTGCTGGTCGGCGCACACCAGCGCGATCTGGACCGCCTGGGTGAGCGGCGATCCCGCTGAGCTGGTCAGTCCGATCGTGATCGCGCCGGCTCGCGACGCGCTCGCCGCGATCTCGATGGTGTCCCGGCTTTCGCCCGTGTGACTGATGGCCACGCAGACGTCCCCGGCCTGCAGGGTGTCAGCATGGAGGTGCTGGACGAGAGCGTCCATGGCGCTCGTCACCCGGACGCCGAGCGCCAAGAAGCGAAAGGCGGCCAGCGCGGCCAGCGCGGCCGACCCTCCGACCCCGGCGAACATCACGTGGCCGGCGCCGGAGATGGCCGCTTGGGCGTCCTCGAACGCGACGGCGTCAATCGCGTGGGCGCCACCGCGGATGCTGTGGGCGTCGTCGGCCATCACCCGCTCGTGAAGCCGGGCCGTGGAGCCGGCCCGCGCCCGGCCGTAGCCGAACTGGTCGGCGCGGCCGGACTCATGGGCGATGGCCAGCTTGAGCGCGGCATAGCCCGTGTACCCCAGCCGCCGGGACAGCCGCACGACGGTGGCCGGCGAGACGCCCGCACGCTCCGCCAGCCGGCCCACGCTGTCATAACCCGACTCGCTGGGCTTGGTGAGCAGGCGCTCGGCGACACGTCGCTCGGCGGTGGGCAGCCCGGTCAGGGCCGCGCGCAGCTGCGCAGAGGGACCGGCCGCTGAGAGAAACGAAGTTTCGTCTGCTGCAGACATGGCAAATATTGTTTCATACGCTGTCTCTGATGCCCGCCCGCCAGCTCACCGTCGCCGTCATCGCTCTCGTCCTGTTCGCCGGGGTGCTCCATGCCAGCTGGAACGCCATCGCGTCGGCCATCACGGACAAGACGGTGGCGTTTGCGCTCATCGGGGCTGCCCAGGCCGCACTTGCCGTCATCGTCCTGCCGATCGTCGGCCCGCCGCGCTCGGCTGCGATCGCCTTCGCCGCCGGATCGGCCGTCATCCACATCGCCTACAGCGCCGCCCTGCTGCAGTCCTACCGTCTCGGAGATTTTGGTCGTGCTTATCCGCTGGCGCGGGGCACGGCGCCATTGCTCGTCGGCCTGGGCGCCTGGTTCATCGCCGGTGAGCACCTCACCGCGCTCCAGATCGCCGGGACGTGCATGATCGGGGCTGCGCTGACCGCAATCGTGTTCGCCGGGGGGCGTTTGACGCGCGCGGACGTGCCTGCGACGACGATCGCGCTGTTGACCGGAGTGACCATCGCCAGCTACACCGTCATCGATGGGCTGGGCGTGCGCCGCGCTCACAACCCGCTCGGCTACCTCTCGCTGCTCTTCGCCTTTCAGGCACCGGCCATCCTCGCCATCACCATCCACCGCTTGCGCCACCGCCCTCATCGCCGGCTGCTGCGCGACGTGCCTGCCGGGCTCGCGGCCGGGGTCATCTCGGTGCTGGCCTATGGCATCGTCGTGTGGGCGCAGACCCACGGGCCCCTGGCCCTCGTGTCCGCCCTTCGCGAGACCAGCGTGATCAGTGCCGCGCTGATCGCCACTCTGCTGTTCAAGGAGCCGTTCGCCCGCCGGCGGCTGCTGCCCTCGGTGGTCGTCGTTCTCGGCATCGTGCTCATCGCGCTGTGAACGCGGCGGGTGAGCGGGGTGGGGGCCGCGGCGGCCGGCCGCCCCGGGTTCCGCCAGCCTCGCGGGCCTGGTTCGGCGACCAGATGGTTGATTCCACGACCCCGCGTGCGCGGAATCAACGACACTAGGCGGGCGGCGCGGGTGGCGCAGGCGGCGGCGGCCCTGGGTCCTCGACGGTCCGACACCACCGGCCCAGCGCGTGGCGGCCCACCAGCGTCAGCGTGCCGTCGGCTGTGATCCAATCCCGGCCGCGCAGCTCACCGACGACGTCGGACGGCGCCGGTGCGGGGCCCGTGCCGGTACCGGCCAGTTGGTTGCTGCCAGGCCGCGCCGTCCACCGTCCGGAATCCAGCGCGCTGAGCGCCACACCCTGCTGATCGGTCGGAAGGTCAAGCGGATGGGGGCCCGGTCCCGAGCTTGGCTGTGTCTGCCCGGCGGCGGATCGTCCCTCCCGGTCCGGATCCGAACCGAGCGGGCTCTCGCCGCTGGCGGGATCAGGCTGCTGGTCGTGACCGAACCGAGGATCGCCCGCGGAGAGATGGTCGTTGAGCCATCGTCCGGCGGCGTCGGCGAAGGCGCGAGCACGGTCCGCGTCGACTCCGTAGCGCTGGGAGAACTCCTCAACGTCGAGGTCGGAGATCTTCTGGACCGACCGGCTGATCTCGTCCGCGATGGCGCGGAGCCGATCTTCAAAACTATCGTAATCGCTCATGGTCCATATCTTCGCAGGAACGGCACGTGGGCTTCACCGAAGGCTCTGGTCCGGGAGAGGGACCTGCTCCAGGACACGTGTCGTCCATCGCGAGTGGCGGCGGCGAAGCTCGTGTGCGTCGAGGTCGGGGCGCCCGAGGGGCGCATAGTTCGGGACCCAGGTCTCGACCGACTCGTGCGACCGCGCGGCCGCCCAGCCATCCCAGAGAACCATGTCGCCGACGGGCTGAGCGATCGCGGCTTCGTAGGCCCTGAGAAAGACGTCGGCAATGCGCTCGTCGAACAGGAGGACGAGATCGAGCCGGCACCAGCCCACATCAAAGCCGCGGGGACCACGTGCCCCGCCAGACCAGTCGACGATGCCCGTGAGCCGTCCGCCACGCCAGACGACGTTGCCCGACCAGTAGTCGGAGTGGGTCAGGACCTCCGGCGCGGCCCTGACCTGCGCCCAGCGAGACCGGACGACTGCCGCCAGCGGGCCGTTCAAGGCATCAGGAGAGCCGCCCCTGTGGTCGAACACGCTCGGTAACCCGGGCAGGCCCTCGCCCGGCAGCGCGTGCACTACGCCAAGGGCGCGACCCAGTTCGCGCGCCCACCCCTGCGGATCGGACGGGGTGACGTCCGCCTGGCCGTCGAGGGAGCTGATCACCGAGGTCGGGTGCTCTGACCACCGGGCGCTCAGGTCGCCGCCGAGCAGCACCGGGGCCAGGCCCCCCAGGCCCTCCAAGGTCCGCAGCACGCGCTGTTCCTGCCCGCCGGCAGGGTCCCCGACCGGGAACCGCCGGACGACCACGCTGAGGGTGGGATGCGCGGTGTCGACCCTCCACGTGTCCGCGTGCTGGCCACCGTGTAGGCGAGTGACTGCGAGGATGGCGGCCGACGAGCCAGCCAGGCATCGCACTGCCTCGAGCGCTCCGGCTGACGGCAGGGAGGCGGATGGGGCCATCGCTGGAAGGCTAGGCGCGACGCTACCCACCAGCGATGTGGTCGATGAAGGAGCGCCGGCGGGCGGCGAACCTGTCGGGGCGGGCGAGGTGGACGAGGTGCCCGTGATCGGGCCATTCCTCGAGCTGCTGAGCGTGGTAGGTTCGGCGCAGCGATGGCCACGTCCGGGGATACGGCCGCCTTGCTGGAGCGCCACATGCCGGTGCTGCGCTACGACTCGCAGGAGCCGTATTTCGCCGATGCGGCGTCGGAGTGGACCGACAATCCCGGCAACCAGCTCAAGCGAGTGGACGGGACGGTCATTGCGGCGGCGAGCCCGACGGGCAATCAGGCTCAGCTTTCGCTGGACTTTCTGGGCCGCGAGCAGTACGGCAACGGCGACGCCGTGCTCGCCGGGGACCGGATCGGCGTCACGTCACGCAACTATGTCGCCGAGGCGCAGGCCATGCATGCCAAGCCGCAATACGCCAACCGTGTCTACGGCCACTCCGCGACAGGTACGGACGGTCGCGTGTGGCTCTCGTACTGGTTCTTCTACTTCTATAACGACTACAACCTGATCGGACCGTTCATCAGGGCCGGGCTGCACGAAGGCGACTGGGAGATGATTCAGCTCCGCCTGGACCCCGCGAGCGCCGGCCCCGACCTGGCGGTGTACGCCCAGCACAGGCACGCCGCGCAGCGTCCTTGGAACCAGGTGGAGCGGGTGGGCGAGCAGCCGGTCGTCTACCCGGCCAGAGGGTCTCACGCGTCGTACTTCTCCGCCGACGTGCACTGGACCGGAGCCTGGTTCGATCACGCCGACGGTAAGCGCCCAGCCCCGCCGCTCACCTTGGAGATCCTCTCCGACGAACCCGGAGTCGACGGCTGGGCGCTCTGGCAGGGCATGTGGGGCGGCACCGTGCCCGAGTCCCATGACGCCAACCTGCTCGACGACTCCAGTCCCAAAGGACCCGGAGGCCACGGGCAGTACAAGGACCCCGACGTCCTGCTGGCGACCGTCGCGGCCCATGCGGCCGCTCTCGCCGCCGCGGCGGCGCCGCCGCCGCCGCCGGCACCCGCCGTGTCCGCCACCGCCGTCGGCGACGATCTCCAGGTGACCTTCGACACGCACGCCGGCGCAGCGTCGGGTCTCGTGGTCGCCGTCGGCGATCTGCACCAGCCCACCCCGCCGGTGCTTCACCGCGTGCCGGTCGAGGGCAGCAGCGGGACGGTCACGCTCCCGGGCCTGGGAGCCGACACGTCACAGACCGTGCACGTGAGCGTGGCGACCTCCGGCGCATCGGGCTCGCCTGCCGCGCCTGCAGGCGTCAAGGCCGGATAGCCTGACCGCCTGCCACCACCTCCGCCGAGCCCAAGCGTTGAATACGGCGCGCGATGACCGCCCGGACCCAGCGCACGCCGGATGTCTCACTCAGGCGAGCCGCCTGCGCAATGGCGCACGTGAAGTGGGTCTCAGCGGCCGAGGCGCGGTCTGGCGGTTCCTCGAGCCACTCGTGGAGACGCTGCCACATGGCGGCGTGGACGTCGCAGACGCACTCGAGGAACGGGCTCGGAGCGGCCCGATGCCAGAAGTCGCGGTCGCTGAGCTCGTCCTGCAATCGCTCGAACTGTCGCAACGGCGGCTCCCCGGGTCGCAGAGGAGCCGTGACCCGCATCCACAGCCGGTACTCGGGACCGTGGGACGCCGGATCCGCGGAGGTGGCGGCATCCATCTGCCGGCGCTCGCGGGGTGCGCCGTTACGCGCGTCCTGAGGCAGCGCCGGGAGGGGGTGATCGCTGCCGGTGATCGGCTCGAGATGGTCAAGCAGGGACCGTAGCCGTGTCTCGTTGACGGTCACCTCTGTCTTGACCGCCGCGCAGAGCGCGTCATAGTCCTCGTCACCGCCGTGGCCGATCTCGGTGTCGCGGACGAACCGCGGAAGGGCGACGTCCAACGGCTCAAAGCCGTACCCGGCGCTCCACGCCATCATCTCCTCGATGAGCTCGCACCGCGCCGGCCAGTGCTTGTAATCGCGCGCCATGCGGGCCACCATCTCCCAGGCTCCGGCCTCGTCCTTGCTCCACTGGAGGACGACGTGCGGATCGATCTTCGAGACGACCAGGTCACGCCTCTGGTGCCACACCGTCTCCCACCGGCGGGCAGTGTCGGCGAGCAGTACATGCGTGTAGCGGGAGATCTCCCAGCGGCTGGCGCGCCGCGGCCGGCGCGGGGTCGGCGCCGGGGACGGGAAGAACATGGCCTCGAAATGCTTGAAGGCCAGGCATGATCGCAACCCGTCCAGGTCCGGATCCTCGCTGAGAACCCAATCGCGGCGCTCAGCAGCGTGCGAGCTGGGCGTCGATGACATGGCCCGCCTGAGGTGCTCGACCGCCAGCCGCCCCAGCTCGATCCGTCGCGCCTCCTCGGCGGCGCGGGCCTCGTCTCCTTGGCGGTTCTCCTCTTCGCTCAGACCCTGCCGGGGACGAGGCGGCTTGATCAGCAGCGGCAGGGCGTACAGACTCGCTGCGCTGTATTCCTCCGTCCAGGTCTGAAACGACCGCCGCCATCGATCGACGGCGACCACCGGTTGAGCCTTGCAGTCGAGCAAGGGTGTGACACTGCTTTTGCGATGGCCTTGCAGCTCAGCCCGCCGTTGCTCGATGTGATGCCATCGCAGCCGGACGGCCGCTGCTGTCAACTTCACCGAGAGCGGAGTCAGCGAGCCTGGCTGCGATCGGTGCCAGTTGAGCGAATGCTGCAGCTCGCCCAGCTCCTTGGCGGCAAGTTGCGCCAGGAGGCGCCGCAGCTCGTAATAGCGTGAGTCCTCATCGTCCTTGGCGCCGGCCGGCGCGGGTTCCTCGAGCAGAACGATGACCGCGTCGCGCTCGGCTGGATCGCGGGAAAGCAACCCGTGGTGCTCGAGGAGTGTCTGCAGCTCGGGGCTCAGGCGCTCGCGAAGAAGGGACCGCTGTGTTGCACGCCGCGTGGTGCCGCCGGGCTTGCGCCACTGATGCGCGAAGCTGGTGCCACCGAGCAGGACCGCGAGTCGGTACCTGGCGATGCGCCCGCTGGCTCTGCGATTGCGTCGCGCCTTGCGGTTGTAGAGCCTTCGTGCCGTTGCGTCGGCGACGCGCCGAGCAGCCGCATATGTCGCCACCGCGTCTATGTACAACCCGAGCTTTTCTTCGATGAATCCCTTGCACAGACGGAGATCCACGCTCTTCGGGTCGAGGTCAAGCGCGTGGAAGCAGTGCGCCAGGGCCTCGTCATAGCGCCGCGCGGTCGTGAGCTCCTGAGCCTTTTCATAGCCGTGGACGACCAGGCCGGGCATCTGGTAGCGCCGCCAGCCCGACCACGGCGGGCGATTGCTGAGACGGGTCCGCGGAAGGACGGCGGCGGTGACCATATCGGCGGCCTGAATGATGGCGTCATCCCATGCGTGCCCCCAGGCCGTCTCGATCGGCACGCCCTCGTTCGGAAGACGCGTCAACTGCGCGGTGACCCCAAGCCGCGGCTTCCCGGGTGGGAAAGCCACCTGCTGTGTCAACGTCACGCTGACCTCGTAGCCGTGTGTCGGGATCGCGGCACGCAGCACGCCCACGACGCTGCCAAGCATGTTCTTGGCGTCCAGGTGCTCGGCGTCGAGCACCGACAGGAAGTCCTCGGCCGGGGTCGCACCGGGAACCGGGGCCGGCGCGTGGAGCCGCAGTTGCATCAAGCGTCCCCGAAAGAGCCCCGTGAGATGGGTGATGTCGAGATCCGTGACCCCCGGCGCCACGGCGAGCTCGCGGACACAGATGGGGCCGGGCTTGAACACCAGCCACTCGAACCTCAGACGCCGCAGCAGAGACGCCAGTGCGACGACGATCAGGGAGGCAAGCGGGATCGCGACCGCCGGTTTGGTGACCGTCGTGATCACGTACTCGATCTGCTTGCTGAACACCGGGCCGGCGGCGGGCGGCTTGCCCGCCTCATAGGCGAGGCCCGCCAGCGCCACGAGCAGGAGGACGACGCCGGCGCACCGCCAACCGACCGGCCATCGCACGGCGGCGAGCTTCTGCACGTCGCCACGGCCTCGGAATCGCGACGACGGACCCGGTCGTACACGAGTGTCACTTCGCCCCATCATGCGCCCCATATTCCACTGCCCCCCGGCCCCCGCATGCGCGTCACCCGCCTCACGCCCCCTAGACACCATCACTGTACAGGCACGGAGTGGCGCGCGGGGCCTTTGTCAGAGTGCAAGAACTACCCAAACATGCACGAACATGTACAGAGCTGCCCTGGACTCGGGCGACGGGATCGTCATGGTCGGGCGCTGAGGACCGCGTGAACGAGGAGCACGTCGTGGTCGGTGTGGGCGGCGCGCTCCACCCGGGCCGACGCCGTGTGCGGGGCGCCGGTTCCATAGACCTGCTGACTGCCGGGGTCCTGGTGGGCGGACGCATCGGTGCGCATCCAGAAGCCTCGCGGGGCGCAGGAGGGCCGGCGGTTGACGTCGCCCCCGAAGATGACGGTCCGGCCAACGGCGCGACGGGCCAGGAGCGCCTCGAGCTCGGAGCACTGCGGACGATTCTCCGCGGCCTCCTCGGGCTCGTGCGAGGCGAGGTGGGCGGTGCACACGGTGATGTCGTCGCGGGTGGTGACGCACAGCCACTGGCGCCGCTCGGGACCGGCCTGCGCCGCGAAGGCGTGGCTGTCGGTCCTCACGATGACCGCCCTGGCGAGCACCGCGTCACCGAAGAGCCCGCGGCCGCCCGGTCGGATGCAGGCGAGGGGTCTGCCGCGGTAGATCACCCTCGAGAAGCGCGCGTGGTAACCGGTCTTTCGGGCGATCCTGGCGACGTCACCGCTGCAGCCCTCGTTGACGGTGACCGCGTCGGGGTGCGCGCCACGGATCCGAACGACCGCGTCCTTGACGCCTGCCGGGTATCGCACCCTCGCGTAGCACGCGGCCAGACCCGACAGGCACAGGTTCATCTGCATCAACGTGAACCCCGAGCTCGAGGCGGCCGGGGCGGCGGCGGCCGTGAAGGACCGGCCACAGCCCGCCAGAGCGAGCACGACTCCGCATCCGACCGCTGCCAGTAACGTGCCCGCGTCGGTAACCCGCCTCACTTCGATGCGCCGAAGAAGTCCGTGTTGGACTCATCGGTGACGTCGAAGTGCGGCGTGGTCTTGTTGTCGAGCGGGTGGTGGTGGAGGTAGCCGCGCATCCGGCGGCCCCGTCCCGTCCGAGTGGTCGTCGCGCCGACGCGCGTCTCCACGACGTCCCAGTCGTAATGCTCGGGATTCGACACCTCCGCCTTGGCGTTGGCGAGGATGGTGGCGTCGTCCTCGAGATCCATCGTGTAGGTCCGGGTCGTCGGCTGGCCGTTGTCGATCACCTTGAGCACCACCTCGACGTGGGTGTTGTCGGTCCCGGACCGGGTGACGCCGTCAACGCCCGTGACGGTCACGTGATTGGCCTTCAGATCGTCCCTGTAGACGACGCGGGCCTGCCCCAGCGTCGTCGCGAAATCGCCGCGCGACGAGTAGGGCTTGATCGTCTCGACCTTCTCCGCCGCCACGAGCTCCTTGGTCAGCTGCGTGCGCTCCTTGTCGGTCAGGTGCGGATAGAGGTGATCGACCTGTGCGCGCACGGTGGCCAGGCCGATCGCCTTCGTGCCGGGCGCCTCGACCTCCGGACCGGAGAAGAACTCATAGAACGTCCCGTACTGCGCCATGAACCCGATCTCCCGCTTGTGGGTTGCGACCTCCGCCGCGATCGCGGCGTCGCGGGCTTTGACGGCCTTTTTGCGAGCTTCGACAGCGGCCTTCTTGGCCGCACCGGTCAGCTTCGGGTCGATCGCCGGCACCGCCGGGAACTTCGCCTCGGCCGCTGCGCGGAAGGACGCCCTGGCCTTGTCGCGTGCCGCCTGACCCTCCCGCGTGGACCAACCGTAGCCCTGCTCGTGGGTCGGCGCGTGGACCGGTGCGCCGTTGAAGACCTCGCTGAGCAGGTTGAGCATGTCGGTCGAGCGGCCGATGTCGCAGCCCTTGATCTCGATCGAGGTCGACCTGTCGACCTGGTTGCCGGGCGTCGGCAGGGTCCGACCGCCCGCGCTGCTCCCACCCAGCGCCTTATGGAGATCGTCGAAGGAGGTATGGCGATCCGTATCGCCGGCGTCGACACCGAACGAGAGAGTCCCGTTCTCGTTGGCGTGGCTGACGATGGTGACGCGACCGAGCGGTTGGCTGGTATTGGCGTTGATCCAATTGATCACGTCCTCGAGCGTCCGCTGATCGGTGACGAAGGTGGCCAGCGGATCGTGCAGGCGCCAGTAGTGCTCGGCGATGTCGTAGAAGCCGCCGGAGTCGCTGCCCATGATGAACACGAGGTGCGGCCTGAACAGAAACGAGGCGATCGCGGTGCCGAGGCCGCCCAGCATCATGGTCAGCAGGCCGGTGGCGAATTGCTGGAGAGCGGTGAACGACTCCCGGGCCAGCGCAACGGCGTCGTCGAACTCCGCGTCCTTCTTGAGCCGCAGCAGTTGCCGGGTCGCCCGATTGCCGACGCTTCGTTGCAGGGCCCGAATGTCGCTGGCTGACGACACCGTCTCCGTCGTCAGGCCCGCCCGCCTGCCAAGCACCCGCGCGGCGTCGGTGGCCGGATCGCGGTCGCCCAGGACGACGACGGGCCGTCGCGAGTCCGCCGCGTCGGCGTCCCGTCCAACCTGCGCCCGGTCCTCGTGGTGCACCTGCCCAGGCTAAACAGCGTGGGCGGGCCGGTCAACGCCTATCGGTCAACGCCTATGTCTCGCGTTCGGGCGGCCGCCGTGGCCGCGACTGATCTACCGTCACGGCCGAGATGAGGAAGAGTGATGAGCGGGGTTCCGCCGGCGCGTGATGCGCATCGATAAGTGGCTGTGGACGGCGCGGCTGTTCAAGACGCGTGGGCAGGCGGCGGAAGCCGTCAAGGGTGGGCGTGTCCACGTCAACGGCGATTCGGCCAAGCCGAGCCGCGAGGTCAGGCCCGATGATGTGCTCCAGATCACGCTGGGCCAACTACGGCGGACGGTGGTGGTGCGCGGGGCAGCGGAGCGCCGGGTGTCGGCCGCCGAGGCGGCGACGCTCTACGAGGAGACGGAGGAGAGCGTCGCCGAGCGCGCTCGGCAGGCGGAACGGCGCCGGCTCGCTGGGCCCATCGACCTCGGCGGCCGACCCACCAAGCGCGACCGGCGCCGCTATGACGCCCGCCGCGGATAGCCGGCCACCGGCGGGTGAAGGCGGCGGCTGCGGCGCCTCGGCCACCAGGTCCTGGCGCGGCGCGCTGGTCAGGTAGCGTGGACTCCATGGCGGATCACACGCCGACGATCTTCGAGTGGGCGGGCGGCCGGGACGCCTTCGCCCGGTGGCTGAACCGGTTCTACGATCTGGTCGAGCAGGAGGCTCCGGAGATCGCCGCGATGTTCGGCGGGCGGGTGAGCGTGGCGCATCGCGAGCACGTGACCGACTGGTGGGCCGAGGTCATGGGCGGTCCCGCCGTGTACAGCGAACGGCGGGGCGGGTACGAGCACATGCTGGCCCGGCATCACGACCTCGCCATCAGCGCCGACCAGCGACTGACCTTCGTCACGCTCCTCAGCCGCGCGGCCGACGACGCGGGCCTGCCGTCTGACCCCGAGTTGCGGGCGGCGCTCATGGGCTACGCGGAGTGGGGCACGCGGCTGGCGATGCACAACTCCCAGCCCGGCGCCGAGGTGGCCGCGCAGGCGCCCGTGCCACGGTGGGGGTGGGGTGTCGCGCCCCCGTACATACCGGGCTCGGGCTAGGTGAGGGCGGGGGCGAGACTCCGCACCCGCGCCAGCAGCTCGCGTTGCCGCTGCCCGTAGGCGGCGTGATCGCGCGAGGCCGAGCCGCTGAGACGGCCCAGCGCGGCGTCGAGGAGGTCAAATCGCGGCCGGTGACCGGCGTCCAGCTGCGCCCGCGCGTAAGCGGCGACCTGCCGTGAGCGCCGCCTGCGATTGCAGCCGCGACAGGCAACGGCGAGGTTCTCCTGCAGCCCCCGGCCGCGGCGGGAACGCGGGAGCAGATGCTCTGCGGTGAGGTCGCGCGCCCACGGCTCACGCCCGCACCAGACACAGGCCGCGGTGTCGCGCTCGAGGAGGGCAGCGATGCTCACGCCTTTGACCTTAACAGCGGTGCCGAGCATCGCCGGTGGCGATCCAGCGTTCGCCGCACGCCATGCCCTCCCGCCGCGACCGGCGGATGTGACGGCGCGCTTGGTAGCGTCGGCGCGATGAGCGCCGAACCGGCCGTCGGGGCGACCCCGCTGCACTGGTGGACGGCGCGTGACCTCGCGGCGGCGATGCGCCGGCGGGAGCTGTCGGCGCGGGAGGTGGTGACCTGGCACCTCGAGCGGATCGACGCGCTCAACCCGCGCCTCAACGCCGTGGTCAGCCTGCGCCCCGAGACGGCGCTGGCCGAGGCCGACGCGGCTGACCGTCGCGCCGCTGCCGGCGAGCCGCTCGGTCCGCTGCATGGGCTCCCGATCGCGATCAAGGATCTCGTGGACACGGCCGGGATCACGACGACATACGGATCGCGGGCGTTCGCCACGCACGTGCCGGAGGTCGACAGCCTGCTCGTGCAGCGACTGCGCGCCGCCGGCGTGGTCATCGTGGGGAAGACGAACACGCCTGAGTTCGGGGTGGGGTCCCACACGTTCAACGAGGTGTTCGGCGTCACGCGCAACCCGTGGGCCCAGGAACGCTCGGCGGGCGGCAGCAGTGGCGGGGCGGGGGCAGCGCTGGCCGCCGGCATGCTGCCGATCGCGGATGGCTCCGATCACGGCGGCAGCATCCGCAACCCTGCGTCGTTCAACGGCGTGGTGGGGTTGCGCCCCACCCCGGGGCTGGTGCCCGACAGCGGCGGGGGAGACGTGTGGGACACGGCGTCGGTGACGGGGCCGATGGCGCGCACGGTGGGCGATCTCGCGCTCATGCTCAGCGCCATCTGCGCGCCGGACGACCTGCACCCGCTCTCCCACGGCGATCCGGCAGAGTTCCTGGGCGATCTCGGCGGGGAGCTGACCGGGCTGCGCATCGCCTGGTGCCCGGACCTCGGGGGGTTACCGATCGAGACCGAGGTGATGACCGTCCTGGGGAGCGCCCGCGAGCGGCTCGTGGCGCTCGGATGCGACGTGCAGGACGTGGCCCTGGACCTCAGCGCGGCCGACGAAGCCTTCGAGACCCTCCGAGCCGTCGCCTTCGCCCGCGCGTTCGGACCCGGTCTGCCGGCGCTGCGCGCCGAGGCCAAGGAGACGCTCATCTGGAACGTCGAGCGCGGCCTGGGGCTCGACGGCCCCGCGGTTGCGCGCGCCATCGCCGCCCGGTCTGAGGTGTTCGTCGCCATGGCGCGCCTGCTGGGGCGCTTTGACCTCCTCGCCGCGCCGGCGGCCCAGGTGGTCCCGTTCCCGGTTGGGGTCGAGTACCCCACGGAGGTCGCCGGTGTGGCCATGCCGCACTACCTGGGGTGGATGCGAGCGTGCTCGCGGATCACGGTCTCGGCCCATCCGGTCGTCGCGGTTCCGGCCGGGTTCACCCAGGATGGGCTGCCGGTCGGGCTTCAGCTCGTCGGACGCTATCGCGGCGACCGGCGGCTGCTCGAGCACGCCGCGGCCTGGGAGGCCGCCAGCGGGCTGACGGAGCGCCACCCCCCGCTGGACTGATCCGAGCGCTCTCCCGTCATCCGCGCATCCCGGTCATCGCGGATCCGGGCATCGGCGGGATCGTCAGGCCGGGCACCGATCCCGGCGCCAGCGCCAGCGCGATGCCGAGCACGATCAGCACGGCGGCGACGCCGCGCGCGATGACCACCGGGGGCCGGAGCACGCGCTCGCCCACGATGAGCACGGTGACCACCGCCGTCCAGCTGAGGCTCATCATCCCGAGCGCGTACAGAGCGGCCATCAGGGTCCAGCAGCAGGCGACGCAGCAGCCGCCGTGCTTCACCCCGGCCGTCACGGCGTCGACGGTGCGGTGGCGCGCGAGCGGGAGCTCCGGTGCCGTGCAGCGCGCCAGCCATCGTCGCTTGACCGCCGTCAGCTGATACAGCCCCGCGGCGATGATCGCGGCGGCGGCCACGTAACGGCCGGCGGCCGGCCATCCCAGCACGCCGGCGTGCAGCCCACGTATGGCCTGAACCGCCGCGTAGCCGGCGAGCCCGGCGACCATCCACACGACCCCGTAGCCGGCGAGGAACAGGAGCGCGGCGCTCGTCGGCCTGCCGTGCCATCCGCGGACCAGGCGCACCACCGCGGGCGCCGACGCGGGCAGCATCATCGCGGCGGTCATGACCGCCCAGGTGACGGCGAACCAGCCGAGGGCACCGGGATCGCCGCCTGGTCCCATGTCCATGCCGGACATGCGGCCGCCGAGCGCGACCCAGCCGGCGGCGGCCGCCGCCAGGACAGAGGCGAGCGCCGCCACCGGGATCAGGGCGGAGTCGGCGTGAGGAGTGGCGGCGAGCTCGCTCATCGCGTCACGCGGCGGCGAACTCGTCGTGACGGCGCATCCACGTCGGAGAGGGCGACTCGCCCTCGTCGCGGCCCCGGGGCACCCAGTCGAGGATCCCGTAGTAGGTCATCACCGGCTCGAGCCCCCGTGCCGTGGTCGTGTAGGTGAGATAGACGTCGTCGCCCGAGCGGGCGAAGACGCTGATGCCGGGGCGCTGCGCCATGTAGCCCGCCGGGTCGGTCCCGCAATCGGCAGCGTTCAGGGACACGATGGGGGGCGCGTCCGGCACCCAGGCGCCGGCCTCCTCACGGCTGCGCGTGTGCCCGAAGTCGGCGTTGAAATCGCTGTCCTGGCTCGATGCCCAGTCAAAGCTCCAGCCCAAGCGCTCCCGGTAGCGCAGCAGCTTCTCCACAGGCGCCTGCGAGACGGCGATCATCGTCACATCACGCGCCTTGAGATGCTCGATCACAGCGTTGAAGCTGTCGGCGATCGACGAGCAGACAGGACAGCCGGCCTCGTAGTCGGGGCCGAACATGAAGTGGTAGACGACGAGTTGCGAGCGGCCGCCGAACAGCTCCGCGAGGGTCCTCGGCCCGTCGGCGGTCTGCAGCGTGTACTCCTTGTCGATGGGCAGCCACGGCAGCTCCCGCCGCCGGCGAGCGAGCTCGTCGGCGTGGCGTGTCTGCTCCTTCTCCTGCACGAGCAGCTGCTCGCGGTCGGCCTCCCATTGCTCACGGGTGGCGATGGTGGGTGTCGTCATGATGATGTGGCCTCCTGGGCGTCTTGCATTTCACTTGGTCTCGATCTGGAACGTGTCACCGGTCTCCAGCAAGGTCTTGAGCCTCGACAGGACCCGGGGCCAGCCGTTGCTGACCAGCTGAGCGGCCGTGCTGTCGTCGGGGAACCCGTCGTGCACGACGGTCAGCTTCACCGCGTCTCCCGCGGGCTGAAGCTCGAAGGTCACCCTGGACCGCGGCTCGGCGGCGGCGGCGGCGAAGCGCTCCTCGTTGACGCCGGCGGCCCGGGCGAGCTCAGGCGTGAACGTGTGCCAGGTGTAGGACAGGCGCCGGGGCGGGTCGGCCTCCAGGACGACCTGCTCGGGATGGGCGACCGTCACGCCGTAGAGATTCCAGGCCATCTCGGAGCCTGGCTTCCAGTCGGTCTCGAGGGCCGCGGTCCAGTAACGCTGGGTGAATGCGGGACTGGTCAGCGCCTCCCACAGCCGGTCGGGGGTGGTCCGGATGTACGTCGTGTATACGAATGAGGGCTTGTCCATCGGGGGGTTCTCCAGGGCTCGTTTGAGGTCGGCGAGGGCGTGGACCCGTTGCTGTTCGTAGCGATCGATCCATCGCTCCGAGATGTCGTTGATCGGGGCGGCATTGAGGTAGTGCAGCTTCTCCCGCCCGCGCCACACCGTGGTGATGAGGTTGGCCGCCTCGAGCACGGCCAGGTGCTTGCTCACCGACTGGCGAGCCATCCGCATGCCCGCGCACAACTCGCGCAGGGTCTGCCCGTTGCTGGCGTTCAGGCTGTCCAGAAGCCGGCGGCGGCTGGGGTCGGCCAGGGCTCGGAAGACCTCGTCCGTCGTGTGGGGATCAGGAAAGGCAGCCATTTGGCTGCATGATTATAGGCAGCCAAACGGCTGCATGTCAATGTCTGGGGGCTCGACTGGTCCGCCGCGCGGGCGACGAGGGGGGACCTGGTGCGCGGCCGTTGGCCTCGCCCGCGTCGTCTGATCCGGGCGTTTAGGCACGACGCGGACGCACGTCAACGGCCTGCGATGAAGGCGGCGAGCAGACCACGGCCGCGGCCCGGATGTTGACGCCTCAGATCGCACACCGCCCGGATTTGAAGCGTGTGACGCCAAACGCGGGTCATGCTGACTCCTCACATCGCGCGCCTCAGAATGGGCGTGTGTGTGATCTGAGGAGTCAAGATCTCGCTACGTGCCGCCTCCGTTCCCGAAGAGCCCTACTTCTCCGAGTTCTCCCGCTCGGGGCAGCTGCTGCTCAATGCACAGTTCGCGACAGGCGTCGACAGCTACCGGGCGTACGCCTTTCCCTGGCCTGCGTCCAGCGCTCGTGGGGGCGCCATGACCAGCGGGGGCGCCGCGACTGACCTCAGTGCGCGGCCCGGGTCACGCCTCAACGCCGGGCCGCGGCCGCGGCCGCGGATACATTCCCGGCGTGACCGAGATCCGTGACGTCGCGCCGGGACTCTGGGTGTGGAGCCGCCCGCACCCCGACTGGACCCCTGGCAGCGACTTCAAGGGGCCGGTGACGTCCACGTGCGTCGCGGCCGGCGGCGAGATCGTGGCGCTGGACCCGCTGGCGCCCGAGCCCGATGCGGCCGAGGCCTGGGCGCGACTCGATGCCGCGCCG